>NZ_JBHSLU010000082.1:245336-415367 GCF_042655245.1 Allobosea massiliensis | reverse complement strand
GAGTGGCTGGGGTCCACATCGCTCGCTCCAAGATGGCCTGAACAACCCCTTGGAATCACGAGTGCCCCAGTCGCTCAACCCTTTCGGGACGGGCTCTAAGGGAATCACATACTCGGCCGGTTGAATGCGCCCACTCGGATTGGGAGACGCATCCGGTGGAGGTCGGCAAGGAGGCTCGGAGGCGCTCAGCGAGATGCCGCAACGTAATTGAAGTATCAGCCTTTTCTGTCAGTCGATCTTGGAGGGTACGAATTTTTTACCCGACCTCGCGAATAGAAGTGCCTGCGTTTCGAGGATGGCAACGAGTTCCTGAACAATCCCAGTTAGTTGGAGGCTGCCCTTGTTTCCTGACGTGGCGACCAGTTGGATCGACCAATGCCCATCCTGTCCTAGGTCGAAGACCGTGATCGCGGCCCCACCGTCGAGGTCGGCAATGTCCCTGATGGCCGCGATCTGGCGGCGCTTCTCAACCGCGGCGCCCTCGAGTTCCAGGAGGTCCGGTCGGCCGACAAGGTCGCAGGCCACGGCGAGGCGGTAGGTCGATCCGACCGCCTCGACCCTCGGGTCCTCGCAGAGGCGTGGCCATTTCGGCGCGCGCCACGATCGCCCGCCGCCCACGTCGAGGATCGGCGCGACCTTGGCGACCGCCCCGCCAGCGGCGCTCCGGTACCGGTAGCGCCAGACAGCTCTAATAGTCCCAGGCTCGGGTACGTACCGCCCGGCTTCATAGTGCGAAGCCAGCATGGGGACGTCGAACCTCAAAGCCGTGACAACTTTGAGGGTTGCTTTGGGATCGGCGGCCGCGTCAGCCCCAGCGGCGTGAGCCTTCCTGCGCAACGTCTCCCGGACGCCCTTGTGGCCCCCATCTCCTGCCGTCCGCGGATCGTCTAGCGTGGCGCGGATGTAGGCGGCGGCCCAGGATCTGACGCGATCCGAGAGAGGGCCTTCGTGGAGTTCATTATCTGTCAGGCCGAGGGCGCGCAGCGCAGCCACCTCGCTTTCGTCCAGGGCGTTCTGCCTCATGTCCTCTATCGTCATTTCCGGGATCCTCTAATTTGCTGGGGGGTTCCCCACTTGAGTCGGTCTCGAAAGCTTGGAGCTTATCCGTTTCGATTGTGAATAGGGGTCCGCTTTGAGCCCAGGGTTAGCATCGTGCGTCACCCAGCATTTTCAATTTCTCGCATTGATGGCGAGGGTTTAACGGAGTGATGGAGGGGTCAGGCTCGGGTGCCTATCGAGGGTTGAACTGCGGTTGTTTTAGTCTTGGAAAGCTGAGTGGCGTTCGCTGATTTGCTGAACGGCTTCCGACGCTGCGGCCCAGCGTCGAGATTGAGAGACTGCGGTGGGACTCCACCGCTGCCGGTCTTCGTAGCGCCGGCCGCGATCGCAGGGCGATGTTTGCGTCCGATGGTGTTGATGGAGGAATGGCTTAGTTCCTGCTTGCAAGACTGCGCAATTGCGCTACTTTCGCTTGCAACTGGTTCCACTACAAACTCCCACTCAGAGATGGGACTTGCTACGGAATTTCCCTTATTTTTCAATGGTCCTGGGACTGGTCGGTAGGTTCGAGTCCTCTCCTGGGCACCACTCTTTTTCCTCAGCAGGGAAAGAGCTTCGGTTTTGTAAGAGCTTGTCGGTTGTCCGCTTTCACACAGCGGTTTCACCACATGGCCCTTGCGAGCCCCATCCCTTCGCTACCAAGTCGGGATGATCCGACCTCAACGTTCGGGTTCCGAACGAGATCGAGGAGGTCGCGCACGGTCGTGCCGTGACCCTGCCGGTCGACGACGAAGCGGTCTCTGTGGCCGTCTCCGGCTAGGTCCATGTCGCGCTGCGCACCAAGAGCGCCCGCGAGGCTAGGGACCGGTTTCAGATCGCGTTCCATCGCCTCGGCGGCTACCGGAAAACCCGGCCTCTCTGCCCGCACGGGCGGGGTCCGGTCACCTACGACACGCCGGCAAGGCGGCTTATCGTCTCGTGCTTGTCGGCGAGAAGACGCTCGATCCGATTGGCAAACAGGGAGAGAATCAGGTCGTCATAGGTCATGCCCTGCTGCCCCAGACCGATGCTGACGAGACTGGTCACGCCAGGCGCAGGCGCTTTCAGATCGGGCTTGGGGTTGGCTTCGAGCACAAACATGTTGCCATCCTGATCGGCACGAATGTCGAGTCGGATGAGCGTTTCGAGGCCGAATTGGGCGAAAACGGCGCGCGCGATCCGGGCGAGCTGCGTCCATGCGGCGCGATCCAATACGGGGTCGAGCAGCCGGGCCCGTTCTTCGCTGATGGGCTTCACATCCATCGAGGTGAAGATCGGCTCGCCAGGAGCGAATCGCCGTTCCAGCGCCGAGAAGACGAGAGGCTCCTCTGCCTTGGTCAGAACGCCCCCGCGCGCCACGACGGGGCCGCAAATGGCGACGCAGTATTCCGCGCCTCCAAGATAGCGCTCGATCAGTACAGGCGCCCTTGTAACAGCCGTGACGCTCGCGATCGCGTCGCGCAGCTGCAGGATGCTGTCGACGAAGGTGACATGGAGCGAGGCCCGCCCCGATACCGGCTTCACGATGAAGGGGCCGCGATAGGCGCCGAAGATCCGCCGAAAGCCGGCATCCTGCGTCGGGCAGAACGGATTGGGCGAGGGGCGCACCAGCAACGACGGCGCCGTTGGAATGCCTGCCGCGACGAGTTGCTGTTTGAACAGGTGCTTGTTGTCGAGGATCCCGGCGAGCAGAGGCTCGTGCCCGACATAGGGCAGGCCGAGCATCTCGAACATCGCCGGCGTATGCGTAATGGCCGAGGCCCCCTGCACCCCGGCCGTGTTCAGCCATGCCATATGGGTGCCGCTGTCGCGCAACCGCGCCGGCAGTCGCATGTCGTCTGGCATCACCTCGATGGGCTGGCGGCAGCCGAGACGCATCAGGGCCGCAGCAATGTCCTCGGCCACCGGACGGTAGCTCTTCCAGGAACGCTGATTGCCCGCCATGCCAAGGACTGCACCGTCGACGGTCTTGTCACCGCCATGGACAATGGCCATGCGCAGCCGCCGGAACAGGACCTCGATGTGCCGGTTCAGGCCCAGGGGCTGAAGCGGCAGCCCAAAAGCCTCGGTCTCGCGGACTGTGCTGGCGGTAATAGACATCGATGCCCCCATCCGGCGTCAGCGACACATCATCGGAAGCTGACGTGGAAGAGACATAGAGCGGCGAGCCTATGCTCAAGCCTAACGAGGATACTTAAAAAATATTCAGGTCAAAACCGCACAATACATCACGAATGAACTCTGAACGGCTTCGTGAAAAGGCCACCTATCGATTGACCCGCATCCCTGTTCCGGACCGGCCGCTCCGGGCGAGGATAGCGCCCGCCTTCACTGGCTCAAGCGGGCACTCGCCTTGCCGTCTACGCGCACAAGATTGCCCTCGTAGTCATAGATGGTCCCTGCCGCCGCAAAGATCGACAGCGGTATCGACGCACCGGCTTCACGCACCTTCTGGAAATTGATCGACATGTCGGGCGGGGTGACGACACCCACCTTGATCTGGCCCACTTCACTGCGACCGGTCAGCACGTCGCTCGCATAGAGAGCCGCGAGCTGCGCATTGGACTCGAAGCTGATGCCGATCGAGAGCATTGCACTGTCACCACCGCCGCGGACGATGTCGGGAACCACGCTGAGCACCGCCGCGCGGTCCGCATGGGCGTTGATGGTGGCGATCTCACGGAACACGGCCGTGCTGCCGGTGACCCAGAAGATGCTCGAGGCGAGAATGGGGTCCGCGACCTTCATTCTCTCGACCGCGCCCTTGATGAGCTGCGCCAGCTCGGCCTTGGCATTCGCCGGATCCCTGACCGTCAGTTCGAGAGCCGAAACGCCGCGCGCCTTCGCGTATTCGAGAACGGGCCGTGCCTGTGTCTCCATGGCGCTGACATTGGCACCATCGGCGATGACGGCAATCGACTTCAGCTGTGGCTTGAGGGCGGCGACATAGGCCATTTGCACGTCGATCGGCACGTTGAGCGAGGTAAACGCAAAATTCGATCCCGATCCCCGATCGTAAGCGGCGGCCTGGCCCAGCAGGACAGGGTCTTTCGAACAGACGGTGACGACCGGCAAACGCCCTCCCCTGTAGTGCTCCCAGAGCCAGGCTGTGCTCTCCGAGCCCATCGCCAGAATCAGGTCGAACTGCTCGTCCTCGACCCGTTTCAGAATCAGCCGGCCTCGTTCGTCCTCATTCTGAAAGTTGATGACGGTGAGTTCGACAGCCAGCAGCTTGTTGGCGAAGACGGAGAGCATCTTCGAGATTGCGACGTCGTAGGCCGATGACGGTCGCGGGTAGACGACCATGATCTTCTTGGGCCGTGCGCCCGAAGTGGCCTCTTTGGGGAGAACTCGCAGTTCCAGCGGGTTTCCGGGCGCCGCGACCAGCCGCCAGTGATCGCGGGTCGCCGCCGTGACCTTGAACCAGGCGTGATAGGGTGCCTCATCCTTCTCACCGCCAGGCTGGGATTGGGTCTGGAGGACGGCTTGGCCTTGGGGAGCGGCCTCGGCCCCGGCCGCGGCGGCGAGGGCCACGAGGCAGGCCGAGAGCAGGCTCGCGACAGGTCTCGCGTAAATCGTTCTCGCTACAGCCATGCAGATCCCCTTAAGCGGCCGACAGGTTGGATCGACCCGCAGTCGTTGTCCGCCCCGCGCTCAGGAAGAGGAGAGCCATGATCAGGATGCCGACGCCGATTGTCGCGAAGGCGCTCCATGTGACGCCCATCACCGCGAAGATCTGCATCATGACGAGGGGACCCGTCACGTGGCCGACCCGTTCCAGGAGCCGATAGGTCGCGGCCGCCCTGGTCGGGCCGACGACGCCTGCCGCCGCCGTCTCCGCGACATGCGTCACGATCGGAGCGTTGATGAAGCCATGGGCGATGCCGATGGTGACGACGCCGCAGATGATGAGCGCCGTCACCGGCCAAGCGCCGAGATCGAGCGCAAACGGCACGGACAGGCCGGGGCTCGCGATCACGAACAGGCCAAGCGCAGTCAGGCACGCCCCGTGGAACAGCAGAGTGCGGGTGTCGGCGGTCCGGTCGGCCCGTGCCGAGGCGAGCTGGGAGGAGATGATGACGGCGCCGGCATAGAGCATGGTGATCTGGCCGATATCCTCCTTGGCGAAGCCGAGTTGGGCCAGCAGCAACGGCAGGCCCAGCAGGACGGCGCCGGTGAGAATCGCCTTGGCGGGAATGCCGATCAGGAGGGCGGTCCGTGCGAAAGCACCGTCTCGCATCAAGGTGAGCACATCACGCCAGAGCGACGCCCTCGCCACAGAGCTGGCGGACGACCGCGTGACCGGCAGGGCGAGGCCGACATAGAGCGCCGTCGCGCCGGCGACGACAGCCGCCAGCCGGAACACGCCGGCCGCGTGGATCGACGAGAACAGCAGCGAGCCGATCGCCATTCCCGCAATCATGCCCGCCTGGAAACCGAACACGATGATGCTGCCGGACCGGGTCCGCCGTGCCTGGGAGGAGTTGGTCAGCACGAAGGCTTGGGTTCCGATGAACAGGATGCCCTGCCCCATCCCCGACAGCGCTCTTGCGAGCACGGCAGACTGGAAATCAAGATGGATCGCCATCAAGGTCATGCCGACCGCCGAGAGGGCGAGCCCGCCGACGACCAGGCCACGGGCCGACATGCGCTGTTCCAGGCGTCCGGCGGCGATGAGCGCCATGGCGAAGGTCAGATAGTAAATCGTGAATGGGGCGGAGGCCCAAGCCTTCGATAGCCCTGCCGCGAGCGTCGCAGACTGGATGATCTGGGGCAGGAACGCATAGCTCAGATGTTCAGAGAAGACCGCAAGGAAGAAGGCGGGCTTGATCAGATCGATGCTGAAGGCCTTGGCGTCGTCATCAGAAGCATCGCGGCCGATCCTGCTGCGACGCTGGAAGGCATGAACCAGTCCCACGAAGAGCGCGGCGAACAGCCCCGAAGCGACGAGCAGCGCACTGAAGTTCTTCGTGCTCCGAAGCACCTGGGCGAATACGACGTCCCGCGGCAGCGCAACGCGGATCTGGATCCGTGCCGTACCATTGGGCGAGAGATCGGCGGCAAACTCGTAATCGTCCGAGCGGTGGTCCCAAGCTCCACCTTCAAGGCCGGCATCGGTGTGAACGATCACGCGGCCATCGACGATCAGGGCCGCAGCCCGGATGTCCGGATTGGCCCGGCGGTATTCGGCCAGCAGCGCGCCGATGCCTGTGATGTCGTTGAAGCTCAAATTGAAGGCGACGATGTCGTCCAGTCTCTGGCCGAGGCTGTCGGCCAGAGATTTGGCTCGCTCCTGAGTGGCCAGCGAATAAGTCGAAACCAGAGTGGCGACGACCAGGGCGGCCGTGATGGCGAAGGTGGAGATGAAGCCGATCCCGACCCAGCGCAGCCGCAGCGGGCCATCCTGGCGCGGAAACAGCAGAGCGACCGCCAGGGCGAACGCTGCCGCCGCCAGCATCGCCAAGCCGAGGAGTGGTTTGAACGCCGCCTCGACCTGAGTGGCGATCAGGGCCCTGGGCGTGACGAGCACGATATGGCCGACGCGCTCGAAGCGGTCGTCCAGCGGCAGCACGACCTCGATCGCCCCGGCGGAAACGACGATATCGGCGGCGCGTGTGTCCTTCAGCCGGGCCGGCCCGTCGAAGCGCGCCGCAGCCGGCCCGACCGCGAAAACGCGCTCGCCCGACGCCGCATAGGCAGCCACGGACGACACCAGCCTGTCGCCGTCGATGATCGGTTCGACCAACCCCGAGAAACCGACGAAATGGCGAAGCGGCAAACCCGGCCGGACGAAGCTCTCCAGTGCATTCTGGACGACTTGGCCCTGCGCGACCATTTTCTCGGAATGGAAGCGCTCCATGGTCCGCCGGGCGTCTTCGAAGGCGACATAGAGCAGCAGCAGCAGGGACAGGATTGCAACCAGCCCCAGCATGGTGGCCTCGACGGCCCGTCGCTTGAGCGGCAGAAACTCACGCGTCGACACCGTCGCCATGCTGAAGATCCGTCGCCTCTCTGCGGCAGGCCGCACTCGTCTCGCGGCGGTAACCGCCGACAGCGCGCCTCGTCAGGGCACGCCGGCCCCAAACCATGATGCACAGCGCTTAAAAATGCGTGTCGCAGCCGTCATTCGACAGGCGGCGCGGGGCGCGGGGAGCATTGACCCGGCAGGCCGCCCCCGAGATAGCAACAAGCGCCGACACAGGTTGCGGGGGTGCGATTCGTGACGAACTTGGGACCTATTCAGGCTCCGCTGCCAGAGGCTCTGACGACATTCCTTGCCGCATGCGCCGCTGCGATCGGGGCTGGCCATGTCTCGGTTTCGGCAGTCGATCTCGCCGACTGGAGCCTTTGCACCTTTCCCTGGAGTGGCCATCCTCTGGCCGTGCTGAGCCCCGGCACGGCGGAAGAGGCCGTCGCCTGTCTGCGTCTGGCTGGCCTTCATGGCTGCCCGTTGCATCCGGTCAGCCGCGGACGGTCCTGGGGTCTGGGCTCACGCCGCCCGCCGCGCGACGCCGTCATTCTCGATCTCTCGCGCCTGAATCGCATCATCGACATCGACGCCACCTCTGGCACGGTCCGGGTAGAGCCCGGCGTCACCTTCTCTCAGTTGCAGGACGAGTTGACTGCGCGGGAAATCCCCTTCCACGTCCCTTCCTTCGGTGGTCCGCCGAGCGCCAGCGTGCTCGCCAATGCGCTCGATCGCGGCGAAGGTTCGGGCGCCTTCGGCGACCGCTTCGGCCAGCTCTGGGACCTCGATGTCGGGCTGACGACAGGCGAACGCCTGCGCACCGGCTATGGTCGTTTCGAGAATGCGCGACTGGCGCCCGTGCATGGCCGGCCGGTCGGGCCGCTGATCGAAGGCCTTTTCAGCCAGGCAAGCTTCGGCTGCGTGCTCTCGGGTTGCCTGGGTCTGGCGCCGACGGCGCAGCATGGCTGCTACATCGCCTTCGAGATCGGCCTGTCCGACAAGCTGCCGGCCTTCGTCGAGGCCTTCACGGGCCTGATCCGCGACCGGGTCGTCGATTACCATGACGCCTTTTTCTGGGACGGCGCCAAGCAGATCGCTTCCGCCGGGATCGCAGCCGACCTGACCCAGCCGCCGCCACCCCGGGCTTACGAGGAATGGCTGGCGACGATCTCGATCAGCGCCAATCACGCGATGATCCTCGACTGCAAGAAGGCGATCGTCATCCAGACGCTGCTGCCCTTCTGCAGCTCCTTCACGATCGATGAGGATGGCGAGCCGGGCTCCCGTAACTCCGGACTGCGCGGGTTCAGCGATGGCGGCAACGTCACGAGTTGCTACTGGGCCAAGCCCGCTTTGCCAGACGGGCCACTGAACCCCGACCGCGACCGCTGCGGCTTTCTCTGGCTATGCCCCGTCATCCCGCTGGATGGCGTGGCTCTGGCGCGAATGGCGCAGCTGACGCAGGCCGCCGCTCGACAGTTCGACATCTTTATCATGGCCGGGGCGGAAGCAGCGACAGAGCGGGCCTGCCATGGATATGTTTCCTTCGCCTGGGACCGCGACGTGCCGGGCGCCGATGCCAAGGCCATGGCCGCGCATGCCATGCTGATGGAAGCCTTTACGCGCGAGGGCTTTCACCCTTACCGGCCGACCCTGCCTGCGACGGCCGCCGCGGCCCCCTCGCAGGGCGATTGGGCGGCCGTGGTGCGACGCCTGCGTCACGCGCTCGACCCCGCCGGCGTACTGGCCACCGGCAGGGTCGCTGATCTGTGAGCCAGCCGCTGCCCTGGGAAAACCCGGAGGCGTCTGGCCCTCGACGTGGCTGACGATCGGTCCGCGGGGACCGATCAGGCCATCACCACTTCTTCGAGATCTTCTTGAAGGTATTGCTGACCTTCTTTGCGGCGTCGCTCGCAGCCTTGGCCGCCTGATCCGCCGCAGCCTTGGCCTCGGCGGCCGCCTTGTCGGCGGCAGCCTTGGCATCGGCGGCGGCTTTCTCGGCAGCGGCCTTGGCCTGGGCAGCGGCCTTGTCGGCGGCAGCCTTCGCCTCGGCCGCAGCCTTGTCGGCGGCGGCCTTGGCATCGGCGGCGGCCTTGTCGGCAGCGGCCTTGGCCTCGGCAGCCGCCTTGTCCGCAGCAGCCTTCGACTCCGCAGCGGCCTTGTCGGCAGCGGCCTTCGTGTCCGCACCGACCTTGGTGCCGACATCCTTACCGACTTCGGCGACCTTCATGCCCGCCTCGGTGGCGCCGGGCGTCACCGCCTTCACGCCATCCTGGGCATATTTGGTGTCGACCGTCATGCCGACATCGACCTTGACGCCGACCAGCAAGGCGACGTCGCCGCTGACGCCCATATTGATCTTGCCGTTGTCGTAGCCGGCATTGGCGCCACCGCCGACACCCGCCATCTCACCGATGCCGACCCCAGCACCAGCCGTTCCCGAGCCGATGTTCTTGATGCCTGCACCCTGGGTGTAGCCGACCTCGACGCCATGGCCCGTGAAGGCGCTGCCCTCGCCGGCCGCACCATAGGCCCCATTGCCGTGCTGAATGCTCGCGCTGCCCTCGGCGTAGGTTCCGGTCTTGGCCGTTGCCTCGAGGCCGCCGCTGACGGACACGCCGCCAGCGCTGATCTTGCCATCCACCGAGGCCGTCGCATAGGCGACCGAGCCAGCCTGGAAGCTGGCGCCGGTTTCGTTGGCCGTGTGATGCACCTCGGCTGCGACGCCGGACTTGACGCCCACCTCGCCCGAGACCGACCCGCTGGCCGGGCCAGCGGTGCCGTGAGCCTCGCCGCCGGCGCTGGCCTGGAACCCGGACGAGAAGCCATAGCTGCCGCCGCCCGAGGTGATGCTGGTACCCGCCGAGACCGACGCATAACCCGAGGCGCCGTTCTGGGCATTGCCCGTGCTGTCCGCGACCGCCGCCATCGCGACGCCGGACTGCGAACCGTCATCGACCTTGACCTGAGCGTTTCCACCGGAAACCGCCTTCAGGACATCCCGCGGCAGAGCGTCTTCGAACTGCTTCAACTTCAAGGCCGACTGGCGCGCCATCTTCTGAACCCCCAATGGACGAAACGTCACGAGGCGAACCTAGGGCGGCGGGCCTTGTTTTTTGCTTAGGAGACGCAGTTAAAATTGATCAAATTGCGCCTTATCGACCCACTTTCAGGCTATTGCGGTCTATAGTTAAGTAAAGATCGAAACCCGGCTGAGGCCTTGATCCGCTGCGCCCGGCTGTGGCGGCGTCTCCTCTCCGGCAACCCAACGGTCCTCACCATGCCAAAAGCCCCCGGTCGGGCCGGAGGCTTTTGGCGGAGCGTGGGGCTCTGCGCCGTCAGGCGTCGCGAGCAGCGAATTCGCGCTCGATCCTGCGAATGCTGTCGCCGACCGGATCGATCTCCTGCCGCAGCGAACGCGCATCGGCCGAGAGGAACTCCGCCAGGATTCCGTCCGAGGCAGCGAGTTGGTCGAAGGTGCCTGTTTCCGCGATCCTGCCATCCTTCAGCACATAGATCCGGTCGCAGCGCCGTACGGTGTCCAGGCGGTGCGCGACAGTGATCACAGTTGCCTTCAGCGCATCGACCGAGGCGGCGACATGCGCTTCGGCTTTCGGATCGAGCGCGCTCGTCGCCTCGTCGAGCACAACCAGCGCCGGGCGATGCGCGAGGGCGCGCGCCAGCAGCACGCGTTGAATCTGGCCGATCGACAGGATCGGCTCGGCATCGCCAATCGGCGTCGACAGGCCGAGCGGCAGGGCGCGGATGTCGTCTTCCAGTGCGGCCAGTCGAACGGCCGTCCAGACCTCATCTTCGGAAAGCTTCAGACCCGCGCTGATGTTCTCGAAGAGGGTGCCTGGGAAGAGCCGCCCGGCCTGGCCGACGACACCGATCTGGCGTCGGATGGCGGCGGCGTCCAGCAGCGCGAGATCGACGCCATCGACCTTCACCGAGCCTGATTCCAGCTTCTCCAGGCCGAGCAGCGAACGCAGCAGCGTACTTTTGCCGGAGCCCGAAGCGCCCACGATCCCGATATGCTCGCCCGGCTTGATCTTCAGCGAGACGTTCTGCAGCAGGGCCCTGGCGCCCGGCGAGCGACGCACGACGATGTCGCAGATCTCGATTTCGCCGGTGATCCGCTCGGGCCGGGCGCCACCGCTGTGAGGCGCGGGAACTGCGTCGAGAATCGGCTGGATCATGCGGCGCTGGAGGCCGAGCATGCTGGCCTGGAGAAACGCATGCACGAGGCCGACGGCTGCGCCCGTCACCGTCATCAGCGCGGTGGTGAAGGCGACACCGTCCTGGGCCGGCAGGTTCTTCTGCAGCAGGATCGCGGCCGCGATGCCCAATGTCAGGATGAGGGCTTCGAGCGCGGCCTCGAGGGCATGAATGTTGCTTCCCATACGGTCGGTGACGAGGAAACGCTCCTTCAGCGCCAGGAAGCTCTCGGCGAAGAGCTTGAAGAAGCGGCTTTCCGAGCCCGTCGCCCGCACAGTCTCGATCTGCGACAGCGTCTCGTAGGACAGCGAAATCCAGCTCGTCGGCGAGCAAGCGCCCGAGAAGAGCAGATCGACCTGGCGCTTGGCGATCCAGGCCGACAGCGCAACGGCCAGGATCATGACGACGAGACATAGCGTGCCCGCCAGCGGCGCGGTGTGGATGATCACCGCCAGGCTGGGCAGCGCTACGAGCAGCCCTCCGACGACGGAGAGGCCGAGCTTCCAGACGCCCTTGTGCCAGGTTTCGACCGATCGGGTGATGAGCGCCGCCGCTGCCGGAGCGGGGGCCTTGCCCGCGCCCATGCCGCGCGACACACGGATCATGCGATCAGCGGCCGCCGTTCGCAGCATCAGGCCGGTCCGGCCATCGATGCGCAGCTGGCTCAGCGCCGCTGCGAAGCGAGTGATCAGTGTCGCCACGATCAACGCCACCAGCATCACCGCGACATGCTGGAGCATGACGAAATCGCCGCCGGGAATCACGATGTCCATGATCGCGATGTTTGCGAGCGGCAGCAGCGACAGCACCAGGCCGGCCAGGAAGGTCAAGGCGGCGAAGGCGGCGAGATCGGGCAGTTTCGTGCCCAGTCCGAACAGCAGGAGCTCCTTGAGGGTCAATGCCTTGTCGGGGAGAGCCGGGCTCAGCGCCCAGCCCTCCGAGCCCAGCGAGGCGGCCGTTTCGGCGTCGAGCCGAAGCGGTTTGCGCGGGCGCGATCCGTCGACATAAAGCCAGGTGGATCCCGATGGGATCAGCGCGAACGGGGTCCCGTCGGAGCGCCGTTCGGCGATGAATGGCAGTGCATACCGCCGCTGCCAGCCGGGCTCGACCGGGATCTCGCGCGAGATGAGCTGTGCGGATCGGGCCATGCGGTCGATCGCATCTTCGGTGCTCTCGCCAATCCCACGCTGCTGACCTGCTTCCGGCTTCTTGTCGTAGTGCTTTGCAACGGCGCGAATGACCGCGCTCAGGGGCGATTCCGAGGCAGCGAAGCTGCCACCGGAAGCGGGGTCCAGAATCGTCTCGACGCGCCCGACGACGTCCTCGACGAGGGTAAGGTCCCGGTTGGACGGGGCTGTTGCGACGGACATCAGGCGGCTCCGACGGCGTGGACGACAGGGGCGTGAACGATCTGCGACGGCTGGGCATGGGCGGGCCTTGCGAGCGGCCCGTTGGCGAAGAACTGCGCCGGGTGCCCGCGCCCGACGATGCCGCCATTGCCGACGAGGATCGCTTCGTCACAGCGACAAGCGGTGCCCGATCGGTGCGTGACGATGACGACGGCGGCCCCGGAGGCCCGGAGCATCTCCATGATCTCTTCCTCGGAGGACGGATCCAGCGCACTGGTCGTCTCATCGAGCACGATGACGGCCGGCCCGCGAGCCAGAGCACGCGCCAGCGAAAGGCGCTGCAGTTCGCCACCCGACAGGCCGGTCTCTCCACTGACGAGCTTGGTATAGAGACCGCCGGGACGGCGGCTGACAGCCTGGCTGAGTCCGACCCGACTGACCGCGTCGGTCACGGCGCCGTGGTCGATCTCGGTGTCCCAGAGCGTGATGTTCTCGCCGATCGTGCCGGAGAAGCTCGCCGGCATCTGGCCGACATAGAGAAGCCGGTTGCGCAACTCGCTCTGAGGCCAGTCCGCCAGCGCCATACCATCGAGCGTGACGCTGCCCGCCGTGGGTTCGACGAGCCCGCCCATCAGCCGTGCCAGCGTCGATTTGCCGGCTCCCGAGGGGCCGATCACGGCGATCATGCGCCCCGGCTCGAGTGACAGGTCGACGCCGGACAGGATCGGCCGCCCCGGTGTGTGCGCGAAGCCTACATCCTTCAAAACGAGCCGCCCGTCGCGCGTCTGCGGCGAAGCGCTGCGCTCACGGTTGTCGAAGGCGGCGGCGCTGCGATGGCCTTCGAGGTCCGAAAGCCGCATCAGCGCGCCTGCCGATTCCTGGATGGCGCAGAAGCCGGCCGCCAGCCCGGCGATCGGCTTGTTCAGCAGGCTGGCCAGCATCTGGGTCGCGACGAGGTCGCCGAGCGACAGGCTCCCCTCGATCGCACGGACGGCGCAGACGACGAGCACAACCGTGGTCAGCAGGAGACCGGCAAGGACGGGGCCGAGCCCCGCCATGGTCTTCAGAATTCCCAACCGCTGTTCGGCAGCGATGGCAGCATCCTCCGCCGTCGTCCAGCGGGCGAGGAGCAGGTTCTCACGGCCCATCAGCGCATAGGTGCCGAGATTAGCCATTCCTGAGGTCGCGACGGCGGCGGCGCGGCCCTCCGCCAGCTGGTGCTCGCGAGTGCGGTCCGACAGCCGTGATGTGATCAGGCTCAGGATCAGGAAGTTCAACAGCGCCGTCACGATCGCGGCGACCATGATGATCGGATCGTAGAGCGACAGCACGACCAGATAGCCGAGGACCAGGACGATCTGCGGCAGGAGATTGGCGAGGGGACCAGCGATGGTGCTGCCCAGTTCTGAGCCGATGCGGATGCGCGAGACCACTTCGCCGGCGCTGCGCTGGGCGAAATAGGACAGCGGCAGGGTCAGCGCCCGATAGAACCCGCTGAGGGCCGACACTGCACCGATCTTGATCTTCCAGGTCGCGACCGTCCAGGACGAGAGATACGAGATCGCCGCCTGCGCCAGCGAGATCAGCAGGAGGATCGCCAGCAGCGGGCCGAGCCAGTCGGCTTGGCGCGCACCGAGAACATGGTTGACCAGAGCGCTGGTAGCACCCGCCAACGCAAGGCCAGGAATGACCGCCAGAATCCCTGTGGCGAAGGCGACGCCGAGCGCGTCCTTGGAATGGGCCGCCTCGCGGATCAGAGCCATCGCCACCGAGGGGCGGCGTCCGGCCTTGACGAAGCCCTCATCGGGCTCGAAGGCCATGGTGAGGCCGGTGAAACAGTCGCCGAACTCCTGGGCGCTCAGGGTGAGCCGCCCCTGGGCCGGGTCGAGGATCGTGAAGCTGTCGGCGCTGGCCTTCTCCAGCACCACGAAATGGTTGAAGCACCAGTGCAGGATCTGCGGCATCGGCAGGGCCGACAGTTCTGCAGGCTCGCGGCGGAAGGCGATGGCGGTTAGCCCGTAGCTCTCCGCAGCCTGGAGCAGCCCCTCCGCGTCGACCCCGTCGCGCGAGGTATTGCAGCGCTCCCGCGCTTCCTCCAGCGTGATCCAGCGGCCATGGGCGGCCAGAACCATGGCGATGCAGGCCGCACCGCACTCTGTGGCTTCCATCTGGAGGAAGAGCGGCGTCTTCTTCACCGGCAACATGGGGGCTCCTGTGGCCTGGCTCAGCCGGGCCGGTCTGGGCGGAATCGGGCTGAAACGTCTTGCGAGGGTGCGGCGGGGTCGCAGCCGCTCGGCCGCACCCCGCCCGCGCTCAGTCGCTCGAGCCGAGCAGGCGACGCAGCGCCGGCATCGCCAGCGACAGCAGCGTTTCGCGTTCCACCGTGATGCGGGAGCTCACCGGCGTGCCCGGCGTCATCCGCAGTTCAGGGCCCTCCCCGGACGTCCAGACATAGCTGGACGGCGTTTCGGGGTCGCGATGCAGTGCGATGCGAACCGCGAAGGGAGCGCCTGTGCCCGTCACCTGTTGCACCAGCGAGGCATTGCCGAGGATGCGCGTCAGAGCCCGCTCGGTGATCGGCGCCTCCGAGACTTCCATCACGGTGCCGCGCACGCGGCCCTGCTCGCGCACCGGCAGCGAGGCGGGACGGATCAGCACTTCGTCGCCGATCTGCACCAGCTTACCGTCGGCCATCGAAACATAGGTCAGCGCTTCCAGCTTGCCGCTGAAATCCTCGGGGATGATGCTGAGAACGGGCTGTCCGGCCGTGACGAGACCGTTCCGCTCCGCAGAAAGCTCGGCCACCGTGCCACTGACCGTGCTCTTCAGAACGGAGCCGCGCTCGAGTTCCGACCGTAGTGCTGCCATCTCGGATTGCAGCTGCTGGATCTGGAACTTGATCATCATGCGCTCGCGCTCGATCTTGCTGTCGGTCGCGAAGGGCTCCATCTTCATCGCGAGAAGATCGCTCTTGGCGCTGGCGAGTTGATCGGCGATCTGCTGCGTCTGAACGCGGGTTTCGAAGACGCGATTGCGCGTGGTCGATCCCAGCTCCATCAGCTTCACCTGGTCGCGCTCGAGATCGCGCTGCCAGGCGAGTCGGGTCTCCATATTGGCGATCCGGTCAACCAACGCATTGCGGCGCTCAGCCCGGGTCTTTTCCTCCGTCTCGCGTTCGAAGATCTGGAGTGCCTCGGTCTCCCGTGCCTTCTGTTCGAGCGAGGCCATGTCGCGCTCGGCCTTCTGCAGCGCGTTGATCCTGTCGGGCAGCCGCACACGGGCCACGACCTGACCAGCGGTGACGTGGTCGCCCTCGTTCACGAGAATGGTCTCGACGATCCCATCCATCACCGAGCGCACCGGCTTCAGCAACTCGCCCGAGGTGTCGACCAGGACGCCGGTCCCGTTGACCCGCACCGGGACCTGAACGAAGCGACTCCAGACCACGGCGCCGCCCAGCAGGACGACCAGAGCCAGCAGCGCGCCGCGCGTCAGGCCGTTCGTGACATGCATCGTGTTCTGGAGCTTCCCGATGCGGCTATGCGCATCGAGAGCTTCCTGCCGAAAAAGACCGCCTGCCATCAACTGCCCCCCAAGGCGTCGCGCTGACCCGAACTCCCACGGTCCTCGCGACCGATGGTCGACATCTAGGGGAGCGGCGTTAGCGCCTCGTAAAAACTTCCGCGCTTCAGGGGAACGTAAACAATTTGCTCGGCTTTTTGCTTTCAGCGTTGACGATCATTTAACAGAAAATACAAACTATTTACCGATTGTTTATCATTAATGCTGAACTAACGCAAAGACGTAACCTCATCAGCGAATGTTAACCGCTCCTGTGCGAAAGCAACCCGGAACGAAGCTGGGGGCGCTTGCTGTTGCGGCCCCGTTTCGTCACCCGTCGGACATGCGTCAATCTGGATAGGGCGAAGATGGTGAAGTCGGTCGCAACCTTGGCCCCGATCGCGGCGGTAGCCGCTGTATTGGCTGCCACACAGCCTGTCATCTCGGCCTCCCGACAGTATCCGGTCAAGCCCGTCATCATCGTCGTGCCGGCTCCGCGGGGTGGTGGCACGGACATCTTCGCACGGGAACTGGCCAAGATCGTCGAAGAAGACCTCAAGCAGGCGGTCATCATCGACAACAGACCGCGCGGCGGCGGCATCGACGGCGTCAGCAAGGCCGTGTCGGCGTCGCCCGACGGCTACACGCTGGCCTTCGTCTGGAACAGCCCCCTCACCGCCAAGCCGCTCGCAACCCAGGTGCCCTACTCGCTGGAGAGCTATCAGGCGGTGATGTCGATCGGCTTTTCATCTTATGTGCTGTGCGCGCAGCCGGGTTTCCCGGCGGAGACGGCGCAGGAGTTCCTGAACGAGATCAAGGCCAAGCCCAATGGCTACAGCGTCGGCAATGACGGCGTGGGCGGCACCATGCATCTGGCCTCGGAGCGCATCTTCCAGAAGATCGGCGCCAAGGTGAACGCCATTCCCTATGTCGGCTCGACCGATACGGCGCGTAATTTCCTGGCCGGTCAGGTGGACATCTATGGCGGTTCGCTCTCGACCATTCTGCCCCATGTCCGCGACAAGAAGGCCAAATGTCTCCTACTGACCTCGGCGGCTGACAATGCCGCCCTGCCCCAGGCGGGAGGCCTCGATAGCGTCGGCCTCGGCAGCGTCGAAACGGTCCTTTGGTGGGGGTTGATCGCACCGGCAGGGACACCGCGTCCGATCATGGACCGTCTTGAGGCCACCTTCACGAAGGCCGCCTCGACCGAGCGGTTCAAGGCGCTGATGGCCAAGCAGGGCGCCACGCCGAGAATCTCCGACGGTCGGCAGACCGATGCCCTGATCCGTTCCGAGGCCGAAGCGCTCAAGACCGTGGCGGATGGCGTCGGCCTCCGCAGGCACTGAAGGACCGGACCGGGACCGACGAGCGCGTTCGGCAGCGCTCGAGCCCGATCGGGAATGATCGTGTGCCGTATCGGCCGCCAGCGTTCTCGCAATGATCGAGGGCGCCTTAAGATCAGGCCATAGCACGCCTGCGGCGCGCGCTCGCTCGTAGACCGGGGGTCCACGACGCGCTGTCCTTACCCGTGTCGGGGATGGACGCCGTGCGGCGATCCGGTATCGGGCCGCGATGGCGGCGACTGTGATCCTCACCAGGGCGGTGACGGGCCAAGGTCTACCGGAACGACTCTCGAACCCATTTGCGATCGAAGGGCGGCAGCCAGCGGAGCCGCCTCGGTTGATCTGAGGTTTTGGGGCTGGCGATCGGCGCGCTTCCGCGTTGGCCAGGCGGCAGCCGGGGTTGGCTGGCGCGCGCTGAAGCGAGCTCGATCGGCGTCTGTCGGGTGAGCCCGCTGGCTCAGGCTGCTCTGCGCGGGCGGGCCGCGTGCAGCACACCCATCGTTGCCGCCGCAAGGACCGCACCCAGCATCGTGGCCGCGTAGTTGCCCGACAGCAGGGGCCAGACGGCTACCGCCACCATCGTCAAGGCGAGAAGTTCGATCAGCGTCACCGAAATGGGACTCTTCATGCGCCGCCTGATCAGGCCTGTCCTCGCCAATCTGGGTTGATGCCACACATTGACGAGAATGCCGCAGGCAATGGCGCAGGCGACCCCGAGCAGACTGACCAGCCCCGCCCAGGAATCGACGATCAGCAGCAGCATCAACGGCAGTGCGGCAAAGGTGACGGCCAGCCAGCCGATGGCGCCGAAACGCGCACGCGCCCGCAGACGCGGCTCCAGCGGCGCGGTCAGGGCCAACTCGGCTGCGTCATCGGCCGACATCGCGATCCAGGTCAGGCCGCCGGCAATCTGGCCGGACAGAACGATCAGCACGGGCACCAGTGCCGCGGCGTCGTCGGCCCCGTTCGCCACGCGATAGACGGTGACGACCGCAAACGGCATCAGGAAAATGCACTGCATCAGGATCTGCGACAAAAGCCATGGATCGCGCAAGATGAGGCGGCGTTCCTTGAGCATCAGCGCTGCCATGGGCGACCTTCCGAATGAGGCGCGACTGCGCCTCGGACGGGCGGGAACCGGAGCCGCCGACCCTGCCGCCAGGACGGCGTTGCGCACGAAACTCTCGGCGAGGCCGGCGAATATCAGCGCGGCGACCAGGGCGCTGCCGACCACCACGGCCGAGAGGGCCACGACATCGCCCGTCACGGCGCGGGCCGGCAGCGTCGCCCACTGCCAAAAGACGGACTGCGGGTTGGCTCCATAACTTGCGACAAGCGCATCCTTGGGACCCGGCCCGAAAATGGCCTCCCACTGCACCATGACAATCACCAGCAGACCAGCCAGCGCGGCCGCGATTTGTGCCGCCACACGCGTGCTGCGGATTCCGATCAGGCGAACCATCCCCATGGTCAGAGCGATCGCAATCGCCGTCGCGCCGAGCGCGAGGGCCATGATCAGCGGCAGACCGGCCAGCCAGTGCGGTTCGCGCTGCAGCGACAGCAGGATCAGCGCTGGAGCGCCATAGAGACCGGCCTTCGCGAGCGTGAAACCGAAGACGTTCAGAGCCCGGATCAGAAGCACGGATTGGGGCGGCAGCGGCGCGGAGAACATCAGGTCGTAATCGCCGCGCGCATACAGCGCATAGGCCGCGGAATCGAGCGCGGCGGAGATCATGAGAACGAACAGAAAGGCGAGATTGATCGTCAGGGTGATCTGAACCCGCGGATCGGTCGGGTCCAGATCTCCAGCCGACTTCAACAGCAGGTGCGACACACCGAAGATGATCGTGCAGACCACGGCCAGCACGCCGGCGATGCGCCATGGACGCAGGGCCGTTTTCGGGCCTGCCATGTCGGCAACTCCGCGCAATGCCAGGCGGATTTCATGCGCCAGCACGCTGCGCGTCGCATGTGAAAGGAAGGCGCTCATCAAGCGGCCTCTTCTCGCGCGACGATGTCGAGGAACACATCCTCGAGGGTCGCCCCCTGCGAGCCGCCGCCGTCGCGCAGCTGCGCCATGGTGCCTTCGCAGACCAGACGGCCATTGCGAATGATGCCGATGCGGTCGCTGAGCCGCTCGGCGACCTCAAGGATATGGGTGGTCAGGATCACCGTCGCGCCGGTGGCGACACGGGCCTGAAGCAGTTCCTTCACATGGCGCGCCATCGAGGCGTCGAGACCCGTCAGCGGCTCGTCGAGGATCAGCAGGTCGGGTTCGTGAATCAACGCGCCGGCCAGCGCCAGTTTCTGGCGCATGCCCTTGGAAAAGCCCTCGCAGCGCTGATCGGCCACGCGCCCCAGTTCGAGCGTCTCGAGCAAGGCCTCGCGGCGCTGCTGTGCGGCCCTGGGCTCGACCTGCCAAAGGCCGGCCACGAAATCGAGATACTCGACGGGCGTGAGCTTGTCGTAGACCATCGGCTCATCCGGTAGCCACGCCACCACGCGCTTGGCCGCGATCGGATCGCGCAGGCGGTTGATCCCGCAAATGCTGATCTCGCCCGCATCCGGCGCAAGCAGCCCTGCGACGATCCGGAGCGACGTCGTCTTCCCCGCCCCGTTGGGACCCAGCAAGGCGTAGAGCTCACCCCGATGGATACGGAGATCGAGCCCGTTGACCGCCGTAAAGCCGCCAAAGCGCTTGACCAGACCGCGGACGACCAGGGCATCATGGTCACTCATGCGAACGCTCCCATCACGAGGGGACGTTATGCGGCATCGCAGGTGACGTTCCGGTAAACCGATATTCCCGAGAAGCCAGGGACTATCCGCCTGCCCGGCCAGGCCAAAGCCGACATTGGTGGCAGGCCACACTCACGGACGACGACACATACCTCGCCGCGGACCTGCCAGACCAAAAGGGAGCGCGCGGTCGCGCTCATCGCAGGTTGTGGTTGGGATTCGCCGAGCCCGGAACGAGGAGAGGCGTTTCTCCGCTGACGCGATGCGACCGACGCGGCGGCCGGCTCGGTGCCGCCCGGTCACGAGCCGGGTTTTCGCATCTATGGTTCCCTGGCGAGCGCATCCAGCGCCTGGCTCAACCCGCGCATGGAGAACGGGAGTTTGATGTCACGGGACGCACCGTCCTTGAAGAGGATGGCGCCAGCCTCATTCAAACTCCGAAAACGCTTCACGAGGTCGTCGCGCAGGACAAGCTCGGCCACGCACCCGATCGGAAGGCAACGCTGCCACGTGGCGCCGAACGGCTTTGCGTCCTTGTCTTCTGACAAGAGTCCCGGCTGTGCCGACAGCGTCACGTTGTGGGGCAGGACGATCGTGACCTTCAGGGGATCGCTCTTGTTCACACGCCCGATCGCGATCTGCGCGATCGGCGCTTGCTGACCCTGGATCTGGATCGCCTGGGCAATCTCGCAGATGCGCGTGGCGCCTACCGGAACAGACGGCCGCTCGCAGCGCAGCGTCCAATCGCCAAAGGACGCTGTCGTGCGATCAGGCGAGGAGCTGACCGGGGCAGCACGGGAGTTCTGTGGGGCTGCAGCCGCTGGCGCCGGTGTGCCCGCTCCCGCCGGAACCTGCGCCAGGGCCGCACTGCTGCCCAGCATCGCAAGCAGGCCAGCCATTGATGCCAGCCTGGTCGCCCGCCGCGCTGGAGAACAGGAGCCGGACGCCATCAACAGCGTGAATGTCCGTCGAGGACGAGCCGTGGCAATGGGTTGCATCACCGGGTTCAGAAGCTCGCCCGGAGCATGCCCGATCCGGCAAAGCTGGTGGTGTTGCCGGAAGCGGACGCATCGAAGCGGCCACCGAGCGTCAGGGTGGGGGTCAGCTGGACGTCGGCGCCCGCGCTGAACAGCGCCGCGTCGCGGTTGGACCTCGCTCCCTCGATCACGAAGTTGGTATTCGCGATCCCGGTGAGGCTGGCGGCGAAGGTGACATCGCGCTGGAAGTAATGCGCCCAGGCGATCTCCGTGAACAGCGTCGTCTTGCGGCCACCCAGCATGGTCACGCTCGTGATCCTGAGGCCGAGATCGGAGCGCAACGCCGTGTTGGTATGGGAACGGCCGGTGACACCGGCAGCAGCGCCCGTGAAGCTGTTGGTCTCGCGGAAGTTCGGCGTGTGGACGCTCTGGATCTGAAGAGCGGCGATCGGGGAGACGGTGAAGCCGCCCGCACTGAAGAGATCATAGGCCGCCTGCAGCCTTCCGCCCCAGACATGGGCGCTGTAATCGGCGGTCGTGCCCAACCCGAGCGCCGGTACGTTGCGGCGCGTCTCGACCTGCATCGCGGCATAGGACAGCGAACCGGCCAGGCTGAGTGCCCCGATCTTCGTGGCGCCGTAGAGGCCGAGCTGGAAGATGTCGGCGTTGCTGGACCCGAGATTGCGGCCGAGTTCGGAGCGCGATTGTCCGCCCGACAGCGCGAAGCCAATCACGGAGCCCGGCGCGATGCGGTAATCCGCGCCGACCGCAATATTGGCGTCCCTGATGTCGCGGGTCGACGAACCGGCACCGGTGGCGTCCCCCTTGGTCCGATCGATCTGGCCAAAGGTTGCGCCCCAGACATGGAAGGTCGGCTCGAAGCGGACGGGCGCCGGCGCGGAGACCGCCCCCTTGCGGCCGGGCAGATCGGCCGTGAAGCCGACAGGGCCAGAGGTGCCGACCAGGCTGCCGTCGCGCCCGATCGCGAAGGGATCGAGCATCACGCGCAGGAACTGGTCCGAGACGCGCAGGCCCGCCGCGCTGGTCGCGGTGTGGACCTCGCCCGACAGCGTGTTGACGGCTGCGGCCAGAGCCTCGCGCGTCGGCTGGTTGTAGACGCGGAACAGCGAGGAGACATCGACCCCCGAGAGGACCGCGTGGTCGAGCGCCGAGGCGACAGCGGTCACATTGCGGGTCTGTGTCAGGCCGAGCACCGTATTCGCTGTCGCGGTCGCAGCGCTCTGCGAGGTAACGAGCGGTGCGGCAGTCAGCGTCACGAAGGCATTGTTGGCACTGTAGCTGACGGCGGAGGTGACACCGACACCAAAAGCGGCATCGGTGGTCACCGTCGAGAAGGTGCCGTTGATGCCGCCGGTTGCGGTCAGGAAGTTGTAGGGCGTGCCGAAATTATAGGGCCCGCCCAGCGCCACAAGCTGTAGTGTGCCGGCCAATGTCGCGGTCCCGCCGGCATTGATCTTGTCGACCTGCGCCTGTTGGATTTCGATCACTGTGGTCGAGCCGGCACTCAGGGTCAGGTTCCCGCCAATATTGACGGTGCCGATCGAGTTCCCGGGGGTGAGCTTCGCGCCAGACTTCACGGTCAGGTTCGGGATAGCGGCATTTCCGGCGAGCACGGCGCCATCGGCAATCGTGACGCTCGACGTGTTGGCGATCGAGCCGTTCACAATCAGCCGACCAGCGTTGATGATCGTCTGTCCGCGATAGGTGTTCACGCCGGAGAGCGTGAGATCGCCGAGGCCGTTCTTGGTCAGGCCGGGCTGGATCGCCTCGGTTGCCGGAACCGTCGTCGAGATGACGCCACTGAGCGTCATGTTGAACCCGTTCGTGTCGACGGTGAACTGGTTCACCCCGAACGCGCCCTGCGAGATCTGGATTGCGTTGGCGAGCGTGACATTGGCCACTGCGCGTAATGTCGTTCCCGTCTGGACTGCGGCCTGGCCACTCCCGAGCGCCGTGTTGGACCCGACCCCCAGAGCCCCCGATCCAAGCGAGACGCCGCCGCTGAAGCTGTTCGCGCCGGTCAGATTGAGCGTTCCGAAATTTGTCTTTTGAAGGCTGCCGGTGCCGGAAATGGTCCCAGAGAGGGTCAGCGACGTGCCAGTCTCATTGCTGATGAGCACGTTCGTATCGAGCGCGATGGCATTGCCGAAGGCGACTGAGGCCGCTGTCGTCGAGAATGTGCGCACACCCGTGCCGCCCAACCGCAGCGAGGCCGAGCCCAGCGCGGAGCCGCTGTTGACGAACAACGCACCGTCCGTGACGTGAAGCGTGCCCGTTCCGCTTCCGGTGCCCGCCACATGCAGCTGGCCGCCGCCCGTCTTCACGAGCGTCCCGCCGAGGAACTGCACGCCGCTGCTGAAGACGAGCTTCTGCAACGCACCTGTGTTGTTGTCGGCCGAAACGGTACCGCCCATCGCGTTGACCACCACCGAGCGTGCCATGGTGATGTCGGCGCGGCTGCTGAGCGTGCCACCGTTGAAGACGAGGCTGTTGGTCGCGCTATCGTTGCCGAGATTGCGCTTATCGTCGACCTGCAGCGTGCCCGCGGAGATCGTCGTCGCACCGGAATAGGTGTTGTTGGCCGCAAGCGTCAGTGTGCCGGTCCCGATCTTCTCGAATCCACGCGGGCCGGCTGTCTCCGAGATCACGCCCGACTGGGTCGCGGAATCGGCGGCGAGCACCTCGAGCTGGGTGGTGTTCGAGTTGATGTTGATCGGCGTCGCGCTGTTGACGCCGTTGGCGAAGCTGATGACCGAGCCGGTCGTCGTGATGGTGTTGCCCGCCCCGCCGGCCGCGCCGCTCGCGCCGATGACCAGCTTGCCGTTGACCGTGATGCCGCCACTCAGCGTGTTGGTGCCGGTCAGGTTCAACGTGCCACCGTCGATGGCGATCGCCTTGTTGCTGTTCAGGTTACCCGTCAGGTTCAGCGTGCCATTGCCACTGAGGACGAGGCTGTTGAACCCGCCGAACGGGTTCGTTCCCGCGTAGCTGTCGGTCGTGCCGTTCGCCATCTGCACCGTCAGGTTGCCTGTGCCACCCGTCAATGCGCCGCCCGTGCCACCCAGCGATCCGACGGTCGGATTGTCGATGGCACCGAAGTCGAAGGTCGCACCAGCGTTGACGATGATCAGCGATGCGCTGTTCAGCGCGCCACCGGCCCCGATCTTCAGCGTACCAGCCTCGATGAGCGTGGGGCCGGTGTAGGTGTTGATGCCGGTCAATGTCAGGACGTTGCTGTTTTTCTTTGTCAGTCCCCCTGCACCAGCAATGATCGCTCCGACCGAGACATCGTCGCTTCGGTCGAAGATGACCCGCGTGCCGGCATCGAGAGTGAGCGTCTTCCCGGTGTCGACCGGGGTTTGGCCGCTCGTGCCGCCATCACCAATCTGCAACGAACCTGTCTGGACACGGAAGCCCTCGAGCCCGAGCGAGGATGGACCGGTGTATACCAGAGTCCCCGCACCGGCTCGTAACGCGATGTCTTTGCCGGCTGCGGCATCGAGCCGGCCAGTCCATTTGGCGGTAAAATTCGTGCTGCCGTTGAAGTCCTGGAAAATGATGTCCGTATTGCCCTGTGCCAGCAGCCGAACGCCGATTTCGCTGGGTCCCTGAATGAAGACCTCGCTGCGGTTCCCATTGGCGTGATTGTAAAGGCCGGTCGTCTGGATCGTGCCCGTGTTAACGAGCCCGCCGGTGTTGATGCTGCCCTGAAGATAGGTCCGGTAATCTGCCGTGACCGTTCCTCCCACGAAGACATGGTTCTGCGTGCTGGGATGCACGCCCGGCAGCGATTTCAGAACCAGAAGATCGCCGACATTGACAGTTGCACCCACGCCAACATCAAAGCCGCCATTCGTCACGGAGATGGTGCTGATATAGGTGTTGGTCGAGAAGGTCGGCATATTCGACAGGAAAGCGGCCGAAGAAAAGCGCGGCAGCCCTGCATTGAAAACACCCGTGTAATCCGTGATCCGCTGATCGGTCCGGGTGATGTACAGTTCCTGCCTTACCCAACCGGGACCGGGGGCGACATTCGGGATGATGGTGTCGATTGTCGGGGCCGGATTGAGGAGCGTGGCCGTAGTCCGGGTCCGATAATTGTAGTTGCCCAGATAATTGGCGGCGTTGCCGAGATTGTCGTCCGCCACGCCGATCCACTCGAATTGCCGCGAGCCTGTCTGAAACGTGGTGAAGCTGTTTCCCGCGTCGAGCACGGGCACACCCGGGACGGTTTGGGCTGCTGCAGGGCATGGCACCATCACCATCATGCCCGCAATGACACCGCCGGCCAGCGCTGTCTGGCGCAGGAGAGCGAAACGGACGGTATTGAAGGTAGAACGGTCGGCGACAGAACAATACGCAGCGATCACAGGCACATCCCTAGCTCATAGCCGCCAAGAACAGCCGCGCGGGATAGCGACGGCACCTCGTCGGTCAAATCGATGGGAAATTGTGCGCCTGCGCGCATATCCGCATCGTCGTGCTTAGGCATCTACGGCCGACACCGACATGCGTCAGATTTCTTCTCGGCTTCCTATCGGTAATCAGACTCCCTGGAAACATTCCAGCAACTCAGAGCGACCATTTTTGCAAACGGTTAACTTTGATTCCGCGATGTGCTCACGCGGCCACATGGGCTGAATCGCCCATGCATTCATGGTGTTGTGAACCGCTTCGGGCGCTCAGAGGCCGGCTTCGTGGCCTCGCCCTCAGCCAAGCCACGTCTTCACCCGGCCGCAGAGCGCCTCGGTCGAGATACCGTAGCGGTCATGCAGGGTCGGCAGGGCGCCGGCAGCCAGGAACTCGTCCGGCAGCCCGATCATGCGGAAGGCGCAATGGACGCCCTCGCGCATCAGCAGACCGGCCACCGCCTCACCCAAGCCGCCGATGACCGTGTGGTTTTCGGCCACGACCACGAGCCGGCCGGGCTTGGCGCAGGCTTCCAGGATCGCGGCCGTATCGAGCGGCTTGATCGTCGGCACATGAAGCACGGCGGCGTCGACCCGGTCCTTCTCGAGCGCCTTCGCCGCCTCGAGAGCTCGCATCGTCATGAGGCCGGAGGAGACGAACAGCACCTCGCGGCCATCGCGCAGGAGCTTGGCCTTGCCGAGTTCGAACCGGTAGCCGTACTCGTCCAGCACCAGCGGCACCTGCCCGCGCAGCAGCCGCATATAGACCGGCCCCTGGTGGCTCGCGATCGCCGGCACGGCCTGCTCGATCTCATGCGCGTCGCAGGGATCGACCACGACCATGCCCGGCATGGCGCGCATCAGCGCCAGATCTTCCGCGGCCTGATGCGAAGGGCCGTAGCCCGAGGTCAGGCCCGGCAGCGCGCAGACGATCTTCACATTGCGGTCTTCCTCCGCGATCGTCTGGTGGATGACGTCGTAGGCCCGCCGCGAGGCGAAGACGGCATAGGTCGTCGCAAACGGCGTGAAGCCCTCGGCAGCAAGGCCCGAGGCGGCCCCGAAGAGCAGCTGCTCGGCCATGCCCATCTGGTAATGCCGCTCGGGAAACGCCTTCGCGAAGATGTGCAGGTCGGTGTATTTGCCGAGATCGGCGGTCATGCCGAGCACGCGCGGATCCTGCTCCGCCAGCGCGACCAGGGCATGGCCGAAGGGCGCGGGCTTGGTACGCTGCCCCTCGCTCGCGATCGAGGCGATCATCGCCGAGGTGGTCAGCTTCGGCTTGCCGGCGGGCATGGGCGAAACGGGCGGCTTCATGACGGCTTCCTCTCGTCGAGGGCGGCGAGGGCCAACTGCCATTCATGGGCCTCGACCCGGATGAAGTGGTTCTTCTCGCGCGCCTCGAGGAAGGGCACGCCCTTGCCCATCAATGTGTCCGCGATGATCAGGCTCGGGCGGTTGCGCTCGGCCTTGGCGGCGTCGAAAGCGCTCCGGACGGCGTCGAGGTCATTGCCGTCGATTCGCTGCGCGAACCAGCCGAACGCCTCGAGCTTGTCGAGAAGGGGCTCGAACGCCATCACGCTCGTCGAGGGGCCGTCGGCCTGCTGGTTGTTGACGTCGACGACGGCGATCAGGTTGTCGAGCTTGTAATGGGCGGCGGAGAGGATCGCCTCCCAGACCGAGCCCTCGTCCAGTTCGCCGTCCGAAAAGAGGGTATAGACCGTCGCCTCCGAATGCTTGCGCTTGAGACCCAGCGCCCGGCCGACCGCGATCGACAGGCCCAGCCCGAGCGAGCCTCCCGACATCTCCATGCCGGGGGTATAGGCGGCCATCCCCGACATCGGCAGCCGACTCTCGTCCGCTCCGTAGGTTTCGAGTTCCTGTTCGGGAATCACGCCCGCCTCGATCAGCGCCGCATAGAGGGCGATCGCGTAATGGCCGTTCGAGAGCAGGAAGCGGTCGCGCCCTTCCCAATCCGGATCGTCGGGCCGGTAACGCATGGCGTGGAAATAGGCGACGGCAAGAACATCGGCGATGTCGAGCGCCTGGGCGATATAGCCCTGGCCCTGCACCTCACCCATCAGGATGGCGTGGCGGCGGATGTTCCAGGCCCGGCGTTCGAGCGAGACATTGTGGCCGATCGGGGCATTGCCCATGGTCATGGTCTCCTCAGCCATGGATCAGCATGCCGCCGTTGACGTCGATCACGGCGCCGGTGACGTAGGCCGAGAGGTCGGAGGCGAGGAACAGGTAGATGCCGGCAACGTCTGCGGCCTGGCCGAGTCGTCCGAGCGGAATGCCCCTGATGATGTCCGCCCGCATCTCGGGGGTCAGCTTGCCGCCCGTGATGTCGGTCTCGATCAGGCCCGGCGTCACGCAGTTGACGCGGATACCGTCCGGGCCGAATTCGCGCGCCATTGCCTTGGCGAGCCCGAGTACGCCGGCCTTCGCCGAGGAATAGTGCGGCCCGCCGAAGATGCCGCCGCCGCGCTGCGCCGAGACGGACGACATGCAGACGATCGAGCCCCGACGCCGCGCCTGCATGTGGGGGATGAAGACCTGGCTGAGAAACAGCACGCCCTTGCAGTTGATGTCCTGAATGCGGTCCCAGCTCGCCTCGTCGATATCGAGGGTCTTAACCGGCTGTGTCACGCCGGCATTGTTGACGAGGATGTCGATCTGGCCGAACGCGGCTAGGACGCGGTCGGCAGCCGCCTGGCAGGAGGCCTTGTCGGCGACATCGCAGCGCAGGCCGAGATGGTGAGGACCCAGCGCCGCCGCCTGCTGCTGCGCTGCCGCTTCGTCGATGTCGAGAATGGCGACGCGCGCACCCTGCGCCGCGAAGAGTTTGGCGGTGGCGAGGCCGATCCCGCGTGCGCTCGCGGCGCCCGAGATGGCGGCGGTCTGACCCTGCAGCAGCATGTCCGTCCCTGAAGCGTGTTTTGTCTAATCGTGAGCTTGAATCGTTTCATGCCGGTTTGAAAACGCAAAGTTTGCGCGATGACATGAATCTAGTTCATCTTCTGCCCTCCGGAGAAGCGCGGGAGATCATCGATGCGACGCCTCCCGCTGTCTTCGCTCCAGGCTTTCGAGGCTGCGGCCCGAACCGGCTCGTTCCGTGCTGCCGGCGAGGAACTCGGCATTTCACCGAGCGCGATCAGCCATGCGATCCGCAAGCTCGAAGATCTGATGGGCGCGACGCTGTTCGACCGGCAGAGCCGCCGGGTGCGGCTGAACCCGGCCGGAGAGGCGCTGCTCGCCCATGTCGCGGCCGGATTCGACCAGATGCGGCAGGTTGTCGAGACCGTCGGCGCCCGCTCCGGGAACCTGCTGCGGCTGCACTGCGCCCCGTCGATGGCGGCGCAGTGGCTGCTGCCACGCCTGCGCCACCTCTTGCTCGCCCAGCCGGGCCTGGAAGTGCGGCTGGCGGCGGGCATCGACTATCCCCGCTTCGAACATGACGCGTTCGATGCCGACATCTGCTACGGCCCTCCCCGCCAGGAAGGGCTCGTCGTCGTCCCGCTGGGCGAGGAGACGGTGACGCCGCTTTGCGCGCCCGAACTCGCCGCCCGGATCACCTCGCCGGAGGATCTGACGGCCGCCCGGCTGATCGAGAGCGACAACAAGCGCGTGCGCTGGGCGAACTGGTTCGGCGCCAACGGAATCATCCCGCCCACGCCTCGCGGATCGCGTTTCGATCGCTCGTTCATCGCCATCGCCGCCGCTGTGGACGGGCTCGGCATCGCGCTCGAATCGACGCGTCTGGCCGAGCGGGAACTCGCGGACGGCCGCCTCGTCGCGCCGCTGGCCGGGCGCGCCCGGGACGTGCGTTACACCGGCCATTACCTCGTCTTCCCGCGGGTGGCGAAGTCGCGGCGCGCGGTGCGGATGTTCACGCAATGGCTGACCGAGGAATTGCGGCTGCCGCCCTACGCTTTCTGACCGACCCCAGAGTTCCTGCGGGCGCCGGGATCGCGCGGGCCGGAATCAACCCGTCAGCCAGATCAGGGCATGGGGCGAGAGCGTCACGATGGCGCGGCTGCCGATCTCGTGCAGGTCCCGCCCGGAGCGGAAGGGCGTGTCGACCGCAACTTCGGTGGCACCGACGCGCACACCATAGCGCACGCTCGCGCCAAGGAACTCGCGATGCGCCACGACGCAGGGCAATGCCAACCCGTCGCCGGCCTGGCCGCTGGCGTCCGTCAACGCGGCATGCTGGGGCCGGAACACCAGCTTCGCCCCTGCGGGCACGACGGCATCCGCCGGGAGTGGGAGCCGGATTCCGCCCTCGATGACGAAATGGCGCTCCGCGCCGGTGCCGACGACGCGCCCATCGAGGATGTTGGCGGTGCCGAGGAAATTCGCGACGAAGAGGTTGGCCGGGCGCTCATAGAGCTCCATCGGCGTCCCGACCTGCTGGACCACGCCGTCATTCATCACTGCGATCCGGTCGCAGATCGTATTTGCCTCCTCCTGGTCGTGGGTGACGAAGATCGTCGTCAGGCCGAGCCGCTGCTGCAGGTCGCGCAGTTCGCGCCGGACCTGAACCCGCATCTTGGCGTCGAGATTGGAGAGCGGCTCGTCCAGCAGCAGGATCTTCGGCTCGACCGCGATCGTCCGCGCCACCGCGACACGCTGCTGCTGCCCGCCCGAAAGCTGCGAAGGCCGACGCTCGGCGAGATGGCCGAGCCCGACGAGATCGAGGGCCTGCGCGACCCGCCGGGCGGTCTCGGCCCGCGGCACGCCGCGCTCCTCCAGGCCGAAAGCCACATTGCGCGCGACCGTCATGTGGGGCCAGAGCGCATAGGACTGGAACACCATGCCGACATCGCGCTTCCAGGGCGGCAGCCCCGAGACGTCCTTGCCGCCGACGAGCACGCGGCCGGTCTCGGCCTGGTTGAAGCCGGCGATCAGCCGCAGCAGCGTGGTCTTGCCGCAGCCCGAGGGGCCGAGGAAGGCGAAGAATTCGCCCGGCCTGATCGAAAGGTCGACGCTCTTCAGGACATGGTTGTCGCCGTAGGACAGGTTGACCCCCTCGATATCGACCGAGACGGCCGGGCTCGCGAGGTCGGTTTTCATCGTCATGGCTGGCTCGTTCTTCATCACTGGCCCATGCCCTTGGCCCGCTGGCTGCGCTCGATCACGAGATGCGAGAGGAACGTGCAGAGGGCGACGAGCAGCACGGCGACGACGCCGAGCGCGGCTCCCGGCCCCCGGCCTGCGGCCGACTGCATGAAGACGTAGAGGCCGAAGGCGAGCGGCGCATCGGAGTTCGACTGCACCAGCATCAGCGTCGCCGAAAGCTCGACCGCCGCCGTCGAGAAGCTGGTGACGAAGCCGGCGAGGATGCCGCCCGCCATCAGCGGCACGACGACCCGCCTGACGGTCCTGGCTTTAGTGGCGCCGAGGTTTTCCGCCGCCTCCTCGAGCGAGACCGAGATCTGCTGGAGCGCGGCGTAGCAGGCGCGCAGCGCATAAGGCAGGCGCCGGATCGCGAGCGCGAGCACGATGGTGATCCAGAGCGACGCCAGCGGCGTGCCGTCCGGCAGGGTGATGCCGTAGAAGGTCCGAAGATAGCCGATGCCGAGCACCACACCGGGAATGGCGAGCGCGGCTGACGCCGCCCAGTCCAGCCATTCGCGCCCGATCAGCTTGGTGCGCAGGACGAGATAGGCGATCGCGACGCCGAGCACGATGTCGATGCCACCGGCGAGCGTCGCGTAGATCAGCGTGTTCTTGATGTAGACCGAGCTCTCGCCGAAGACGCGGGCGTAATGCGCAGTGGTGAAGGCGTCGGGCAGCGGGGAGAACGACCAGATCGTCGCGAAGGAGAGCAGCAGCAGCCCGAGATGCGGCGCCAGCACCAGCGCCAGGATCAGGATGACGACGCCATAGCCGAGCACGGCCTCCCAGGGGGTCATGACGCGCCGGGCCAGACCGCCGCCGCCGCGCTGGGTGGTGGCGTAGTCGCGCCCCTTGAGCGCCAGTGCCGAGAGCCACATCGCGATGACGGAGGCGACGATCAGCACGACCGAGATGACATAGCCCATCGGGTCGGCGATGCCGATCGAGGTCACCCGCAGATAGGCCTGCGGCGCCAGCATGTCCTTGACGTTGAGCAGGAGTGGCGTCGCGAGATCGTCGAAGACCTTGACGAAGACGAGCGAGGCGCCGGCGAGATAGCCCGGCAGCGCGAGCGGGAAGACGATGCGGCGGAACAGGCGAAAGCCCGAGGAGCCGAGATTCTGCGCCGCCTCCTCCATCGCCCGGTCGATGTTGCGCAGGGCCGCCGAGAGATTGATCAGGATGAAGGGGAAATAGTGGACCGACTGGACGAAGATGACGCCGTTCAGCCCCTCCATGAAGCCGATCTTGAAGCCAAACCACTCATCCAGCAGCAGGTTGATCGAGCCGTTGCGGCCGAAGAAGAGCTGCATCGCGACCGCGCCCACGAAGGGCGGCATGATCAGCGGCAGGAAGCCGAGCGTCTGCACCAGCATCGCGCCGCGGAAGACGAAACGCGTCGTCAGATAGGCGAGCGGCAGGGCGAAGACGGAGGCCCAGACCACCGACATGGCGGAGACGTAAAAGGAGTTCCCCAGCGAGCGCATGAACAGCTCGGTGCGGACGAAGTCGTAGAAGTTCACAAGCGTGAAGTTGGACGTGCCCTTCTCGGTGAAGGCGACGTAGAGCACGGTCCCGACCGGCAGCCCCAGGAACAGCAGGAGGAAGGCCGCGATCGCCAGCGCCAGCGCGATCTGGCCTGGCGTGGCGGAGAGCCGGCGGGCGCGAGGGAGGGTGGCTGTGGGGATGGCGGTCATGCCCGTCCTGATCGTTGAACCGAGGGCGCGCCGTCATCCCGGACGAGCGGCGAAGCCGCGCCGATCCGCGATCCATTCCTGACCTGGTCCGGCATGGGTCCCGGATCTCCGCTTCGCTGCGTCCGGGATGACGCGAGGATGGGTTAACGCTCAGCGCGCCGCCTTGAGTGCCTCTTCGGCCTTGGCCTTGGCCTTGGCGTAGTGGTCGCGGGCGAAGCTCGCCCATTGCGCCTCGACCTCGGCCTGGCGCGCGCCCTTCTCCTTGCCGCCGGTGAAGGCGCCGCGAAGCTCGGCGCTGGAGGCCTGCGCCTCGCTGACTGGCATGGCGGCGATGAGGTTCCGGGCTTCGTCGAGCAGAGCCTTCGCCTGCGCGTTCGGCTTCTTGGCCAGGGCGGCCTCGACCTCGTGCAGCGTCTTGGTGACGCCCTTGAGCGCATCGAGCTGGAAGGAGATCAGCTGGTCGAACAGCGTGTCGACGACAGCGGTGCGGCCTTCCGACTTGTCGACGTCGAAGCCGATCATCTTCTGGAAGCGCGGATCGGTGAAGGGGTTAGGGTAGTCGGCGCCGGCCTTGGCGTAGACGGCCGGGTTCACCGGCAGGCGGCGGATGCCCGGCTCGAGCAGGACCTCCTGTCCCGCCGGCGAGAGCAGGAACTCGACGAAGGCCTCGGCGGCCGCCTTGTTCGGGGCGTTGGCGACGATGCCGACATTGGCGGGCACCACCGTGGTCACGCTCGGATAGACGAACTTGACCGGAAAGCCCGAGGCCTGCGCCGAAAAGGCGAAGAAGTCGATGACGATGCCGACGCCGACCTGGCCGGAATTGACCTGCTCGGGCACGCCGAAGGAGCGCTCGTTGATCGCGCGGAAATTGCCCGCCATCTCCTTGATCGTGCGCCAGCCCTTGTCCCAGCCCTCGCCCTGGAGGATCGTTTCGATCGTCAGATGCGTCGTGCCGGAGCGAGAGGGCGCGGCGATCGCGACATGGTCGAAGAAGACCGGCCTGGCGAGGTCCTGCCACTCCTTTGGCTCGGGCAGCTTGTTGGCGCGGGCATAGCGCTCGTTCCACATGATGCCGTAGCCGGAGGCCGCAAAGCCCGAATAGAACCCGGCGGGGTCGTTGATCGGATAGGAGCCGATCTTCTCGGGGATGCCGCTCGCCTTCGGCTTGTAGGCGGACAGCAACTGCTTGCCCTTGAGCACCTCGAAGGCGTCCGGCGCCGAGGCCCAGAACAGGTCGACCTGGTTGTTGGCCTTCGTCTCCTCGATGTATTTCACCCCCGCATTGGTGTTGCGGTTCTGGACCTCGAGGGTAACGCCGGGAGTCGCCTTTTCGAAAGCCTTCTTGATCGGGTCGGTCACGTCCTTCGAGAACGACGTCACAACCGTTACCTTGCCGGCCGGTGTCTGAGCCAGGGCGACCGAGGACGTCAGGACGAGGCCCAACGCCAGAACCCACTTCTTCACCACCACGATGACCTCCCAGAGACGTTGTCCGCGTTCGACATCGAGGCCGAACTTGCGTCGCAGAGCTGAATCCACCGCTGCGCGTCATCAAACTGTCACATCCAGCGGCGGCCTGTCACCCCTCCCCCTTTGCCGGCTACGCCCGCAGCGCCTCTCCCAACGGCATGGGCGCCGGAGGACGGCGACGGCGCGAGGCCGGGCGGGACGGCGGCCAAGACCGGGTTGAATATGACGGTTTTGTGTCACATACCTGGAACAAGCCGGTCGAACCGGCAGCGTGAGAGGAAACGTACGATGAGCCGGAAAACGACCCAACTCGCAGCCACAGTCTCGCTGCTGGTGCTGAGCCTGAGCGCGTGGAGCGGCGACGCCGCGGCGCAGGATGCCTGCCCGAACCGCGGCCAGCTCGACACGATGTATTGCGACGCGAACGGCGATCTCGTCGCCGATGCGCCGACCGATCCGAAGAAGTGGCGCGATCCCTCGGCGCTGGTCTGGGCCTATACGCCGGTCGAGGATCCAGCCGTCTACGCCAACATCTTCAAGCCCTTTACCGATCATCTCGCGACCTGCACGGGCAAGCGGATCGTCTACTACCCGGTCCAGTCCAACTCGGCCGAGATCGAGGCCATGCGCTCGGGCCGCCTGCATTTTGCCGGCTTCTCGACCGGGCCGACCGGCTTCGCGGTCAACCTCGCGGGTGCCGTGCCCTTCGCCGCGAAGGGCGTCGGGTCGGAAGTGCGCGGCTACAATCTCGTCGCCGTGGTGAAGGCGTCGAGCCCCTATCAGAAGCTCTCCGACCTCAAGGGCAAGAAGGTCGCCCATACCTCGCCTTCGTCCAATTCCGGCAATCTCGCGCCCCGCGTGCTCTTTCCGGAGCATGGGCTGACGGCCGACGTCGACTACAAGCCGCTGATGTCCGGCGGGCACGACAAGTCGATCCTCGGCGTCGTCTCGGGCGACTACGACATGGGCGCGGTCGCGGGCGACGTCTATGAGCGCATGATCGTGCGCGGCACGATCAAGAAGGAGGACGTGCGCGAGATCTACCGCAGCGCGGTGTTCCCGACCTCGTCCTTCGCCTATGCCCACGACCTCAAGCCCGAGCTCGCCAAGAAGCTGACCGAGTGCTTCTTCTCCTTCCGCTTCACCCCGGAAATGACCAAGGAGTTCAACGGCGACGACCGCTTCCTGCCGATCACCTACCAGAAGGACTGGGCCGTGGTGCGGGACGTGGCCGAGAAGTCGGGCACGCCCTACAACAAATCGGCCTATGACGCCGAGGCCAAGCGCGAGGCCGATGCGCTCGCCAAGAAGAACGCGGCGCCTCCCAAGGCACCCTGACCCGCCCACGCCGTCGCCCAACGAGGTTTTCCCATCATGAGCGCCCTGCCTGTGGCGTCCGGCCAGGGCCGGGCGCTCGTCATCCGTAACCTCGTCAAGGAGTACCGGCCCGGACAGCCGGTGCTGCGCGACATTTCCCTGACCGTGTCTGAGCCCGGCATCGTCGCCATCATTGGCCCGTCGGGCACCGGCAAGTCGACGCTGATCCGATGCATCAACCGGCTGGTCGATCCGACCTCCGGCTCGATCATGCTCGGCGGCACGGATCTCGCGAAGCTCCAGGGTGAGGCGCTGCGCCAGGCGCGTCGCCGGCTCGGCATGGTCTTCCAGGAGTACAATCTCGTCGAGCGGCTGACCGTCATCGAGAACGTGCTCTGCGGCCGTCTCGGCTATGTGCCCGTCTGGCGTGCCTGGACGCGGCGCTTTCCGGAGGCCGACATCGCGCGCGCCTTCGCGCTGCTGGAGTCGGTCGGGCTCGGCGATTTCGCCACCCGGCGGGCCGACCAGCTCTCGGGCGGGCAGCGGCAACGCGTCGGCATCGCGCGCGCCGTGATGCAGGATCCCGATCTCGTTCTCGCCGACGAGCCGACCTCCTCGCTCGATCCCAAGACCTCGGTCGAGATCATGGAACTGCTCGCCCAGGTTGGGCGCGAGCGGGATATTCCCGTGCTCGTCAACATCCACAATGTCGCGCTGGCGAAGCGCTACGCGCTGCGGATCGTCGGCATGTCCAAGGGCGTCGTCGTCTATGACGGACCGCCGGCCGGGCTGCAGGACAGCCATCTCGCCGAGATCTATGGCGGCGAAGGCTGGATGGAATGAGCGCCCCCGCCCTCGCCTCCCGCAACCTGCGGGCCCGCGCCTTTCCGCCGAACTGGCCGCTGCGCATCGGCGCGGCGCTGTTCCTCGCCTATGTCGCCTATGCGGCGCAGATCCTGGACATCCGCTGGGAGCGTTTCGTCCAGGGGCTGGACAATGGCGCCCGCTTCATCGGGCGGATGTTTCCGCCCAACACCGCCGCCGACAAGATGCAGCTCCTGTGGTCGGGCATGCTGGAATCGCTGCAGATCGCGATCATCGCGACGGCGATCGGCGTGCTGCTGGCCCTGCCGCTCGGACTTTTCGCGGCGCGCAACCTGATGCCCCTGCCGGTCACGGTGGCGGCGCGCGGCGTCATCGCGCTGTGCCGCACCTTCCACCCCGTCATCGTCGCGATCCTGTTCGTCAAGGCGGTCGGGTTCGGCGCGCTCGCCGGCGTCATGGCGCTGGTGGTCGCGACGCTCGGCTTCATCGCCAAGCTGATCGCCGAAGCTATCGAAGAGATGTCGATGAAGCCGATCGAGGCTTTGCGCGCCGCCGGCGCGCCGTTCCTCTCGGTGGTGACGATGGGCGTGGTGCCGCAGGTGCTGCCGCGCTTCATCGGTTTTGCCGCCTATCAGCTCGATTCCAACCTGCGTAATTCCGCGCTCGTCGGCCTCGTCGGCGGCGGCGGCATCGGCGCGACACTATTCACCGCCTTCCAGCGTTTCGACTATGATTTCGTTCTGACCATCATCATCGCGATCATCGTGACCGTGATGGCCGGCGAGGTCCTGTCCGCCTTCATGCGGCGGATCTACCAGGACGAGGCGCCGTCGGGCATCGTGGTCGAGACGCCCGCGGGTCGTCTCTGGCGCCGATTCACGCCGCTGGAGCGCGGACTGAGGCTCGCCTTCTGGGGGCTGGCTGCGCTGGCGCTGGGCTGGTCGGTCCAGACCATCGAGGTCATTCCCGAATTCCTGTATGATGCGCCCCAGCAGACGGCCGATCTGTTCGGCCGGATGTGGCCGGTCGATTGGGCCTATTTCGGCACCACCGTCGGCACCGCGCTGGTCGAGACCCTGCACACCGCGACACTCGGGACGATCCTCGCCATCCTGCTCGCCACGCCGGTCGCGCTGATGTGCGCCCGCAATGTCGCGCCCTCGCCGATCGTCAATGCGCTGGGGCGCTTCATCCTGGTCTCGACCCGCTCGGTCCACACGCTGGTCTGGGCCCTGCTCTTCGTCGCGGTCTTCGGTCCCGGCGCGCTGGCGGGCGTGATGGCCGTCGCGGTTCACTCGATCGGTTTCACGGGCAAGTTCCTGTCCGAGGCGATCGAGGAGGCCAAGGCCGGGCCGATCGAGGCTCTGCGCGCCGCCGGCGCCTCACGGCGCGCCATCCTGCTCAAGGGCTTCTGGCCCCAGGTGAAACCCGCCTTTCTCGCGGTCAGCCTGTTCCGCTGGGACATCAATGTCCGCGAAAGCGCCGTGCTCGGGCTGGTCGGCGCCGGCGGTCTCGGCGTGGCCTTGCAGGCCTCGATGGACAATCTCTACTGGGACCAGGTCGGGCTGGTGCTGCTCGTGATCTTCGCCGTCGTCGTCGTCACCGAGATCGTCACGGCGACCATCCGCTCGCGCGTGATCTAGGGCCTCGGACTGGCCAGTGCGGGCACAGCGCCTCGCTTACTGCTGCGTCCGCCGCAAGAGCGTGGTGTCGTAACCGAGGGTCCGCGCCCTGGCGACGAGTGATTCATACTGGCGCGGGCTGATCCTGCGCTCGCGCGTCAGCAGCCAGAGATAGCGTCCCGACGGCTCGCCGACGATCGCCCAGCCGTAATCGTCGGCCCGGTCGAGGACCCAGTAATCCCCCTCGAAGGGACGAAAGAAGCTGACCTTGAGTTTGGCGCCGTTCGAGCCTTCGACGATGCGCGCGGTCGCGTCGGCCGATCGCAGCGGCCCCGTCGGGCTGCCCTGGCGGCAAGAGTTCACCACTGCAACCGTTCCGTCAGGCTTCGCCGTGTACTGCGCCGTGACGCCCTCGCAGCCCTTCTGGAAGCTCGCCTCGTAGCGGCCCTGCTCGTACCAGGTCCCGACATAGCGACCGAGATCGACCGCCTTTCGCGGCTGGGGCACATTCGCATTGCCGACGGGGCCGGTCTCGAGCGGATTGCAGGCGCCCAGGGCCAAGGTCGCGGTCAGCGCCAGCACGAATAGCGGAGTCTTCATCATCGTTCCTCGCATTGAACTGCCAGCCAACGCCGCTTGCTGCACGCGGTTCCGGCGGCACGCGCCGGTCGATCCATATCATCGTCCCTGCCGGACGACCCAACCATCGGCTCGCCGTCTCCGCTCGGCCCGCATCAGCGTTCAATCCGTCACGTTTTTTGGAGCGCAGGGTAGCCCTTAGGACATTGCCATTTCGCAGCGGGCCGATCGGGAGCATAAGGACGCCGCGCCAAGAGGAAGCCATGGACACGCAGATCGCCTTTCACGACGACGATTTAACCAATAGGGCGGAGGGCCTGATGGCCACGCCGCTGCCGCTGCATCCCGACGAAAGCGAGGAGCGCTCAGGCGTTGCGTCGGGGCTGTCGCAGAGCCCCCTAGGGCTTGAGCGCGAGGCGGCACGCTTCATCGCCTCGTGCTGAGCGCATCGACGGGCCTTGCTCCGCGGCGGGAACGGGTGGAGATCCCGCGCGTTCCGCACCAGCCCCTCCTGTCCGGTTGCATCCCGTGCAGTCCGGGCCGGGCCAGCCGGCTGGCCGGTGGGGACGAAACCAAGACCGCAACGCCCCTCCCCGAGGTCCGATTCCGGAGTTCCCGATCCCGATGACCGCGCAGACCGAGCACAGCCGCATTGACGCGGAGATCGAGAAGATCGGGAAGTCCTCCGATCCCTTCGCCTCCGCTGTGCGCGCGACGCGGATGCCGATGCTGATCACCGATCCGAACCAGCCGGACAACCCGATCGTCTTCGCCAACAATGCCTTCCTGCGGCTGACGGGCTATCAGCGCGAGGAGGTGATCGGGCGTAATTGCCGCTTTTTGCAGGGCCCCGAGACGGACCCGCGCGACATCGCGCGGCTCAGGGACGCGATCGGCCGCCGCGCCCAGATCGAGCTGGAGATCATCAACCACCGCAAGGACGGCTCGCGCTTCCACAACCGCGTGCTGATCTCCCCGGTCTTCGACGAGGACGGCCACCTCTCCTATTTCTTCGCCTCGCAGTTCGACGTCACGCTGGAGCGGGACCGGCTCGTGCGGCTGCAGCAGGACCATGACAAGCTGGAGAAGGAGGTCGAGCGGCGCACGCGCGATCTCAGGCTCTCGGAGGAACGGCTGCGCTTCACCATCCGCGCCGCACGGCTCGGCTCCTGGACGCTCGACCTGACCGATCTGCGTCTCACCTGTTCCGACATCTGCAAGGCGAATTTCGGCCGCCGGGCGGAGGAGCCCTTCGCCTATGAAGACCTGATCGCCGCGATCCTCCCCGAGGACCGCCCGAAGATGGAGCTCGCCGTGCAGGAGGCGATTGCGCGGCATGAGGATTACGAACTCGAGTACCGCATCAGCACCCCGGCCGGGCAGACACGCTGGATTATGGCGCGCGGCCGTCCGCATTACGCGGCGGATGACCGGCCGATCAGCATGTCGGGCGTGACCCTCGACGTCACCGAGAGCCGCCGCAACGAGGAGCAGCGGCTGCTGCTGACGGCGGAGCTGAAGCACCGGGTCAAGAACTCGATGGCCACGATCCAGTCGATCGCGACCCAGACGCTGCGCCATGCCGAATCGCTGAAGGAGGCCACGGAGGTTCTGACGGCGCGGATGCAGTCGCTCGCCTCGGCCCATGACCTGCTGACGCGGGAGGAGTGGCAGAGCGCCACCATCGCCGAGATCGTCGCCAGCGCAACGGAATCGTTCGACATGCCGGGATCGCGGCGCTTCCGGGTCGGAGGTCCCTATCTCAGCCTGCCGCCGCGGGCAGCCATGGCGATGGTGCTGGCGCTGCACGAGCTCGCGACCAATGCGGTCAAGTACGGGGCGCTCTCCGTCCCGGAGGGCCATGTCTTCATCGACTGGCAGGTCGTCCGCCACGGCTCGCAGGCGATGATCGAGTTCCGCTGGCAGGAAGCGGGTGGCCCGCCCGTCAAAGCCCGTCCGAGCCGGCGCGGCTTCGGGACGCGGCTGATTGAAAAGGTCCTGGCCGCGGAGTTGGACGGCACGGGCGAGCTGCAGTACCGCGCCTCCGGTGTGGTGTTCACGCTCGTGGCGCCGCTGCCGGATCAGGACAAGATCAGCGGCACGCCCGATGACGAGGAACTGTTCCGGCGCAATATCAGCGTCTCGCTCGGTTGAGTGCACGCCGGCTCCCTCTTGCAGCCTCCGACCCGCTGGACATCAACGCCACATGCCGCGCATCTGCGCCCGCAGATCGAGACGCGGTCCCTCGCGCGGGGTCCGGCCCGCTTCAGCCGGTGCTGCCGGCCATGACGTCCGCTCGAAACGGCCAAGCAGCGCATCGGGAATGAAGCGTGTCCGCGCGGCATAGACATGCCGGTCGCCGGTGGCGGACTGGCCATGGGTGAAGAAGCGCTGCGGCACCATCAGGTGCAGATCGTCCTTGGCGCGCGTCATCGCGACGTAGAGCAGCCGGCGCTCCTCCTCGATTTCCTCCGTGGTGCCTGTCCCGAGATCGGAGGGAATGCAGCCGTCGACGACGTTCATCACGAAGACCGACTTCCACTCCTGCCCCTTGGCGGAATGGATCGTCGAGAGGATCAAATAATCCTCGTCGAGGAGCGGGACGCCCGCCTGGTCGCTGGTCGCGTCCGGCGGGTCGAGCGTCAGCTCGGTCAGGAAGCGTTCGCGCGAGGGATAGCCGCCTGCGATCTGCTCGAGCTGGATCAGATCGGCCTGCCGGGTCGCGGCGTCCTCGTGGATGCGTTCGAGATGGGGCTGGTACCAGAGCCGCGCTTGTTCGATCTCGGCGGGCCAGCCGGCACGGCCGCCCGCCAGCGCGCCGAGCACGGCCAGAAAGGCCGGCCAGTCCTCGCCGGCGCGCGGAGGGGCCGGCGCATCCGCCAGTGCCCGCAGGGGATCGGGCGCCGCCGCGACCAGATCCAGCACACGCCGCGCGGACGTCGGCCCGACGCCGGGCAGGAGCTGCATCAACCGGAAGCCGGCGACCTTGTCGCGAGGGTTCTCGACGAAGCGCAGCAGGGCGAGGATGTCCTTCACATGGGCGGCGTCCAGGAATTTCAGCCCGCCGAATTTAACGAAGGGTATGTTGCGGCGGGTCAATTCGATCTCGAGCGGGCCGCTGTGATGGGAGGCGCGGAACAGCACTGCCTGCTGCTTCAGGGCGGCGCCGGCCTCGCGGTTCTCCAGAACGCGCGTGGCGATGAAGCTCGCCTGATCCGCCTCGTCGCGGACATGGACGAGCTGCGGCGGCGCGCCCGTGGCGCGGTCCGTCCAGAGATTCTTGGTAAAGCGCTCGGCGGCCAACTCGATCACCGCATTGGCGGCCGCGAGAATGCCTTGGGTCGAGCGGTAATTCTGGTCGAGCGTGACGATCTCCGCCGGCGGCGTGAAGGCGGCCGGAAAGTCGAGGATGTTGCGGATCGTCGCGGCGCGGAAGGCGTAGATCGACTGCGCGTCGTCGCCCACGACGGTGAGGCCCCGGCCGTCCGGTTTGAGGCCCAGCAAGATCGCTGACTGGAGGCGGTTGGTGTCCTGATACTCGTCGACCATGACATGGTCGAAGCGTTCGCCGATCTCCGCCGCCAGCGCGGGATCGGCCATGGTCTGCGCCCAGTAGAGCAGCAGATCGTCGTAATCGAGCACGTTCTGCTGTTGCTTCGCCTCGACATAGGCGGCGAACAGCTCGCGCAGCTCGGCGCCCCAGGCCGCGCACCAGGGGAAGGAGCGGGTGAGCACGGTCTCGATCGGCGTCTGCGCGTTGACGCAACGCGAATAGATCGAGAGGCAGGTGCCCTTGGCCGGAAAGCGGGCCTGCGTCTTCGAGAAGCCGAGTTCGTGCCGGACCAGGTTCATCAGGTCGGCAGCATCCTCCCGGTCGTGGATCGTGAAGGCCGGGTCGAGCCCGATCTGGTCGGCGTGATCGCGCAGGAGGCGCGCGCCGAGCCCATGGAAGGTGCCGGCCCAGCTCAGCGCGTCCGTCACCGCGGCGGCCCCCTCCCCCATCACCTTGCGGGCGATGCGCCCGACGCGGCGTGTCATCTCGGCGGCGGCGCGGCGCGAGAAAGTCATCAGGAGGATGCGCCGCGGATCGGCACCGCTGACAATGAGATGAGCGACGCGATGGGCGAGCGTATTGGTCTTGCCCGAGCCCGCCCCGGCGATGACCAGCAGCGGCAATGCCGGTGCAGGCCCGGCGCCATGGGTGACGGCCCGCCGCTGCGCCGGGTTGAGCAGGTCGAGATAGTTGGCGGCCGGAGCCGGCGAATCGATGGCGAGCATGAACCGGACTCGATCAGTTTCCGGTTTTGTTCGCAATCATAGGCGCCATCAGACGGCGCCGACGTTTCGACCAGGCGCCAGGTCCCGGGCTGGCTCCGAGGCTAATCAGAGCTTCGAGAGGTCCGGGAAAGGGCGCACGGGGTCGCTTCCGTCCCAGCCCTCGGAGGCCTCGCAGATCAGGCGGAACATCTCGCCCTTGGGGCCGGCGACCTCTGAGAGTTCGATCACCGTCCCTGGGTGATAATGCGTGTCGAAATAGACGAAGCGGCCGCGCTCGCCGACCTCCCCGGACATCACCGGCACAAGCCCCTGCGCCGTGAGACGGGCGAGATCGGCGTCGTAGTCCTCCGTCCAGTAGGCGACATGCTGGAGACCGCTATGGCCGGCATCGATGAAGTCCTTGTACATGGACGGCACGGCGTTGCGGCACTGGATCAGCTCGATCTGGAGCGGCCCGGAATTGGCGAGCGCGACCGAGTTGTGCGGCTCGTAGGCCTCGCCCCTGTAACGATAGTTCCGGATCGGGACCTTTGGATTGTAGAAGAACGGGCCGATGCCGAGCACGCGGCTCCAATAGTCCATCGCCGCCTCGATATCGGGCACGACATAGCCGGCCTGGCGAATCTGGCCGAAGAAGCGGCTCATGCGGGCGTCCTTGTAGTGGTCTGGCGGAAGGCGCGGCCGCGAGGCGGCCGGTTCTGGAAAAAACCGGCGGGATCGCCCGCCGGCTCTCGATGATGAGCCGAGAGGCCTCAGGCGAGCTTGCCGACGGCGTCCTCGAGCAGGCTCCAGGCCTCGTTGCCGAAGCGCTCCTGCCACTCCTTGTAGAAGCCGGCGCTGCGCAGCTTGGCGCGGAAGCTGTCGGGATCGGTCTTGTTGAAGGACAGCCCCTTCGACTGGAGATCGGCCTGGACCGTCTCGTTGAGCGCCTTGATGTCGGCGCGCTGCTTCACGCCGGCGTCGTTGATGGCATCGGCGACGATCTTCTGCAGGTCGGCCGGCAGGCCGCGCCAGGCGCGCCCGTTGGCGATGAACCAGAACCCGTCCCAGATATGGTTCGAGATCGCACAGCTCTTCTGGACCTCGAAGAGCTTGGCCACCTGGATGATCGGCAGCGGGTTCTCCTGCGCGTCGACGACGCGGGTCTGAAGGGCGGTGTAGACCTCGCTGAACTGGAGGCTCGCCGGCGCGGCGTCGAGCGCCTTGAACATCGAGATCGAGAGCGGGCTTACCGGCACGCGGATCTTCAGGCCGGCCATGTCCTTGGCCTGCTCGATCGGGCGGCCCGAGGTCGTCATCTGGCGGAAGCCGTTGTCCCACATCTTCTCGAAAGCGAAGAGATTCACCTTCGCGATCGCCTCGCGGACATGGGCGCCGAGCTTGCCGTCCATCGCCTTCCAGACCTGGTCGTAGTCCGAGAAGGCGAAGCCGACCGCGTTGATCGCCGCCACCGGCACCAGCGTCGCGATCACCAGCGCCGAGGGGGTGAAGAAGGTGATCCCACCATTGCGGACCTGGCTCAGCATGTCCGTGTCGCCGCCGAGCTGGTTGTTCGGGAAGATCTTGATCTCGACGCGGCCCTTGCTCTCCCGCGCGACGCGCTCCGCGGCCTCCTGGGCGCGGATGTTGAGCGGGTGGCTCAGCGGCAGGTTATTGCCGTATTTCAGCTCGAACTCGGCGGCCCGCGCGACATGCGGGAAGCCGATCAGCGGCATGGCGGCGGGTGTGGCGGCAAGCGTGCGCAGGACCGCGCGGCGGGTGACGATGGCCATCTCTTCCTCCCTTCGGATCGCTGCGCGATCGCTCGTTCTGGTGTTCTTCCCATCACGATAGGAAGCCGGCATGATGGGCGTCAAACTCAGTTTCTGATGGTTTTTGATGGATTCGCTTCGATGACTCTGGACGTGGACGACAAGCCCCGGCGCAGCCGCTCGGCCCGGATCGACGATGTCGCGGCGCGCGCCGGCGTCTCCACCGCCACCGTCGACCGCGTGCTGAACGGGCGGCCGGGCGTGCGGGCGCTGACGGTCCAGCGCGTGCTCCGGGCCGCAGGCGAGATCGGCTATCTGATCGACGAGGCGCGGCCGGCCAGCGCGTTAAGGCCGTTGCGGCTCGCCTTCCTCCTGCCGGCGGGGGACAACCGATTCCTCGGGATGCTGGGGCGGCTGATCGGCGGCTCGCAGGCACAACTCGCCTCGTTCAATATGCGCGCGCGGGTCGACCACATCGAGAGCTTCCGGCCGGAGTTGCTGGCGCAGCATCTCAGAGCGGTCGGGCGCGAGGTCGACGGCATCGCCTTCATGGCCCTGGAGCACCCGACGGTGCGCGAGGCGGTCGACCAGCTGGCGGAGCGCGGCGTGCCGACCGTGACGCTGATCTCGGACATCGCCAATACGAGGCGCGTCGCCTATGTCGGCCTCGACAATCGCTCGGCCGGGCGGACGGCCGGTTATCTGATCGGGCGCTTCATCGGCAACCGGCCGGCGAAGGTCGCGATGATCGCCGGCAGCCTGAGCTACCGCGCCCATGAGGAGCGCGAGATGGGCTTCCTGCATCTCTTCCAGGATCTGTTCCCGCAGATCCAGGTCGTCGGGCTGCGCGAAGGCCATGACGAGGAGGCGCGCAACTACCGCCAGACCAAGACGCTGCTGGCACAGCACCCCGACCTCGCCGGCATCTACAACATCGGCGGCGGGCCAGAGGGAATCGCACGAGCCTTGAAGGAGGCCGGTCGCCAGCAGGAGGTCGTCTTCGTCGGCCATGGCCTGACCCCGGCAACGCGCGACCTGCTGATCGAGGGGGCGATGGATGCGGTGATCACCCAGAACCCGCAAGCGGCGCTGATGGATTGCGTCTCGATCTTCGCCAATCTGCGCGCCGGCCTGCCGGCGACCCAGGGTGTCGAGCGGCCGCGAACCGAGATCGTGCTGCGCGAAAACCTGCCCTGAGACGACACGCCGCTCGGCTCTGGGGCATCGAGTCGCAGCCAGGCCCGTGCGGCATCGCTGCGGCGTATAGCGGTCATGACGAATGGGACTGCGACGATGGCGAAGACCAGGGCGACCCGGAATGCGGGCCTTGCCCTGCTGGAATCCTTCCGCCCTTTGATGGGCCGCAGCTACGCCGAGCATCGCAACACCGATCGCGGCCCGGGGCGGCACGTCTTCGTTTCGCGCCTCTCGCCCTATCTGCGCCGGCGCCTCGTGACCGAGCAGGAGACGGTGGAAGCGGCGCTGGCCGATCACGGGCCCGAGGCGGCCGATGCCTTCATCCGCGAGGTGTTCTGGCGCGGCTACTTCAAGGGCTGGCTGGAACGACGCCCGCAGGTCTGGGCGGCTTATTTCGAGGGGCTGCAGCGCGATCTCGCTGCGGTGGCGGCCGATCCCGCTCTGGCCGACCGTATCGCTGCGGCCGAACAGGGCCGAACCGGCCTCGCCTGCTTCGACGCCTGGGTGCAGGAGCTGACGGCCACCGGCTATCTCCACAACCATGCGCGGATGTGGTTCGCCTCGATCTGGATCTTCACGCTCAGGCTGCCCTGGCGTCTGGGAGCCGATCTCTTCCTGCGGCATCTGCTTGATGGCGATCCCGCCTCCAACACCTTGAGCTGGCGCTGGGTCGGCGGGTTGCATACCCGCGGAAAATTCTATCCGGCGCAGGCCTGGAACATCGCCCGCTTCACCGAAGGGCGCTTCACCCCCTCGGAGCGTGATCTGGCGGAGGTCGTTGCCGGTCTCGAGGACGAGGAGCCGGAGGGGCTGCCGGCGCCGCGGCCGCTGCGGAGCGTCACGCCCCCGCAGCCCGGCCGGCCGACGGCCCTGCTGATCACCGAGGAGGATTGCCGGCTGGAGGCGCATGACCTCGCCGGCTTCGATATCCGCGCCGCGGCGGCGCTCGCCGCCAGCCCGCTACGCTCGCCGCGCCCGGTGGCGGAGGCCGTCGCGCGCTTCGAGGCCGAAGCTCTGGCCGATGCCGCGTCGAGGACGGGGTTCGAGGCGACAACCCTGCAGGCTGCGAGACCCGAAGCGCTCGTCGACTGGGCGGTGGCGGCGGGCGTGACCCAGATCGCGACAGGTTATGTGACGCGCGGCCCCCTGCATGACTGGCTGGCGCGGGCGGTGCCGCTGCTCGAGGCACGGGGCATCGCGCTCTGCGAATGGCGGCGGGAGTGGGATGCGGCGATCTGGCCCCATGCCGGCGCGGGCTTCTTCAAGGTCAAGCAGCAGATCCCCGCCATCCTCGACCAGCTCGAAAGCCGCTGACCGCGCGGCTGCCGGGTTCAGCGCTCCGGCGGGCGGAATGCGGCTTCGGCATCGCGCATGGCGGCGCGGCCGGCTTCGCCGACCATCGCGGCGATCTCCGCCAGCTGGCGCGCGAGCGGGCTGGTCTTCCGCCAGATCATGCCGATGGTGCGCGTCGGGCGCGGCGCCTCGAGCCTCGCCACGGAGACCGCGGCGCTGCGCATCTCGACCGCCACCGCCATCTCCGGGATCAGGGTCACGCCGATGCCGGCGCCAACCATCTGCACCAGCGTCGAGAGGGAGCTGCCCTCCATCAGCGCGCGCGGGGCCGGCGCGCCAATATTGCAGACCTCCAGCGCCTGATCGCGGAAGCAATGCCCCTCCTCCAGAAGCAGCAGGCGCATCTCGCGCAGCATCGTCGTGCTCGGCACGGGCCGCCCTGCGTCGTCGCGTGAGCGCACCAGCACGAACTCCTCCTCGAACAGCGCCGTCTCGACGAGTGAGGGCTCAGAGGCTGGCAGGGCGACGATCGCGGCATCGAGCCGGCCGCCCACCAGATCCTCCAGCAGGAGCCGCGTCAGCGCCTCTCGGGGATTGAGTTCGATGTCCGGATAGCGGCTGACGAGCGCCTTGATCAGCCTCGGCAGCAGGTAAGGCGCGACCGTCGGGATGATGCCGAGGCGCAACGGCCCGGCGAGAGGGCCGCGCGAGGCGCGGGCGAGATCGGCGAGTTCGTCGATCGCGCGCAGGATGTCGCGACCGCGCAGGGCGAATTCCTCGCCCAAAGCCGTCAGCCGGATCTGCTTGGCGCTGCGCTCGACCAGGGTCACGCCGAGGCTGTCCTCGAGATCCTTGATCTGCAGCGAGAGCGCCGGCTGCGAGATGGCGCAATGCTCCGCGGCTCGGCCGAAATGGCCTTGGCGGGCGAGCGCATCGAAATAGCGCAGATGGCGGATGGAGAGCGACGCCATAGGTTTTTCTCATCATCCCAATTACAAATTCAAAATTAATTTTATCACATTCGCATGCTAGGTCCCAGCCTAGCTGACCGGTCCGCGACGGCTCGCGGATGACGGTACCGAGTGGGGAGATTTGCAATGGACGGATTGAACACGGCGCCGAAGGGCAAATGCCCGGTGATGCACGGCGCGAACACGCGGGCCGACGGCATGGCCATGAACTGGTGGCCGAACGCGCTCAACCTCGACATCCTCCACCAGCACGACAGCAAGACCAACCCGCTGAAGGGCTTCAGCTATCGCGAGGCGCTGAAGACGCTGGACGTCGCGGCGCTCAAGCGCGACCTGCATGCGCTGATGACCGACAGCCAGGAATGGTGGCCGGCCGATTGGGGCCATTACGGCGGCCTGTTCATCCGCATGGCCTGGCACGCGGCCGGCTCCTACCGCCTCGCCGACGGCCGCGGCGGCGGCGGCACCGGCAACCAGCGCTTCGCGCCGCTCAACTCCTGGCCGGACAACGCCAATCTCGACAAGGCCCGCCGCCTGCTCTGGCCGATCAAGAAGAAGTACGGCAACCAGGTCAGCTGGGCCGACCTGCTGATCCTCGCCGGCAACATCGCCTATGAGTCGATGGGACTGAAGACCTTCGGCTTCGGCTTCGGCCGCGAGGATATCTGGCACCCGGAGAAGGACATCTACTGGGGCGCCGAGAAGGAGTGGCTGGCGCCCTCCGACGGCCGCTACGAAGATATCATGGACGCCTCCACCATGGAGAACCCGCTCGCCGCGGTGCAGATGGGGCTGATCTATGTGAACCCCGAGGGCGTTAACGGCGTGCCCGACCCGCTGCGGACGGCGGCGCATGTGCGCGAGACCTTCGCCCGCATGGCGATGGACGACGAGGAGACCGCGGCACTGACGGCCGGCGGCCACACCGTCGGCAAGACCCATGGCAATGGCGACGCCGCCAAGCTCGGCCCCGTGCCGGAGGGCGCCGACATCGCCGAGCAGGGTCTCGGCTGGATGAACCACGAGACGCGCTCTGTCGGCCGCAACACCGTGACCTCGGGCATCGAGGGCGCCTGGACGACCCATCCGACCAAGTGGGACAATGGCTATTTCGACCTGCTCTTCGGCTATGAGTGGGAGCTGAAGAAGTCGCCCGCCGGTGCCTGGCAGTGGATGCCGATCAACATCCGCGAGGAGGACATGCCGGTCGATGTCGAGGATCCGTCGATCCGCGTCATGCCGATCATGACCGATGCCGACATGGCGATGAAGATGGACCCGGCCTATCGCGCCATCTGCGAGCGCTTCCACCGCGACCACGCCTATTTTTCGGAGACCTTCGCGCGGGCCTGGTTCAAGCTGACCCATCGCGACATGGGGCCGAAAATCCGCTATTTCGGCCCGGACGTTCCGGCCGAGGATCTGATCTGGCAGGACCCGGTTCCCGCCGGCCGACGCGACTACGACGTGGCTGCGGTCAAGGCCAAGATCGCGGCCTGCGGCCTCTCCGCGGCCGACATGATCGCTACGGCCTGGGACAGCGCCCGCACCTATCGCGGCTCCGACATGCGCGGCGGCACGGACGGCGCGCGCATCCGCCTCGCCCCGCAGAAGGACTGGGAGGGTAACGAGCCGGCGCGGCTTTCGCGCGTGCTCGGCGTGCTGGAAGGCATCGCTTCCGAGACCGGCGCCAGTGTCGCCGACGTGATCGTGCTGGCGGGCAGCCATGCGGTCGAGCAGGCGGCGAAGGCGGCCGGGTTCGATGTCGCGGTGCCCTTCGCCGCCGGTCGCGGCGACGCGACGCAGGAGCAGACCGACGTGGCCTCCTTCAAGGCGCTGGAGCCGCTCGCCGACGGCTTCCGCAACTGGCTGAAGAAGGACTACACCGTCAGCCCCGAGGAGATGCTGCTCGACCGGGCCCAGCTGCTCGGCCTGACGGCACAGGAGATGACGGTGCTGGTCGGCGGCCTGCGCGCGCTCGGCGTCAACCATGGCGGCACGAAGCACGGCGTCTTCAGCGACCGCACGGGTGCGCTGACGACGGACTTCTTCGTCGGCCTGACCGACATGGCCTATCGCTGGGAGCCGGTCGGCAAGAACCTCTACCACCTCGTCGATCGCAAGAGCGGCGCGGTGAAGTGGACGGCGACGCGCGTCGACCTCGTCTTCGGTTCGAACTCGATCTTGCGCGCCTATGCCGAGGTCTATGCCCAGGACGACGGCCAGGAGAAGTTCGTGAAGGACTTCGTCGCCGCCTGGACCAAGGTGATGAACGCCGGCCGCTTCGACCTCAACTGAGCCTTTCCGACGGCTCCAGCGATACCCTGTCCCCGCGCCTGGCGGCGCGGGGATTTTCATGTGGCGGGTGCCGTCTGGCGACCTGCCCTGCCATCCCGCCTGCGGCATCGGCGCCCAGGGGTGTATCGCGCGCTTGCAGCGGCGGCGCGCGAGACCAATATCGACGGGCATGACAGATCTGGTCGTCTGGTTCGATGGCGGATGCCCGCTCTGCCGCCGCGAGATCGCGGCGATGAAGCGGCTCGACCGCGCCGGCCGCATCACCTTCCTCGACGTCGCCTCGCCCGAGACCGACTGCCCGCTCGACCGGGGAGCCCTGCTCGCCCGTTTCCACGCGCGGGAAAACGGCGTGCTGCTCTCGGGCGCCGCCGCCTTCGCCGCGATGTGGCGCGCGATTCCGCTGCTGCGCCCGCTGGGCCTCGCCGCGCGCAATCGCCATGTCGGAGCGGCGCTGGAATGGCTCTATCTGCGCTTCCTGCGGCACCGCCCGACGCTGCAGCGTTGGGCGGGCGCCCGCGACGCGAAGGCCTGAGGCGACAAGCGCGGAACCCGGCCAGCGATCCCGTGTTGGTCTGGTCGGAGCCAAGAGGGCTCCACCAGCCCGACAGGATCGCTCTCCATGCACCGCGCCCACACCATGCCTTTCGGTGCCCGGATCACCGAGGGGGGTGTCGAATTCTCGCTCTGGGCGCCCTCGGTCCGCGAGGTCACGCTGCTGATCGACGGGGCCGAGCGGCCCATGGCCGCGGCGGCCGAAGGCTGGCACCGCCTGCTCGATCCGCAGGCGCGCCCTGGATCGCTCTATCGCTACCGCATCGAAGGGGGGCTCTCGATCCCCGACCCGGCCTCACGCTACCAGCCGGACGACATCGACGGGCCGAGCCAGGTCGTCGACCCGGCAGCTTTCATCTGGAGCGACGGCGACTGGCGCGGGCGCCCTTGGGAAGAGGCGGTGCTCTACGAGGCCCATGTCGGCACGGCGACACCGGAAGGCACCTTCGCGGCCCTGACGGCGAAGCTCGACCATCTGCGCGACCTCGGGATCACCGCGCTCGAATTGCTGCCGGTGGCGGATTTTCCGGGCAACCGCGGGTGGGGCTATGACGGTGTGCTGCATTACGCACCCGATCACGCCTATGGCACGCCCGACGACCTCAAGCGGCTGGTCGACGAGGCGCATCGCCGCGGGATCATGATGTTCCTCGACGTCGTCTACAACCACTTCGGCCCGTCGGGTAACTACCTGCCCAACTACGCCGCCTCCTTCTTCACCGAGCGCCACGAAACGGCCTGGGGCGCCGGCATCAATTTCGACGGCGAGGCCGCGGCCGTGGTGCGCGACTACTTCGTCCACAATGCGCTCTACTGGCTGGAGGAATATCATTTCGACGGCCTGCGTTTCGACGCCGTTCACGCCATCGCCGACGACAGCAGCCGGCACGTCATCGGCGAGCTGGCCGAGCGCGTCCGCGAGGGGCTGCCGGGCCGCGAAATCCATCTGGTTCTGGAAAATGCCGCCAACGAGGCGCGCTGGCTCGCGCGCGCCGAGACCGGCCGGCCGATCCTGCACAACGCACAGTGGACCGACGACACGCATCACGCCTGGCACCGGCTGCTGACGGGCGAGAGCGATGGCTATTATTCCGACTACGAAGACGCCGCCGGCCATCTCGGCCGCTGCCTTTCCGAGGGGTTTGCCTTCCAGGGCGAGTTCTCGGCGCATGAGGGCGCGGTCCGTGGCGAGCCGTCCGCGCATCTGCCGCCCTCGGCCTTCGTCAATTTCCTGCAGAACCACGACCAGGTCGGGAACCGGGCTCAGGGCGAGCGCATCGACGCCCTGACGCAACCTTCGAAACTCGCCTTGGCGCGGGCGGGCCTGCTGCTCGCACCGCAGATCCCGCTGCTCTTCATGGGCGAAGAATGGCAGGCCTCGACGCCCTTCCAGTATTTCGTCGATTTCGCCGATCCTGAGCTGTCGCGTGCCGTGCGGGACGGGCGGCGTCGGGAATTCGGCGGCTTCGGCGGCTTCGCTGCGGAGGAAGTACCGGACCCGACCGACCCGCAGACGGCCGCCCGCTCACGGCTGGACTGGACGGAGATCGCGCGATCTCCCCATGCCGAAATTCTGACGGAGACGAAGGCCCTGCTCGATCTGCGTCGCGAGCAGGTGGTGACACTGACGAAGACGAGGTTTCACGGCGCGACCTGCCGACGCCCAACGCCTGACACGCTCGACATAAGCTGGGATTTCGAGCGCGGAAGGCTGCGTTTCGTGGCGCATTTCGGCGAAGGCGAGGTGGTCGTGGATGGTCCCGGCTCGTCGAGCGTTCTCTGGGCCAGCCCCGGCATCGAGATCGGAGCCGATATCCGCCTCCGGCCCTGGACCGGCGCGTTTCTGGCGGCCCGCTCATGAAAACGGATCAGGAGAGCGCCCTGTCTCGCGACCCGAGCGGAGAAGCCCGCAACGCCAACGCGCTCGCCGCGCCGCCGCCGCGTGCGACCTACCGCCTGCAGTTCCATGCCGGCTTCACCTTCGACGATGCGGTCGCGATCCTGCCCTATCTCGCAAGGCTCGGCATCAGCCATGTCTATGCTTCGCCCGTGCAGACAGCGCGGCCGGGCTCGACCCATGGCTACGACATCGTCGACCACACCCGGATCAATCCGGAACTGGGTGGCGAGGAGGGCTTCCTGCGCCTCTCGGACGCGCTGAAACAGCACGGTCTCGGTCTGATCCTCGACATCGTCCCCAATCATATGGGCATCGGCGGCGCCGACAACGCGTGGTGGCTCTCGGTCATCGAATGGGGCCAGCTCTCGCCGCACGCCATCGCCTTCGACATCGACTGGGAGCGGCTCGGCGCCAACGGCAAGCTGGTGCTGCCCTTCCTCGGCAAGCGCTATGGCGACGCGCTGGAAGAGGGTGAACTGACGCTGAAGCGCGACGAGAGCGGCGGCGGCTTCAGCATCTGGCATTTCGAGCACCGCTTTCCGATCAGCCCGCTCAGCTATCCGATCCTGCTCGACCGGGTGCTGGTTCTGGTGGCCGACCATGAGCGGCCTGATTACCGGGAGCTGCTGGCGATCTCGTCCCGACTGCGCGCGCTGTCGGACAATCCCAGCGGCGCGAGCCCCGATGGCCTCGTGGCGGAATGCGAGATGCTCAAGCAGCGGCTGGAGCAGGTTTTCGCCGAGTCCCCGGAGCTGGCGGAGGCCACCGAGCGGGCGCTCGATCTCGTCAACGGCGCCGAGGGAATCCGGGAAAGCTTCGACACGCTGCATCGCATCCTGGAGATGCAGAGCTACCGGCTGGCGAACTGGCGTGTCGCGGCGAGCGACATCAATTACCGCCGCTTCTTCGACATCAACACGCTGGCGGGGGTGCGGGTCGAGGAGCCCGAGGTCTTCGAGCGAACGCACGCGCTGATCCTCGATCTGGTCAGGGCCGGCCGCATTCAGGGGCTGCGGATCGACCACATCGACGGCCTCGCCGATCCTGAAGGCTATGTCCGGGAGCTGCAGGCGCAGGTCGGGCCCGGCTTCTACATCCTGGTCGAGAAGATCCTCGGCCATGGTGAGACGCTGCGCCCCTGGCCGATCTCCGGCACGACCGGATACGAAGTTCTCAACCTGATCGACGGGATTCTGCTCGACCGGGCCGGAGCGGCCGCGATCGAGGAAAGCTATCGCGAGATCACGCGCCAGCAGGATGGGTTCGAGGAACTGCTGCGACGGGCGAAGCGCGAGACGCTGCATGCGAGCTTCGCCAGCGAACTCGAGGTGCTGGTGTCGGACCTCGCTCGGCTCGCCCATGGCGACCGACGCAGCCGCGACTACACCGTCCACGCCATGCGTCAGGTTCTGACCGAGATCATCGAGCGGCTGCCGGTCTACCGCAGCTATATCTCGAACGAGCCCTCGCCGGAGGACCGGACGCTGATCGAGGAGACGGTGGCGGCCGCGATCGCCGGCACCCCTATGCCGGATACCTCGCTGCATCGCTTCGTGGCCGCGCTGCTGCTCGGCGAGGCGGACCGGATGATGACCGCACCGCCGCCGGCCGAGCATCTGGCGCGCTTTCGCCGCCGCTTCCAGCAGCTCAGCGGCCCGGTCACCGCCAAGAGTCTGGAGGACACGCTGTTCTACCGCTATGGCCCGCTGCTCGCCCTTAACGAGGTCGGCGGCGAGCCGAACCATCACGGCGTTTCGGCGGAGGCGTTCCACGCGGCCAATGCGCAGCGGCATCGCGATTGGCCGCATGCGATGATCGCGACCGCGACGCACGACACCAAGCGCGGCGAGGACGGCCGCGCCAGGCTCCTGTCCCTGACCGAGATGCCGCAGCGCTGGGCCGAAGCGAGCAGCCGCTGGCACGCGCTCAGCTTGGAATTGGCGCCCGACCGCACCCGGCCGGATGCGAATGACCGGCAGTTGATCCTGCAGCAGATGCTGGCGTCCTGGCCGGTCGAGCTTCTCGAGTCCGATGATGCCCCGCAGCTCGACGCGTTCCGCGAGCGCATGCAGGGCTGGGTCGAGAAGGCGCTGCGCGAGGCCAAGCGCAAGACGAGCTGGATCAATCCCCAAGAGGCCTATGAGCAGGCCGCCAAGTATCTGATCGCCGGCGCCCTCGCAGCAGGCAGCTCTTTCCTCGAGACCTACCGGCCCCTGGCGCGAGACCTCGCGCAGCGCGGCATGGTGCGCGGCCTGAGCCGGACGGCGCTGAAGTTGACGCTGCCCGGCGTTCCCGATGTCTATCAGGGGACCGAATTCTGGGATCTCTCGCTGGTCGATCCGGACAACCGCCGCGCGGTGGACTACGATGCCAGGGCCCGCGCGCTGGATGACGACGCCCATGCCGCTGCCCTGCTCGCCACCTGGCCGGACGGGCGGATCAAGCAGCGCATCATGACCGCGCTGCTGGCCGACCGTGCCGCCTCGCCGGACCTCTATGCGGAGGGGAGCTACGAGCCGCTTGAGCTTCGGGGAGAGCGCTCGGTCGATCTCTTCGGCTTCGAGCGCCGTGTCGGCGCGGAGGCGCTTCTCGTGATCGCGACCCGCATCGCAGGTGGCGAAGCGGCCGCGGCCTTGCCGCTCGGGCCGCATTGGGAGGGCGTCGTTCTCCCGATGACGGGCGAGTGGGAGGATGTGCTGACAGGCCGCCGGATTATCGCGGGCGATGCGGGTCTCTCCGTTGCCGATGCGCTCGCGGTGCTGCCCGTGGCGGCGCTGCGGCAGCGGTAGCCGCCCACGCGGCGGCGACCTCCCAAGCGCGGCGCGACCTAGGCGCCGTCCGGCACGAAGACCAGCGCGCCGAGAGGCGGGATCACGATCTCGATCGAGGCCGGCTCGCCGCCCAGTCCCTCAGCCCTCGCCTCGACCCAGCCGCCATTGCCGACGCCGGAGCCGCCATAGGACTCGGCATCGCTGTTGAAAATTTCGTGCCACCCTCCCGCCTGCGGAACGCCGATGCGGTAGTTCCAGCGGGGCACGGGCGTCAGGTTGACGACGGTGATCACGGGCTTCTCGCCCGGTGCCTGGCGCAGATACGCAAAGACGCTGTTCTCGCGGTCGTCCTGGACCAGCCAGCGGAAACCGCTCGGCTCGGCATCGCTCTCATGAAGGGCCGGCGAAGCGGCATACAGCCGGTTGAGATCACCGACCAATGCCTGCATGCCGCGATGCAGCGGGTCTTTCAGCAGATCCCAGTCGATCTCGCCGTCATGATTCCATTCGCGGCGCTGGGCGATCTCCCCGCCCATGAATAGCAGCTTCTTGCCGGGATGGGTCCACATGAAGGCGAAATAGGCGCGCAGACCGGCGAATTTCTGCCAGAGATCGCCTGGCATCTTCTCCAGCAGCGAACCTTTCCCGTGCACGACCTCGTCATGAGAGAGCGGCAGGACGAAGCGCTCGGAGAAGGCGTAGACCAGCCCGAAGGTCATCTCGTCATGGTGGTGGCGGCGATAGAGCGGGTCGCGCTGCAGATAATGCAGCGTGTCGTGCATCCAGCCCATGTTCCATTTGTAGGAGAAGCCGAGGCCGCCTTCGGCCGCAGGCCGGGTCACGCCCGGCCAGGCGGTCGATTCCTCCGCGATCATGATCGCGCCCGGATGGCGCTGCGCGACCAGCGCATTGAGTTCGCGCAGGAAGGCGACCGCTTCGAGATTTTCGCGCCCGCCGAGGTGATTGGGCACCCATTCGCCCGGCTGGCGGCTGTAGTCGCGATAGAGCATCGAGGCCACCGCATCGACCCGCAACCCGTCGACATGGAAATGCTCGAGCCAGTGGAGGGCGCTGGCGATCAGGAAGTTCGAGACCTCGCGCCGCCCGAAATTGTAGATCAGCGTGTTCCAGTCCTTGTGGAAGCCCTCTCGCGGGTCCTCGTGCTCGTAGAGCGCCGTGCCGTCGAAGCGGGCGAGGCCATGCGCGTCGGACGGGAAATGCGCCGGCACCCAGTCGACGATGACGCCGATCTCCTCCCGGTGGCAGGCCTCGACGAAGAGAGCGAAATCCTCCGGTTCGCCGAAGCGGCGGGTCGGTGCGAAAAGGCCGAGCGGCTGATAGCCCCAGGAACCGGTGAAAGGGTGTTCGGCCACCGGCATCAGCTCGACATGGGTGAAGCCCATCGCCTTGACGTACGGCACCAGCCGGTCGGCGAGATTGCGCCAGTCCAGCATGTCCCCATTAGGGCCACGCACCCAGGAGCCGGGATGCAGCTCGTAGATCGAGATCGGTGCATTTGGCGCTTGTCGCCTTGCCCGCGTGGCCATCCAGGCTTCGTCCCCCCACTTGTGCGATGCGGGCCTCGGCACGATCGAGGCGGTTCCCGGCGGCAGTTCCGCCGCGCGCGCCAAGGGATCGGCCTTTTGCGGCAGGAGATGACCGTCGCGGTCGATGATCTCGTATTTATAGAGTTCCCCGCTCCCGAGCCGCGGCACGAAGAGCTCCCAGACGCCGCCCTCGCCGCGACGGATCATCGGATGGCGGCGGCCGTCCCAGCTGTTGAAGGTGCCGACGACGGAGACGCGGCGCGCATTCGGAGCCCAGACGGCGAAGCGCACGCCCCGGACGCTTTCGACGGTACAGGGTTCAGCGCCGAGCGCCCGCGCCAGTTCGAGATGGCGCCCCTCGCCGATCAGATGCAGGTCGAGATCGCCGAGCAGCGGCCCGAAGGCGTAGGGGTCTTCGGTGACTTGCTCGCCGCCGGGCCAGCGGATGGCGAGACGATAGGGCCCGTCTGCCAGGTCGCCCACGAACAACCCCTCCGGCTCGGCCGGGCGCAGATGGACATCGTCGCGGTCCTCCTGGCGCACAGCGACGCTTTCGGCACCCGGCACAAAGACCCGCAGATAGCGGCCGGCCGGCCCCTGATGCGGGCCGAGGACGGCGGCAGGTGTGCCCCACCGACCCTGCGCGAGCGCGGTGGCCGTATCCATGGGCAGCGGCGGCACCCGCTCGACGAACGCCTCACTCATGCCGCTCTCCTTCCGGCAGCAGCCGCTCCAGCAGGTCGGTCAGGCCGCGTAGCGGCACGGCGAGCCAGTCGGGACGGTTGCCGACCTCATAATTGACCTCATAGGCGGCCTTTTCGATCATGAAGAGGTCGAGCAGCTCCGCGCCCTCCTCTTTGACCTCAGCGATCGATCCGTCGGCGGTGGCTTCGCGATAGCCCGCGAGCAGCGCCGCCGGCATCACGGCGGAGAAAGCCTGGGCCAGCATCTCGTATCGCCCGGCCGGGCCGGAGGCGGCGACGGTGCGGGCGCCGGCCGCGATGGCATAGTCGAGCGAGCGCAGGATGCCGGCGACATCGCGCCAGCCGCTGTCCTTCGCCCGACGCTCGGACAGCGGCTGGGCCGGCTCGCCCTCGAAGTCGATGATCATGACGTCGCCGCTCGCGACCAGCACCTGGCCCAAGTGGAAGTCACCATGGACGCGATGGAGCAGGCTGCCCTGTCCCGCCCGGCAGAGACGATCGACGAGGCCGAGGATGTCGGCGCGGCGGGCGACAATACGCTCCGCCATCGCCTGCTCTTCCGGCGGCAGAGTCGGGGCCGCCTTCTCAAGATGGGTGCAAGCCGCTTCGACCCGGCCGCGGATGCGCTCGCGCCAGCGTTCGACCTGTGCGGCGTCGGCGGTTTCCGGCGCAAAGGCCGGGTCGTCGCTGGGCTGCGCCAGCACGACATGCATCTCGCCCAGACGCTGCCCCAGGCTGCGTGAAAACGCCTCGTAAATGGCGAGCTGGCTCGCGAGATCGACATCCTCGCGCAGCATCTCGTCGATGACGCGGCCGAGATAGGCGGCCGTCCATTCCCAGGCATCGCCTTCGCCGGGGATGAACGCCTGTACCACCGCCATGACCTCCTCCTCGCCCTCGTCGGGGACATGGACGATCTCGCCCAGCAGAGCAGGTGCGTTGCGGAAGCCGCGGTCGGTGAGCAGGCGCGACATTTCGGCTTCGGGATGGCGCCCCGGCGCCAGCCGTCGGAACAGCTTCAGCATCACCTTGTGGTCGATGATGACCGAAGAGTTCGACTGCTCGGCCGAGAGCCAGCGCACGGGATCCTCCGGCTGGATCTGCACATCGTCGAAGGCCGCAGTCGGGCGGAACTCGACCTGGCCGCCCGTGCTGTCCACGGTCGCGCCCGCCTTCAGCAGCGCGAGCAGCTCGTGGATGAAGGAGGGCAGCGAGAAGGCGTCGGTCAGGAAGCCGGTGCGACGGCCGCGCCGGACCCGCGCGAGCGCCATCTGCTGCGGCAGCGCCGCGGCGATCTCGTCGTCCCAGCCGATGCCGAGCGGCAACTGATAACGCTCGATGCCGCCGTCATGGCGCACTTCGACCGCCATCAGCGCGGCCTCGCGGCCGCTGCCGATGCGGGCGGTGAAGGCGACCTTCGTCTCGTCGAGCGCCCGGTCCTTGGCGGCAAACCAGCGCCGCTTCATGAGGTAGGGCGGCAGGATCGCGGTCTCGAATTCGCGCCGCGATTGCGGCGTGATCATCTCGTCCGGGCCGCCCCGCAGCACGAAGGTGGTGTAGTCCGGCATCGGCTCGGGCGTCTGCGCGTGCCAGGAGGGCACCTGCGCGTCCTGCGCCAGCACGAACCAGTAGAAGCCATAGGGCGGCAGCGTGATCAGATAGGTGAGCTGGCCGATCGCCGGAAAGACCGAATTGCCGAGCATCTCGACCGGGTGGCGCCCCGCGAACTCAGACAGGTCGAGTTCGAAAGCCTGCGCCGAGCGCGAGAGATTGGCGACGCACAGGATGGTCTTGCCGTCATGCTCGCGCAGATAGGCGAAGGCCTTGCGGTTCTTCGGATAGAGGAAGCGCAGGCTGCCGCGGCCGAAGGCCTGATGTTCCTTGCGAACGGCGAGGATGCGCCGCGTCCAGTTCAGCAGCGAATGCGGATCGCGCGCCTGCGCCTCGACATTGACAGCCTCGAAGCCGTAGAGCGGGTCCATGATCGGCGGCAGGACGAGGCTCGCCGGGTCGGCACGGGAGAAGCCGCCATTGCGATCCGGCGACCACTGCATCGGCGTGCGCACGCCGTCGCGATCCCCCAGAAAGATGTTGTCGCCCATGCCGAGTTCATCGCCGTAATAGATCACCGGCGTGCCAGGCATGGAGAGCAGCAGGCTGTTCATCAATTCGATGCGGCGGCGGTCGCGCTCCAGCAGCGGCGCGAGCCGCCGCCGGATGCCGAGATTGATGCGGGCGCGCTTGTCGGTGGCGTAGAAGTTCCAGAGATAGTCCCGCTCCTTGTCGGTCACCATTTCGAGCGTCAGCTCGTCATGGTTGCGCAGGAAGATCGCCCATTGGCAGCCCTCGGGAATGTCCGGGGTCTGGCGCATGATGTCGGTGATCGGGAAGCGGTCCTCCTGCGCGATCGCCATGTACATGCGCGGCATCAGCGGGAAGTGGAACGCCATGTGGCATTCGTCGCCATCGCCGAAATAGGCCTGCGTGTCCTCGGGCCACATATTGGCCTCGGCCAGCAGCATCCGGTCCGGGAAGGAGGCGTCGAGCTCGGCGCGGATGCGCTTCAGCACCGCATGGGTCTCGGGCAGGTTCTCATTCGAGGTGCCGTCGCGCTCGATCAGATAGGGCACCGCGTCGAGCCGCAGACCGTCCACGCCGAGATCCAGCCAGAAGCGCATCACGCCGAGCACGGCCTTGATCACGGCGGGGTTGTCGAAGTTGAGATCAGGCTGATGCGAATAGAAGCGGTGCCAGAAATAGGCGCCGGCCGTCGCGTCCCAGGTCCAGTTCGAGCGCTCGGTGTCGAGGAAGATGATGCGCGTGCCGGAGTAGAGCTGGTCGTTGTCCGACCAGACGTAATAGTTGCGGTGCGGCGAGCCGGGCTTCGCCAGTCGCGCGCGCTGGAACCAGGGATGCTGGTCGGAGGTGTGGTTGATAACCAGCTCGGTGACGACCCGGATACCGCGGTCATGGGCCGCGCGGATGAAGCGCTTCACATCCGCGATCGTGCCGTAATCGGGATGGACTGCCTTGTATTCGGAGATGTCGTAGCCGTCGTCCAGCCGCGGCGAGGGGTAGAACGGCAGCAGCCAGATCACGTTCACGCCGAGCGAGACGATGTAGTCGAGCTTGGCGATCAGGCCGGGAAAATCCCCGATGCCGTCGCCATTGGCATCGTGGAACGACTTCACATGGAGCTGGTAGATGATCGCGTCCCGGTACCACTGCGGATCGCGCGCATCGGCTGCGGGACGGACGATGCCTTCGGCCATGGTCATTGGGAACCTGTCGGGGCGCTGAGGCGCCAGATCGAGAAGGGCAGATCGCGCGGGTCGAGGCGGATCGACTGCGACTTGCCGTGCCAGTGGAAGCGGTGGCCGCGCATCAGGTCTTCGACCGCCACCGAGGCATGGTCGGGCAGACCGAAATCCCAGAGCGGCACCTCGATGCCGGCCTCGTGCGCGTTGAAAGGATCGAGGTTGACGGCAACGAGGACGATGTCGCCGTCGGCGCCCGCCCTCTTGCCGAAGTAGAGAATGTTGTCGTTGAAGGCGTTGTAGAAGGTCAGCCCGAGATGGCTCTGCAGGGCCGGTTCGCTGCGCCTGATCCGGTTGAGCCGGGTGATCTCGGCGATGATGTTGCCGGGAGCCTGCCAGTCACGCGGCTTGATCTCGTATTTCTCGCTGTCGAGATATTCTTCCTTGCCCGGGATCGCGGCGGCCTCGCAGAGCTCGAAGCCGGAATAGACGCCCCAGAGCCCGGACAGCGTCGCTGCCAGCGCGGCGCGGATCAGGAAGCCGGGCCGGCCCGAGCGCTGCAGGAAGACCGGGTTGATGTCCGGCGTGTTGACGAAGAAGTGCGGGCGGAACACGTCCCGCGCCGGAACCTCGTTCAGCTCGGTGAGATACTCGGTCAGCTCGGCCTTGCTGTTGCGCCAGGTGAAGTAGGTGTAGGACTGCGAGAAGCCGACCTTGCCGAGGCGGTACATCACCTTGGGCCGCGTGAAGGCCTCGGCCAAGAAGATCACGCCCGGATCGCGCGAGCGGATGTCGGCGATCAGCCACTCCCAGAAGGGGAAGGGCTTGGTGTGCGGGTTGTCGACGCGGAAAATCCGCACACCCTCGTCGACCCAACCCTGCACGACGTCGCGCAGCGCCAGCCACAGTCCGGGGACGGCGTCTTTCGCATAGAAATCGACGTTGACGATGTCCTGATACTTCTTCGGCGGGTTCTCGGCGTAGCGCATCGAGCCGTCCGGCCGCCACTGGAACCACCCCGGATGCTCCTCGAGCCAGGGATGGTCGGGCGAGCACTGGATCGCGAAGTCGAGCGCGATTTCGAGGCCGTGCTCCGCCGCCGCCCTGACCAGCTCGCGGAAATCCTCGCGGCTGCCGAGTTCGGGATGGATCGCGTCATGGCCGCCGTCTGCAGACCCGATGGCATAGGGGCTGCCCGGATCGTCCGCGGCGGGCGTCAGCGTGTTGTTGCGGCCCTTGCGGTTCGTCTTCCCGATCGGGTGGATCGGCGGGAAATAGAGCACATCGAAGCCCATCGCCTTCACCGCCGGCAGGCGGCCGATGACATCGCGGAAGGTCCCGTGGCGCGCCGGGCTGTCGGTGATCGAGCGCGGGAAGAGTTCGTACCAGCTGGAAAACGATGCCGCCTCGCGGTCGGCCTCGACGGGGTAGACCCTGTCGCGGCCTGTGGCATGGGGGCGCGGATCGGCGCGTGTCATCGCGAGGTTCAGCGCATCGGCGAGTAGCACCGCCGCATCCTCGGCCTGCGATGCGCCGAGACGGGCGAGATGCGCCTCGATCACATCGCGATCCGCCAGAGCGGCGCCCTGCGCAAAATGCTCGAGGATCAGGCGCCCCTCGCGGATCTCCAGCGCAATGTCGAGGCCGGCCTCGCGCTTCTTGGCCAGGTCGCGACGGAAGGTGCCGAACTCGCTCCACCAGGCTTGGATCGCGAAGAGATGGCGGCCGACCCGCAGGAGCGGAAACCGCCCCTCCCAGATGTCGTTCACCCGAAGATGCATCGGCGCGCGCGACCATTCCGGCTCGTCCTCAGCGCGCCAAAGCAGTTCCGCGGCCAGAACCTCATGACCGTCGCTGAAGATGTCGGCGGTGATCTGCACCGTCTCGCCGGCGCGGCGCTTGACGGCGAAGCGCCCGCCATCGACCGCGGGCGAAACCGCCTCGATGGCGATGCGCGCGCCTGCAAGCTGCGCGCGATCCTCCGGACCAGCGGGGGCGGATCCTCGTACGGGATCGGCCTCCCCAAGATCGAGAACCATGCCCCAAGCCGGAGGCAGCTCGATGGCCTTCGCGTCGCGGGCTGCGAGGCCCAGACCAGCGGCGCTCAGTCTGCCGTCCAGCGTGGCCGCGTTGACGCGATCCGTGTTCAGAAGGGCTAGGCGTGCAACCGCACCGGCGCGTCGCAGAACGATGGCAGAAGGCCCGCTCGCAGCAAGCAGGCGCATGGACCGTTCGGCGCCCTGCGGCAGGGCAGCAGCGGCCTCGTTGGCGGCGCGTACGGCCGCAGTGAAGCCGCTGGACGTCTCTGCGCCGTCCAACGAGACGTCGTCCGGCTCGACGTGAAGAAAGGGGGTATCAAGCCCGTACTCGAACCCCATGGGCATCAGCCAGCCGTCGGCGAGCACAGCCGAGGCCATCATCGCGGCCTGGCGTCCGCGCTCGGGATTGACGGGCGCGGCGGCCGGTCGGCGCGCCGCGAACGGGTTTTCGGGACAACCGATCAGGCGCTGCGTTTCGCCGAGCGCCTGACAATGCTCGATAAGGTCGGTGACGCTGCGGCCCTCCGCGACCGGCGCCGAAACGGCATCGAACACATCTGCCACCGACGCCCTCTCCTGGGACGTCGCCTCGGGCAGCCAGGCCCAGGCCACGACGTCAGGCTGGCTCTGCCGAAGCGGCGCAAGGCAGTCCCGCCAGACATCGAGCGGCGCCGATGCAGCGTCATGGCAGCGGAAGCCCTCGACGCCGCATTCGGCCCAGCGCGTGAGCTGGCCTGCCCAGAATGCAACGAGGCGCCGCGATCCGTCCGGATCGTCGAAGGCAGCCTCCGCGGCGGGACGCTGGAGATCCGTGCGGGGATCGAGTCCGTTTCGGTGCGGCTGTCGCCAGCAACCCGGCAAGGCGGCGGCCAGCGAGCCCTGCGCCTCGACGCGCGTGAGGGCGACATCCATCCAGAGCGTCAATCCGGCATTGCGGCAACGCTCCACAAGCGTCGCGAGGACCACTGCCGCATCCCGTCCGGCGATCCGATCCAGATCGGTCGTCGCAAACAGATCACGCCCGTCCGAGAACGGCCAGGCCAGAAGAACGTGGTCAAATCCCAGATCTTTTGCGCGCGCGGCGTGATCACCCCAGCTCTCCGGCGCTCCGGCGAGCCTCGGGTGGAGATAATACAGGCGTGGATTGCGCCAGATCTTTCGATGGTCCTGAGCGGATGCCGCCATGGAACGAGAAACTCTTGGTTCAGACACCGCCAGGGCATCACGGGTCAGATCCTTCATCGTGATGAGGAACGGCCCGGCGCCGTGTGGGTTCCATCGGGTGCCGAGCGACCCGGGTGCAGGGCCCCGCGCCAGAACGCTCACAGGCCGGCACGGCGCGTCGAACCGGAGCCCGCTCCAGCCGTTGCTGTCATGAGACCCGGCCCCTGCCGGAGCAGCCCTTCAGGAGAGCGAGATGCTGAACGACTTCAACACGACGGGCCCCTCCGATGTCGGCCGCGAACCCGGCCGAAGCGGGCGGGCGGACGAGACAGTGCGCGAGGGCGCGGCGCAGGTCGGTATCGACACGCAGGAACTCGGCCGGGCCGTCGGCGACCGTGCCGGCGAATGGCAGCAGATGCTGCTCGAGGAGATCCAGGCCCGCCCCCTGCGGGCGCTGGGCTGGGCCGTCGCGGCCGGCTTCGTCTTCGGCGTCTGGTCGGCGCGCTGAGGCCGTCCCCACCGGAGGCCGTCATGGACGACGCCGACGACGAACCTTTGACACGAGCGGGTCGCGGGCCGCATGGCCATGCGGCTCGCCTCCGGCGGGAGGAACTCGATCTCACCGCCTGGGAATTGGCCCGGCGGCTAGTCGGTGTTGCCCTGCTCTGCGAGGATGTCGGCGGCATCATCGTGGAGACCGAAGCCTATGCGCGCGACGATGCCGCCTCGCACAGCTTCCGGGGTCTGACACCGCGCAACCGTTCGATGTTCGCCGGGCCGGGCGCTGTCTATGTCTACCGCTCCTACGGGCTGCACTGGTGCTTCAACATCGTCGCGCGCGATGCCGGCGCCGTGCTGATCCGCGCCATCGAGCCGCGATGGGGCCTCGACCTGATGCGCCTACGGCGCGGGCGCAGCGATCAACTCGCCGACGGGCCGGGGCGGCTTGCCCAGGCGCTCGCCATCGACATCGCCCATGACGGGGCCAATGCGACAGCCGCTCCCTTCGCACTGCTGGACCGCGCCGTTGAGCCGCTGGTCCTGACGGGGCGACGCATCGGCATCAGCCGGGAGCGGGAGCGTCCCTGGCGGTTCGCGCTGGCCGGCTCGCCCTGGCTCAGCCGGCCCCTGGCGGCGGCCGAGCCCACTCCGAACGCGGCCCCGCACGAAACCGGCGAGGCCAGGTCATGACTTCCACCCTGCCGACCGACACCAGCGACGAGGCAGTCGTGGCCGCAGCCCAGGGCGTACTCGATCTGCTCTCCGAAGCGGGATGGCGGCTGGTGACGGCGGAATCCTGCACCGCGGGGTGACTGGCCGGTGCGCTCGCCGCCGGTGACGGCGCCGGCTCGGCCCTTCAGGGCGGTTTCGTCTGCTACAGCAAGGACGCGAAGGTCCGGATGCTGGGCCTGCCGTCCGAAACGCTCCAAACGCGCTTGGGCGCGGTCACCGAAACCGTCGCGCGGCTGATGGCCGAAGGCGCCCGCGACCGCTCCGGCGCCGCGATCGCGATCGCGGTGACGGGCGTGCTCGGTCCCTCATGCGACGAGGATGGCAACCCTGTCGGGCTCGTCGATATCGCCTGCGCTGTCGCGGGCCTGACGCGGCATCGGCGCGAGCGCTGGCCGGAAGCGGCGCCGGACGTTCTCATCCGCGCGACGATCCTGTCCGCACTCGGCCTCGTCGCCGCGATGCTGGCGGAGACGCGTGATCTCGCTCAGGAGCCGACGATCGTCCCGCCATTGGGGTGAAGCACCTGGCCCGACATGTAGGACGCCTCCTCGCTGGCCAGGAAGACATGGCAGGAGGCGACCTCGTTGGGCTGGCCGGGCCGGCCCATCTTAACGCTCGATCCGTGCTGCGCCACCTGCTCCTCAGCGAAGGAGGCCGGGATCAGCGGTGTCCAGATCGGCCCCGGTGCGACGGCATTGACGCGGATGCCCTTCTCGGCCAGCGCCTGCGCCAGCGATCGGGTGAAGGCGACGATCGCGCCGCGCGTCGCGGCGTAGTCGATCAGCGTGTCCTTGCCCTTGTAGGCGGTGACCGAGGTGGTGTTGACGATCGCGCTCCCCTTCCGCATGTGCCGCAGGGCGTGCTTGGTCATGTGGAAATAGCCGAAGACATTCGTCCGGAAGGTCCGTTCGAGCTGCTCCGGCGGAATTTCAAGCGGCTCTTCCACGACATGCTGCTCGGCGGCGTTGTTCACCAGGATGTCGAGCCGCCCGAAGGTCTCGATCGTCCGGGAGACGGCCTCCCCGCAGAAGGCCTCGTCGCCGATGTCGCCAGCCAGCGCGAGGGCCTTCCCGCCCTCCGCCTCGACCAGCCGGACGGTTTCCTTCGCGTCGTCGTGCTCATCGAGATAGACGATGGCGACGGAAGCGCCTTCCCGCGCCATGCCGAGGGCAACCGCGCGACCGATCCCGCTGTCGCCGCCGGTGATGAGTGCAATCTTCTCCTTCAGCCGACCGACACCGGGAAAGCGCGGCTCGGATTGCGGGCGCGGCGACATCTGCGCCTCGCTGCCGGGCTGGCGGGATTGCGTCTGCGGCGGGTTGGCGTCCGTCATGGAAGAGCCTTTCTCTGGCGTTGGCCTCAAGGAGACTGATGAAGGGCAACCCTCCGGCGCCGGGGCAGTTCCGGCCCGATCGGGAACCATGGCGGGTTCGGCTCATTGATGTGCCATCGAACCAGAGGACGCTTCGCCCATGCCGGATCCTTCCACACCCGCCGGCGCTGCGGACCCGGTCTCGCCCTCCCTGCCGCTGCCGATGCCGTGCCAGCGCCATGCGCTACCCCGGGGCGACGGGAGCCTGGCGCTTCTGGAGGATGGCGCAGGCCCCCCTCTCCTGCTCGTCCACAGCGTCAACGCCGCCGCCTCGAGCTATGAGGTCAAGCCGATCTTCGAGGCGCTGCGAGCACGACGGCGTGTCTTCGCGCTCGACCTGCCAGGCTTCGGCCTGTCGAGCCGGGGGCCCGACATCTATACGGTCGAGCGCTATGTTGAGGCGATCCTGACCGCGGTGCGGGCCGTTCAGGCGATGTCCGATGGTCGGCCCGTCGCCGCTCTGGCCCTGTCGCTCTCATCCGAGTTCCTGGCGCGCGCGGCGCTGCAGCAGCCAGATCTGTTCGCCGGTCTCGCCCTCGTCACGCCGACCGGCTTCGAAGCCGGCGCCCAGCACCGCCGCGGGGGCATGCCGGAAGCTCGCCCTCGCACGGCCCTGGAGAAGGCCCTGACCGCGCCACTCTGGCGCAGCGGATTGTTCGGCCTGCTCGTCAGCCGGCCCAGCATGCGGTTCTTCCTGCGGCGGACCTTCGGCGGCCCGCCCGATCCCGGGCTGGTCGACTACGCCTGGCAGAGCGCGCACCAGCCGGGGGCCGCGTTCGCAGCCTTCGCCTTCGCGTCGGGCAAGCTGTTCTCGCCTGACATCCGCGACGTCTACGAAGCGCTGGAACTGCCGGTCTGGCTGGCTCATGGCACGCGCGGCTCGTTCAGCGACTTCAGCGAGGCCGGGTGGACGATGGGAAAGCCCAACTGGGAGATCTCCGCCTTCGACACCGGCGCCTTCCCGCATTTCCAGGCGCCGGCCGCCTTCCTGTCCCGGCTCGAACGCTTTCTCGATGCGCTGCCGGGAGATACCCGACAGGCACCAGCCACGGCGACGAGAGCTGCCCCGCATCTGCGCATCGTGGCCGGTGGGGGAGAGCAGGCGTGAACTGGCTGTCATTCATCGGCTACGGCGCGGCGCTGTGCTCGACAGTGAGCTTTGTCCCGCAAGCCTGGCGGGTGCTGAAGACGCGCGACGTCTCGGCGCTCTCGACGCCGACCTATGCGATCACCTGCTGCGGCTTCGCGCTCTGGCTGGCTTATGGCATCGGCAAGTCGGAATGGCCGCTGATCCTGACCAACGGGATCTGCCTCGTGCTCGCCAGCTTCATCCTCGCCATGAAGCTGATGTCGCGCCGGCAACGGGACAGTGTCGCGCAGACGCTGGCGCCGACCGCCGAGTGACCGCTGCAGAGGCGTGCGGCGCACCTCGCCGGAGCCGGCCGGCCCACCTGCCAAGGAGGAAGACGAGGGTCAAAGCTTTGACCCGTGCGCCCGGCCTTCTCGCCCCCCGGGCCTTTCTTTGGCCTCCTCGCCGGAACGATGTCCATGACGGCCGGTTGACGGTGCACACCCTCACCTGGAGATGCCCCATGGCCACCAAGACGAAGACGCTGCACGACCTCTTCATCGACCAGCTCAAGGACACCTACTACGCCGAGAAGCAGATCCTGAAGGCGCTGCCGAAGATGGCGAAGGCCGCTAAGGATGCTGAATCCAAGAAAGCCTTCGAGACGCATCGCGACGAGACGGAGCGCCAGATCGAGCGCCTTGAGCAGGTCTTCGAACTCTGCGAAGTCCCTGCCCGCGGCAAGACCTGCGAGGCGATGGTCGGCATCCTTGAGGAGGGCAAGGAGGTCATGGAGGAGTATGCGGACAGCGAGGCGCTCGACGCCGGGCTGATCGCCTCGGCCCAGGCGGTGGAGCATTACGAGATCGCCCGCTACGGCACGCTCAAGGCGCTGGCGATGCAACTCGGCATGAAGGACGCCGCCAAGCTCCTCGACGAGACGCTGGCGGAGGAGAAGAAGACCGACGAGCTGCTGAGCAAGCTGGCCGCAACCCGCGCCAATGCGAAGGCGCAGAAGGCGGCCTGAGCCGCCTTTTTGCCCAAGGCCATCGTAGAGGAGACGAGCCCCATGACCGACAGCGCGCAGGATCTGCCCGCCACCGGGCCGGCGCTTGCCCTCGCCTTGCAGCGCCGCCATCCGGACCAGGACTGGCTGGCGGCGCTCGCCATGGCCGCGCGTCGCCCGCGCGGCGACGTCGAGCGCTATCTGCAAGAGGAGGGCGAACTGCCGCCTTTTCTGCGCGAGGCCGCCGGCCAGGTCTCCTCGCTCCTGCAGGCTCGGGATGTGGCAGCCCAGGACGCGGCGGGCCGCGACGATGTCTTCGCTGCGCGCACCAACGATCGCGACGCGCCCATGGAGGTCGACAACGAAGCCGGCACCATCGTCCAGCCGTCCAACAAGGGCATGCCTTCCCAATCCGGCTCCGAGCACGAAATGCGGACCAAGCCGCCCAAGGCCGAGAAGAACGAGGAGTTCCTGCCGATCAGCGGCGTACCGGCGTTTGTCAGCCCGCTACGCAAGGACGAGGGGTAAGAAGACGCCAACGTCTTCTCACGGGGCCGGTGAGAGCGCGCGACAGGTCGATGTGGCGGCCGATCACTTCATGATGATGGAGGGTCGCGCGGTCAGCCGGCGGCGGCCGACGCGGACTGTGGCGGAGCCGCCCGCTCGCCGACATCGAACGACAGGCGGAGAACCACGCCCGACGGGAGGTAGTCGACATCCACCTGCGGGTTACATTCCGCGGGCAGCGCCCTCTTGATCAGGCGGCTTCCGAATCCGTGACGATCCGGCGGAATGACCGGCGGGCCGTCGCATTCCCGCCAGAGGAAGCTGAAGCGACCGTTCGCATCCAGCGTCCATTCGATCTTCACCACGCCGTTCCCGTCCCGCAGTGCGCCGTACTTCAGGGCGTTCGTCGAGAGTTCGTGCACGATCATCGACAGCGCCAGCGCCACCTTGCCACTCAACCTGACAAGTGGCCCGGATGTCTGGATGCGGCTCATTCTGTCGACATGGGGCCGCAGCGTCGTCGCCACCACCTCCGCGACCGAACCCTCGCGCTGCTCGTCTGACAGCATGACATCGAGTGCAGAGGACAGCGCGACGACCCGCTCGGAGAAGATGCGCGAGCGCTCGGCGTCGACATAGGGACCGAATGTCTGTCGCGCGATCGCCTGGAGGACGGTCAGCAGGTTCTTGACGCGATGGCCGAGTTCGCGCGTCAGCAGGTCCCTTTGCTCGCCGGCTCGGGCCGCCGCTTCTTCGCGAAGCGCCAATTCGTCGAGCAGCTCGTCGACCGCGTGGCCGACGCTCTCGAGCTCGCCGTGAGCGGTGCGCATACCCGTGCGGCGCTGGCTCTCACCTCGACGCCAGGCGGCGAGGACGTCGTTGATCCGCATGATCGGCCGGCGAACGAAGGCGTTGCCGACGAACCAGGCTGCGGCGAAGGTCAGGATCGCGCCGAGCCCGACGATGATGGCCCCGATCAGACTCGACCGGTCGATCGCCGCGAAGGCCTCGGACCGGGCCAGGCCGGCGCTGACATAGATCCCCGGAACAGGCAGACCGACGGGCTGGTAACCCACGATGCGAGCCTCGCCATCCTGGCTGACGAGATCGAGGGTTCCGGGCCGGGCTGCCCGTACGAGATGCTGGAAGCCGTCCGGAATGCGTGTGCCCACGAAGCGCTCGGGAGCCGGATGGCGCGCGAGGATGACGCCGTTCCGGTCGGCCACCGTCAATGCGCCCGAGGGCGTGACGCCCCGCTCGCGCAGGCGCTCGCCCAGCCAGTCCAGCCGGATTCCCGTGGCAAGGACGCCGCGGGGCGCTCCCTGATTGTCCCGGATGGCGCGCGCGATGGGCAGGACGGCCGTTTCGGTGATCCGGCTCTGCGTGTACTCACCCACCACGGAGCGGTCTGCGGTCAGGGCCTCCTTCCAGTAGCTGCGGTCGGACATGTCCTGGCCCGCGGAAGAGCCCGCGCTGTCGCAGACCACGCGGCCCTCGGCCGACATCAGGAAGATGACGCGGATTGACGGCACGGAAGCCGCCACGGCCGCGAGCGCCATGCCGCAGGCCTGTGGATCGGCGGCCGACACCGCGGCATTGGCCGCCACCGCGATCAGCAGGCCGTCCATGCCCTCGATCAGGCGCTCGATTTCGGAAGCGGCCTGGCGGCTCGCCTGCTGCGCCATGCGGTGGACCTCCCGCTCGCGCTCGGCGCGGTAGGTCACCTCGTTGATCGCCAGGAGCCCAACGCCCGGCGCCAGGGCCGCGGTCGCCAAAAGGAAGAGGCGCTTTTTCAAATGCGACGCTCCGCCGATCTGCGCCAGCGGGCGACCTGGGGCCGCTGCCTCGACGCCGCGCTTTGTCCCCTAGCCTGAATCGTTTCGCCCACCTCGATCACGTTGATCGGGAACGGGTCGATGACGACCGTGTGACGAAGGCAGTATCCCCAGGCTGGCTGCGCCGCGACGCCGCATGGCTGCCGCGCTCGCAGGCTCGGATCCCAACCCCGCCGCATTGCGGCGGCCCTGACGCCGGCGGCGCATTGCGAAGGGAAGGAGTCGTTTGTCTCGCGGATGGGCAATGGCTGAACCCCTTCCCTGTCCGCACCCGGCACGGTTCCACTATGGCAGGGCGACCGATCGCCGCATTAACCTAGGCTAAGATGCGCGCCATTCGCTGAGGTCAGCTGCCCGGCGTCAGATGCAGATAGGCGTCGTCGAAGTCGCCGATGCGAGCGAGACCCGGCCGGTCGAGGATGGTGAGCCGGCGGCTCGCGATGCCGATCACCCCATCCCGCCGCAGGCTCTTCATCACGCGGTTGACATGGACGACCGACAGCCCCAGCGCGTCGCCCAGATGGGTCTGCGTCAGGTGAAAGGGCATGGTCATGTCCTCGGCCAGCCCGACATTGCGATAGCGCAGGAAGAGCTCGCAGAGCAGGTGAGCAACGCGCACGCGCGCGGTGCGGCGTCCGATGCTGCACATCCACTCGCGAAAGAGCGAGCCGTCGATCAGGGTGTCGCGCCAGAGCAGAAATCCGAGCCGCGGGTGGTTCTCGACGAGTTGCATCAGCGTCGGATGCGGGACGAGCGCGAGGCGCACGCGGGTCAGCGTCAGCAATCCGTGGTCCATCTGGTGGAGCAGCAGGCTCTGGAGATCCGGCATGTCCCCCGGGACATGGAACGAATTGATCTGGCGCGCTCCGTCGCCGACGATCTTGAAGCGGCAGCACATGCCGCTGAGCAGGATGCAGCCTTGCGTCGGCCGATCGCGCTCGCGCACGATCTCCTGGCCGGGCGGGTATTCGCGGAGGGTCAGCGGCAGCGATTCGACCGCCGCCGCATCGGCCTGGCTGACTGGGCCGAGCGCGATCAGCTTGCGCAGCAGCGGTGCCAGCGGCCGCCCGTTGTCATCCGCGGCGGCCATCACGGGTTGCCTTCGTAGCGCACATGCAACCGGGCCGGTCGTCCGGCTTGAGCGGATGGCGACATCGACTCAGCCCAGGACGGCGCCGGCCGCTTCATGGCCGCCCGGCGACTCCGCAGGCCGCACCGCTTTGCGCTTTCGGGTGTGCTGATACAGCACGACACCCATGGCCCGGGCGCGCGGGATGGCCTTGGCCAGGGCGAGCTCGACGCTCTTGGCCGTGAGGACCGCACCGTATCTCTCGAAGGCCGCGACGATCTCCTCCGGATCGACCTCGCCATAGTTGCGATCGTGCAGCACCATGTCGACCGCCTTGATCAGGTCGGCGGTGATCGGCGCGGCGCGCACCCGCACCAGCGTTTCGATGACGGTGCGGGCCTTGACCGTGGTCCGGCGCTTCACGAGCTGCATCAGCGCGGCGATGGCGATCAATTCGCCGGGGCGGAAGGGCCGGCCGGGCGACGGGTTGCGCAAAATGCAGGCTCCGGCCCGCTCGCAGATCTGCAGCGCCGTCAACACATCCTCATCGCCCGCGGCGGCGGCGGCGAAGAAGAGCTGGCTGTTGGTGATCTGCACGCGGTCCTTGTTATGGCCGATGAAGGCGCCGGCACGGTCGCTGCGGTCGCCCGCCTCGACGACGAGCACCTCGAGTTCCGCGATCCCGCCATGGGTGACGGCGGCAATGGCCGTATGCTGGCCGTCGATGACGTGCCACTGGTCGTCGACCCGGGTCACGACCGGCACCTTGAAGCGGCGCCAGTCCCACTCCTCGACGAGCTTGCGGATCAGGCGGATCGACTTGGTCGACAGATCGCGCTGATAGGCCGGATCGATGCAAAGATCCTCTGCCCTGATCACCTTGGTCGACGGGCGGGGCCCGACCTCGGCGCGCTGCCATTCAGCCGCCAAATCGAGGGCGGTGATCGGCCTGATTTCATCCGACATCGCTCGTTGCTCCGATCACATCTGTTCAGTCTGCGGTTGTCGGCAGAATAGTCGTCGTTCAATCCACCACATTAACTTGTGATATGATGGCTCTCTCCCGACCGCAGTGACGGCGCTCGCGGATCGCAGGGAACAAAACGCGCCGCCGTGTCGCGGGAGCTTCAGGCTGCTCGATCGCGCCCGCCCGTCCTTGCAAGCGCGAATTCCGCCAATCCCTGCGCGTCCCCGTCGCCATCGCATTCGTGCATACTGCATACGCGCGTCGGGCCATGGCCTATCGCTGCCCGACGCGGAATGATGAAGACGGCGCGCCTTCGCAGGCGGAAGACCGAAGAGGCCGGCGCGGACGAGACATTCCGCAGACTGGCCCGGACAGGAGGAGAAGAGGAATGACGTTGCCGCTCGCGGGCCTTCGGGTGCTCGACATTTCGCAGGTCATGGCCGGGCCGTTCTGCTGCATGCTGCTGGCCGACATGGGCGCGGACGTCATCAAGGTCGAGCCGCCCGGCACAGGGGATTCGACCCGGCAGTCGATGGGCTTTCGCCTGAAAGGCGCCGACAGCCCCGGCTTCCTGGCGCTGAACCGCAACAAGCGCAGCATCGCGCTCGACCTGAAATCCGAGGCTGACCGCGCGGTACTCTACGCGCTGGTCAAGACGGCCGACATTCTGATCGAGAATGCGCGCCCCGGCGTCGCCAAGCGCCTCGGCATGGATTACGTGACGCTGAAGGCGCTCAATCCGCGCCTGATCTTCGCCAGCATTTCCGGCTTCGGCCAAACGGGCCCCTGGTCGCAGCGACCGGGCTTCGATCTGATCGCCCAGGCTGTTTCGGGCGTGCTCAGCGCCAACGGCCTGCCCGGCATGGAGCCGGCAAAGAATTCGATTCCCGTTGCCGATCTCGGGGCCGGGCTGTTCACGACCTATGCCGTTCTGAGTGCGGTGATCGGGCGGCAGAGTTCCGGCCAGGGGCAGTTCGTCGACGCGTCGCTGTTCGAGGCCGCGCTCGCCCTCTCCGTCTGGGAGACGACGGAGTTGTGGGGCACCGGCAGGACGCCGGAGCCGATCGGCTCGGCCAACCGCATGTCGGCGCCCTATCAGGCGGTGGCGGCCTCCGACGGCTGGTTCGTGATCGGCGCCGCCAATCAGGGCCTGTGGATGAAGCTGCTGAAGGTGCTCGGCCGCGAGGATCTGCAGGCGGATGAGCGCTTCGCGACCAACGCCGCGCGCATCGCCAACCGCCTCGAGCTCATCGACGCGATGGCGCCGACCTTCGCCTCGCGCCCACGCCAGGCCTGGATCGACGGGCTGCTGGAGGCCGGCGTCCCCGCCGCGCCGATCCTCGACTATGCGCAGGCCGTGGTCAGCGAGCAGGCGGTGGCGCGCGAGATGGTGCAGATGGTGGCGCATCCGGTGGAAGGGGCCTTCAAGGCGCTCGGATTCCCGGTGAAGCTCAGCGCCACGCCGCAGCAGATGCGCCTGCCGCCGCCGCTGCTCGACCAGCACGGCCCGGAGATCCGGCATGAGCTGGTCGCGCGCGGCCTGCTCGCGCCGGAGGCGGCAGGCCTTACGGCCGACGCGAAGGCTGCTCGCCCGCGGATCGGCTTCATCGGCATCGGGATCATGGGCGAGGCGATGGTGCGTCGCCTGCTCGATCTCGGCTACAGCGTGACCGTCTGGAACCTCGAGCCCGAGCGGCTGGCGACGGTTCTCCCGCACGGTGCCGTCGCGGCGGAGTCTCCTGCGGCTGTCGCGGCCGCGAGCGACATCGTCATGCTCTGCGTGCTGCATATGGAGGCCGTCGAGCGCAGCGTCCTGGCGCCGGACGGGATTGCTGCGGCGAGCCCTGCTCCGAAGCTCGTCATCGATTGCTCGACCGCCGATCCCGAAGGCACGCGCCGTGTCGCGGCGAAGCTGAAGGCGCTGACGGGCGCAGGCTGGATCGATGCGCCGGTCTCGGGCGGGCCGCAGCTCGCCCGCACGGGGCAGATGACGGTGATGGCCGGCGGCGACGCCGCCGATTTCGAGGCGGCCAAGCCGCTCCTTGCGGAGATGGCGGGCAACGTCACGCTGATGGGCCCGGTCGGCGCCGGACAGACGACCAAGGTCATCAACCAGGCGATCGTCGGCACGGGCTATGTCCTGATGGCGGAAGCGCTGATGCTGGCGGAGGCCGCGGGCATCGACGCGGCCCGGCTGCCGCAATGCCTCGCCGGCGGCCATGCCGACAGCAGCCTGTTGCAACGGCTCTATCCGCAGATGCAGCAACGCGCCTTCGAGCCGCCCTCCAGCTATGCGCGGCAATTGCTGAAGGATCTGAAGGCCGTCTCCGCCTTCGCTCAGGGGCTGGGGCTCGATCTCGGCGTCATCGAGCAGGGCGTGCAGCGCTACAAGGACTATGTCGCGCTTGGCCATGAGATGTCGGATTCGGCGGCCGTGGTGAAGCTCTACGAGCACGAGGCCGCGACGCGCGGAAAGGCCCAGCCATGAGTCCTGCGCCGAGCCCCCTGCCCGCCCGCCCGCGCGCCGTGATCGACGCGCATCACCACATCTGGGACCTCGCCAACGACCTGCCCTGGCTGAAGGCGGAGCGCATCCCCTTCCGCTATGGCGACTATTCGCCGATCTGCCGCAACTATCTCCCGGCCGACTACCGCGCCGACACGAAGGCTTGGCCCGTCACGGGCTCGGTCTATGTCGAGGCCGAGTGGGCGCGCGACAAGGCGGCGCTGGAAAGCCCCTGGGTCGCGGCGGTCGCGGCGCGCGAGGGCGTGCCCTCCGTCATCGTCGCCTGGTGCGATTTCGCGGCGCCGGAGGCCGGGGCCTTGCTCGCCTCCCATGCGGCCGTGCCGATCGTGCGCGGCGTCCGGCACAAGCCCGCGGCGGCCGGCAAGCCACAGGACGCCCGCCGCAACGCACCGGGCTCGATGGACGATCCGCGCTGGCGCGAGGGCTATGCCCTGCTGGCGCGACACGGCCTGTCCTACGATCTGCAGACCCCCTGGTGGCATCTCGATGCCGCAGCCGATCTGGCACGAGATTTCCCCGCGACGCAGATCATCGTCAATCACACCGGCCTGCCGGCCGACCGCAGCCCGGAGGCGCTCGCTTCCTGGCGCCGCGCGCTGGAGCAGGCGGCTGCGCAGCCCAATATCGCCCTCAAGATCTCCGGCATCGGCCTGCCGGGGCGGCCCTGGACCGTCGAGGCCAATGGCCCGGTGATCCGCGACGCGATCGCGATCTTCGGGCTGGACCGGGCGATGTTCGCCAGCAATTTCCCGGTCGACGGTCTCGTTGGCGATTTCGACACGATCTTCTCGGGCTTCCTCGCCGCCACCGCTGCGATGACCGAGGTCGAGCGCGACCGCCTGTTCCATGACAATGCGCGTCGGATCTACCGGTTCTGACGGGCGCACCCGCCGCAGCGCTTTATTTCGATAAAACCGGAACTATCGATTGCCGATCTTTGCCGTGTCGATCATGCTCGCGGCATGGACACGATCATCGCAGCGTCGCGGCTGGAGGCGCTGGGCAATCCGACCCGGCTTTCGCTCTACCGCGCCCTCGTCCGCGCCGGTCATGGCGGGTTGTCGGTCGGGGATTGCCAGAGCCGGCTGGGCATCGCGCAGTCGACCCTCTCCTTTCATCTGAAGGCGCTGATCGTGGCCGGGCTGGTGAGCCAGGAGCGGCAGGGCCGCACCCTCGTCTGCCGCGCGAATTTCGAGGTGATGAACGGGCTCGTCGACTTCCTCGTGGCGGAGTGCTGCCGCGACGAGTGCTGCGAGACGTCGGGTGCCAGCGCCGCCTGACGGCGCCGGCGACAGGGGACAGGGAGAACAGCCATGAGCCAGACCATCGCCATCATCGGTGCGGGACCGGTGGGACTCGCCGCCGCCGCGCATGCGCTCGAGCGCGGGCTCGATCCGGTCGTGCTGGAGAAGGGACCCGCGGTCGGCCATGCCGTCCGGCAGTGGTCGCATGTGCCGATGTTCTCGCCCTGGGCCTTCAATGTCGATGCGGCGGCCGAGCGGCTGCTGAAGGCCGCGGGTTGGACGCGCCCGGACGGCGACAGCTATCCGACCGGCGGCGATCTCGTCGCGCGCTACCTCGCTCCGCTGGCGGCGATCACTGCGATGCGCGAGCGCATCCGGCTGAGCACCGAGGTCGTGGCCGTCTCGCGCCGCGGCTTCGACAAGGTCCGCACCGCCGGGCGCGAAACAGCGCCCTTCGCGCTGCGCTGCCGCACCGGCGGCGAGGAGACGACGCTCTTCGCGGACGCCGTGATCGACACCTCCGGCACCTGGTTTTCGCCCACCCCCGCCGGCTCGGGCGGGCTTCCCGCGATCGGCGAGGCGCAGAACGCCGGACGCATCCGCTACGGCATGCCGGATGTGCTCGGCGCCGACCGCGCGCGCTATGCCGGCCGCAGGGTCGCCGTGCTCGGCGGGGGTCACAGCGCCATCGGCACGCTGACCGCGCTCGCCGCCCTGCCCGACGCTCCGGCTCCGACCGCCATCACCTGGCTCTATCGCGGCGCCGATGTCGCCAAGGCCTTTGGTGGAGGGGCCGCAGACCAGCTCTCGGCGCGCGGTGAACTCGGCCTGCGCCTCGCGCGGCTCGTCGAGAGCGGGCGCCTGGCCGTCGAGACCGGCTACCGGCCCGAGCGTATCGAGAGTGATGCCGCCGGGCTGCGGCTGATCGCCGATGACGGCCGGACGGTGGCAGTGGACGAGCTGATCGTCGCCGCCGGCTTCCGCCCGGACCTCGGCCCGCTCCGGGAATTGCGGGTCGCGCTCGACCCGGCGCTGGAATGCCCGCCAGTGCTGGCGCCGCTGATCGACCCGAACGAACATTCCTGCGGCACGGTGCGCCCGCATGGCGCGGCCGAGCTCGCCCATCCCGAGCCCGGCTTCTACATCGCCGGGATGAAGGCCTATGGCCGGGCCCCGACCTTCCTGCTCGCCACCGGCCATGAGCAGGTCCGCTCCATCGTGGCGGCACTCGCGGGCGACCATGAGGCGGCGCGGCGGGTCGAACTGGTGCTGCCAGAGACGGGCGTCTGCAGCGCCACGCCGGGCGGCAAGGCGGGCAGCGGCGGCGCGGCGTCGGCTGCTTGCTGCGGTGGGCCGGCTCCCGTCGCCAGCACCGCCTGCTGCGCGCAGGATCACGAGGCCAAGGCCGTGGGCGAGACCGGTTGCGGCTGCGGCAACACCACCAAGACGCCGGAGCTCGCGACCGCCTGATGACGACCATGCCCACCCCACTGCCCCAGACCGCCGCGCAAGGCGGCCTGGGTCTCATCCTGGCGCTCGGCGCCACGCAGGTCGCCGGCTATGGCACGCTCTACTATGCCTTTGCGGTGCTCGCCCCGGAGATCACCAAGAGCTTCGGCTGGGCGCCGGAGTGGACCTATGGCGCCTTCGCGGCCGGCCTGCTGGCCGGCGGTCTGGCGGCGCCCTTCTCAGGCCAGCTGATCGACCGCTTCGGCACGCGGGCGATGATGAGCCTCGGCAGCGTGCTGGCGGCGGCCGCGCTCTACGGCCTGTCGCAGGCGCGCGACCCGGTGAGCTTCTATGCCGCCATGATCGCGGTGGAGACCGTGGGAACGCTCGTGTTCTACGATGCCGCCTTCACCGCGCTGACTCAGGCTCACGGGTCAAGCGCCCGCCGCGCGATCAGCAAGCTTACCCTGATCGGCGGCTTCGCCTCGACATTGTTCTGGCCGCTGACGACGGCCCTGCTCGCGCATCACGACTGGCGCAGCATCTACCAGTTCTATGCGATCGGCTATCTCGTGCTGTGCCTGCCGCTACATGCGCTGCTGCTGCCGGCCCGTGGCGGCAAGGCCGCGGCCGTCATGGCGCCCAGGCCGGAGGGGGATGCGCACGCCTATCTCCTCGGCCGGGATCGGATGCGCGCCTTCCTGCTGCTGGCACTGGCCTTTTCGCTCCAGGGCTTCGTGGTCTCGGCCATGTCGGTGCATCTGCTGACGATGCTGGAGGGTCTCGGCCTCAGCGCGGCGCTCGCGGTCGGGATCGGCGCCATGGTCGGCCCCTCGCAGGTGGCGGGGCGGCTGGTCGAGATGCTGTTCGGAACGGAACTCGAGCCGACTACGACCGCCTGGGTTTCGGCGACGCTGATGCCGCTCGGCTTCGCGCTGCTGCTGGTCAGCGGCACGACGGCGACGCTCGCCGGGCTCTTCGCCATCGCCTATGGCGTCAGCATGGGGCTGAGCTCGATCGTGCGGGGCACGGTGCCGCTGCGGCTCTTCGGCCCGGCCGGCTATGGGGCGATGCTGGGCAAGCTATCGGCGCCGGGGCTGGCCATCCGGGCGGCTGCGCCGGTCGCCTTCGCGGTCATGGTCGAGCGGGCCGGGCTGCTGCCGAGCACGATCCTGCTGATCGTGCTCTCGGGCGCGGCCGCCCTGTCGCTGTTCCTGCTGTCACGGCTGGCTGCCGCCCTGCCGGCCCCGAAATGACCGGCCGCCAGCGCAGGGTGCGAGCAGACCGACCGCTCCAAAGCGCCGGCCCTTCAGCGACGCAACCGGTATCTCGCCCGAGACCCGGACATCGCCAGGACGTTGCGCGAGGCCCCGCCGTCGGGTCTGCGATCGATTGTGACGCTCACGCCGCCCGTTCCAGCGTCATCGGCGTCGCGCCATCCATCCGGCCGATCGCCGCCAGCACGGGAGCGAGTTCATCCGCCGCCATCTGTTCGAAGGGCAGGTTGACGAAGGCGGTCACCCGTGCGGTGAGCTGGCGGTAGCTCTGCAGGAAGGCCGCACGCTGGGCGGCAGCGGGGCCGGCTGCCGCCGCCGGATCGTCCAGTCCCCAATGGGCACGCAATGGCGCGCCCGGAAAGACGGGGCATGGCGTCTCCGCCGCGCCGTCGCAGACGGTGACGACGAGGTCCAGTGGCGGCGCCTCGGGTCCGAGGAACTCGTCCCAGGACTTCGAGCGCATGGCGGAGACGTCGTATCCGAGTTCCGCCAGCAACCCGAGGGCCGCCGGGTGAGGCGCCTCCTGCGGGCGGCTGCCGGCCGAGAAGGCCTCGATCCGTCCCAGGCCCTCACGGTTGAGAATGGCCTCGGCCATGATGGAGCGGGCCGAGTTGCCGGTGCAGACCACGAGGACACGCAGCGGCCGCTCGCTCGCGACGGGCTCGCGCCGCGCCGGGATCGCCGTGGCCCCTGGCGGGCAGGCGGCCGGGCCCTGGGTGCAGCAGGCATCCGTCAGGAACGCCAGCAGCGCATCGGCGGGGCCTGGCTTGGCGGCGAAGATGATGTGACGCCCCTCGCGCCGCGAGGCCAGCAGGCCGACCTGCTCCAGCGCCGCGAGATGGGCCGAGAGGGTGTTGTGCGCGACGGCGAGCAGCCGGCCGATATCGCCCGCTGCCAGCCCATGCGGCCGGTAGCGCATCAGCAGGCGAAAGATCTCGAGCCGCGTCGGCTGGGCGAGCGCTGCCAGGAGCGCGACCGCCTCCGCGGATTCCAGCCTCGGCGCCGGCCCCTGCTTCACGCGGCGTCATCCCTCTGCAATGGATCGGCGCGCGACGTGTCCTTGCCGATCGCGTCCAGCCGGTGCTGCAGAGCCATGCCCTTCAGCGTCGCCAGAGGCAAGCTCGCGAAGAGCGAGATGCGGTTGTTCAGCATGCGGTAGGCATCGGCGAAGGCGAGCGCCTTCTGAACGTCGTCGCCTTCATGGGCGGCCGGATCCGGCAGGGTCCAGAGCGCCGTCACGGGATTGCCCGGCCAGGCCGGCGGAACGGCATTGGCCGCCGTCTCCGAGAGGGTGAAGACGAAGTCGAGCTGCGGCGCGTTCGGGCCGGAAAATGCGTCCCAGCTCTTGGGCCGCAGGTCGGAGACATCGTGGTTGAGCGATTTGAGCAGCCTGACGACGAAGGGATTGATCGAAGCACGGGGCTGCGAGCCGGCACTGTAGACGGCGAACTTGCCGGCCATGCGCCGCATGATCGCCTCGGCCATGATGGAGCGCGCGTGATTGCCTTTGCACACGAAAAGCACCGCGAGAGGAGAGGTCGTCATGGCGTCGTCCCGATATGTCGGTTTCGGATGACATGAGTCTCATCACAGAATATGTCGTTGTCAACCGACATATTGACATGATGCCTTCATCCGGGTGATGCAGCCTCCCTGAGACAGACAGGGAGCAGAGTCATGCGGGTCGGCATCAACGGCATGGGGCGGATCGGGCGTCTGGCGCTGCGGGCCGCCCTGGGGGCGGCCGACCGGCAGGGCGACGATCCGCGCGCCGGCAACCGGCTCGACGTCGTCCATCTCAACGAGATCAAGGGTGGTGCGGCGGCGACCGCCCATCTGCTCGAATTCGACAGCATGCAGGGCCGCTGGCGCGGCGGCATCGCGAGCGCCGGCGAGGATGCGGTCACGATCGGCGAGCGCCGCTTAAGTTTCTCGGCGGCGGGCGAGCCGGGCGACATCCCCTGGGGGGATCTCGGCGTCGATGTCGTGCTCGAATGCACCGGCAAGTTCCTGACGCCGGCGACACTGGAGGGGCATCTGAAGCGCGGCGCCAAGCGCGTCATCGTCGCCGCCCCCGTGAAGGACGCCTCGGTCCTCAACGTCGTCGTCGGCGTCAACGAGCATCTCTACGACCCCGCCGTTCACCCGATCGTCACCGCCGCCTCCTGCACGACGAACTGCCTCGCCCCGGTGGTGAAGGTCGTGCACGAGAATTTGCGCATCCGGCACGGCCAGATCACCACGATCCATGACCCGACCAACACCAATGTCGTGGTCGACGCGCCCCACAAGGATCTGCGCCGCGCCCGCTCGGCCATGCTCTCGCTGCAGCCGACGACGACCGGCAGCGCCACGGCCATCGCGCTGATCTATCCCGAGCTCAAGGGCAAGCTCGACGGCCACGCCGTGCGCGCGCCCGTGCTGAACGCCTCGCTGACCGACTGCGTCTTCGAACTGGAGCGGTCGACGACCGCCGCCGAGGTCAACGCCCTGTTCGAGGCGGCGGCGCGCGGGCCCCTTGCCGGCATCCTCGGCTTCGAGCCGCGCCCGTTGGTGTCGATCGATTATCAGCGCGACACGCGCTCGAGCATCGTCGACGGTCTCTCGACGCTGGTCACCGACGGCACGATGCTCAAGGTCTATGCCTGGTACGACAACGAGATGGGCTATGCCTGCCGGATGGTCGATCTCGCCTGCCATCTCGAACAGGTCGGGATCTGATCGGGTGACCGAGGGAGCCCGCAACTACGCCATCGTCACCGCCGCCTATTGGGGCTTCACCCTGACCGACGGCGCGCTGCGCATGCTCGTGCTGCTGCATTTCTTCCGGCTCGGCTATTCGCCCTTCACCCTCGCCTTCCTGTTCCTGCTCTACGAGGCGGCCGGGATCGTCGCCAATCTGATCGGCGGCTGGCTCGCGGCGCGTTACGGCATCACCCGCATGCTCGCGGTGGGTCTCGGCACGCAGGTCGTGGGCTTCCTGCTGCTGTCGGGCCTGTCGCCGGACTGGACGGCTGCCGCCTCCGTTGCCTGGGTGGTGATGGCGCAGGGGGTGTGCGGCGTCGCCAAGGACCTGACCAAGACGGCCTCGAAATCCGCGATCAAGGTGGCCGAGGCCGCGGCGCGCAGCGAGGACGCCGAGGGACGGCTGTTCCGCTGGGTCGCCTGGTTCACCGGCTCCAAGAACGCGATGAAGGGCGTCGGCTTCTTCCTCGGCGGGCTGCTGCTCGAAGGGTTCGGCTTCCGCGGCGCGCTCTGGGCGATGGCCGCGATGCTTGGGCTGATCCTGCTCGGCGTGCTGACCGCGCTGCCGGCGATGATGGGCAAGGCCAAGGCGAGCAAGAGCGCGCGCGAGCTCTTCGCCAAGAACCGCGGCGTCAATCTGCTGGCGCTGGCGCGTGTCGCGCTCTTCGGTGCGCGCGACGTCTGGTTCGTCGTCGGGGTTCCGGTGTTTCTCTACGCCTCGGGCTGGACCTTCACGATGGTCGGCACGTTTCTCGCGCTCTGGACGATCGGCTACGGGCTGGTCCAGGCGGCTGCGCCCGCCTTCATCGCCCGAAGCGGCGACGGGCTGTCGTCGGAGGTGCCGGCGGCGCGGCTGTGGTCGCTGGCGCTGGCGGCGATTCCCTTTGCGCTCGCCGCGTTGCTGCTGAGCGGGGCAGTCTCCTGGCCCGATCTCGTGCTGGTCGCGGGGCTTGGCCTGTTCGGCTTCGCCTTTGCGGTCAACTCGTCGCTGCACTCCTATCTGATCCTGGCCTATGCCGGGTCCGAGAAGGCGGCCGAGGATGTCGGGTTCTACTATGCCGCCAATGCGCTGGGGCGGTTCGGCGGCACGCTGCTGTCAGGCCTGCTCTACCAGGCGGGCGGGCTTCAAGCCTGCCTCATCGGCTCGGGCCTGATGCTGGCGGCGTGCTTCGGGGCGACGCTGGCGCTGCCGGAGCGGAGGGATGCCCCGGCTCGCGCATAGGCTCGTGTCACGCCGCCTTGCGGGCGACGTCGAAGGGGATCTCGATGTCGACGGCCAGCGTCGAGACCTGGGCGCCGCGCTCCATCGTGACGCTGACCTTCTCTGAATCGATCTGCATGTGCTTGGAGATCGCACGCAGGATCTCGTCCCGGAGCTTGGCGACAAGATCGGAGTCGCCGACCGCGGCGCGCTCATGCGCCAGTAGGACCTTGAGGCGCTCGCGTGCGGCGGGGGCCGACTGCACGCGCGAGAAGAAACGACGCAGGTTCATGCCGCCTTCCTTCCGAAGATCTTGCCGAAGAAGCCGCGCTTCTCGCCCGGGACCATGATCGGCAGGTTCTCGCCCTGGAGCCGGCGCGCAGCCTCGAAATAGGCGATCGAGGGGGCGCTGCGATCGTCGGCAAGCGTGACCGGCGAGCCGAGATTGGAGGCGCGCAGCACGTCCATGCTCTCGGGGATGATGCCGAGCAGCGGGATGGAGAGGATCTCCAGCACGTCGTCGACCTTGAGCATGTCGCCGCGCTCGGCCCGGACCGGGTCGTAGCGGGTCAGCAGCAGGTGCTTCTCCATGTGCTCGCCCTGCTCGGCGCGCAGCGTCTTGGAATCGAGCAGGCCGATGATGCGGTCGGAATCTCGCACCGAGGAGACCTCCGGATTGGTCACCACGATCGCGACGTCGGCATGGCGCATGGCCAGCGTGGCGCCACGCTCGATACCGGCGGGGCTGTCGCAGATCACCCAGTCGAAGACGCTCTTTAGCGCGCCGATGACCTTCTCCACGCCCTCGGCGGTGAGGTTGTCCTTGTCGCGGGTCTGCGAGGCCGGCAGCAGATAGAGCGTCTCGACGCGCTTGTCGCGGATCAGCGCCTGGGTGAGCTTGGCCTCGCCCTGGATGACGTTGACGAGGTCGTAGACGACCCGCCGCTCGGCCCCCATGACGAGGTCGAGATTGCGCAGCCCGACGTCGAAATCCACCACCACGACCTTCTCGCCCCCCTTGGCGAGCGCTGCCCCGAGCGCGGCGGACGAGGTCGTCTTGCCGACGCCTCCCTTGCCCGAGGTGACCACGATGACCTTGCCCATAGACCTCTCCCGATTGTCCCGATGTCGCCTGGTCAGGCGATCGACCCGACCTTGAATGTTTCGCCTTCGAGCCAGATCTGCACGGCCTTGCCGCGCAGTTCCGGCTCCATGTCCTCGGCTGTCTTGTAGAAGCCGTCGATCGCCAGCAGCTCGGCCTCGAGCCGGCTGCAGAAGATGCGCGCCGAGGCATTGCCCATGGTGCCGGCGAGCGCCCGGCCCCGCAGCGTCCCGTAGACATGGATCGAGCCGCCCGCGACGATTTCGGCGCCCGAGGCGACCGAGCCGACGATGGTGACGTCCCCCTCCGGGAAGAACAGCGACTGACCCGAGCGCACCGGCTGGGTGACGATGATCGACGGCGTCGGCTTGCCCGGCGTCGGATCCGAGCGGACGACGCTTTCCGCCGCCACCGCGTCCGGCACCGGCTCCGGAACCGCCTCGGCGGCCGGCGGCTCGACATCGGCGGTGGAACGCCCGCCGGACATCGCCGGCGGCAGATCCGAGCCCAGCATGGAGGCCCTGGCCCCCTCGATGCCCATGATCCGGACGCCACGACCGGAGAGCTTGCCGACGAGGTCGCGCAGCTCCGCCCGGTCCAGCTCGAGCCCCTCGATGTCGAGCACGACGGGCCGCCGCAGGAAGAAGCCGGCCGAGAGCGCGGCCAGTTCGTCGAGCCGGATCAGCCAGTCCTCGAGCGGCAGCTCGGGGGTCAGCGTCAAGGCAAGGTAGGAGCGCCCCTTGAGGCGGATGGGCCTGGGTTTGGTTAACACGGCGGTCATCTTGGTAAATTTTCGGTGTCTTCGGTGTATTCAGCCAATGGTTAACGGCCGGTAAATGACGCTGCTCCTGAGGCCATTCGCACGAGCTGTGGCAGCCGCGCCGCAACGCCTCGCAAAGCATGAGGCGGCTCGCCCCGAAACGTGCGATCCTCGCGGCCGGGCGATGGGCCTGCGGAGCCGACCATGGACATCATCGTCACGCCCAGCGGCCCGACCAGCTGGGCCCTGACCGACCTGCTCGGACGCGATATGGGGCGCGTCGAGCTGGCGGCGCCGGGCGAATACCGAATCATTCCCGGTGAGCGCGTCGCCGAGAGCATGCGCGCGATGAAGCATGGCCCCTTCGCCACGCTCGACGCCGCCCTGTCGCAGATCGAGGTGTTCACCCGCTCGACCTGCCGGCTCGCCCCCGCGGCCGACTAGCGCGGAGCGGCGGGAGCGGCCGACCCGGTGCGCGCGCGCAGCGTCTGCGCGACCGCGGCTCCCTGGTCGATCAGCAGGTTGATGTCGTTGGTGGCGACGATCAGCCGGGCGCCGAGATCGAGTGCATGCGATTGCAACAGCGCCGCGCCGACGCCGATGACGCCGAAGATCTTGCCCTGCGCACGCGTCGCCGCCGCGACAGCCGCGAAGGCGGCGAGAACCTCGGGATGGTCGACCGCGCCGAGGTGGCCCATGTCGGCGGCGAGGTCGTTGGCGCCGATGATGACGGCGTCGATGCCGGCGACGGCCGCGATGTCACTGGCCGCCGCGACGCCACCGGCGCTCTCGACCATGGCCACGACGAAGGTGTCCGCCTCGATCCGCTGGACCATCTCGGCGGCCGGGGGCACCTGGAAGCCGAGCCGCGCCAGCGGGCTCGGCAGAGAGCGTTTTCCCAGCGGCTGGAAGCGACATTTCTCGACGATCAGCCGCGCTTCTTCCGCCGTCTCGACATGGGGGACCACCACGCCCTCGGCGCCGCAGTCGAGCACCCGCGCCAGATCCGGCGCGTAGGGCCCGCCGACGCGGACCAGGCAGGGCAGCCCGGCCTCGAAGGCGGCAACACTGATCGAGGCAGCGTCACCGATCGCGATCGGGCCATGCTCCATGTCGACCAGCAGAAAATCGAAGCCGCAGCTGCGCGTGACGGTGACGATCTCGACCGTGCGTACGACGCAGGCCGCCAGCCCGATGGCCACCGAGCCGCTTTCCAACGCCGCTCTCAACGTCCGCCGCATTCCCCTCTCCATCGTTACCACGACCATCTCATGGCCCTTGTCCCGCCGAATGCAGGATGTGTGCAAGGCACTGCCCAACCCGTGAGTGGAACGGGCCTCTCCGGGAGGCGATGCTTGAACCGCGTCGCGACCCGGCCCACAAGTCCCTCAATAGGCGCCTCCCGGTGCCGCTCCACGGAGACGATGATGGCTTTGCCGCAGACGATGAAGCAGGTGCGCTTTTCCGGGCCCGGCGGGCCGGAGGTGATCGAGATCGAGACGGCGCCGGTGCCGCAGCCCGGTCCGGGCCAGGTGCTGATCGCGGTGGCTGCCGCCGGCATCAACCGGCCGGACTGCCTGCAGCGGGCCGGCGGCTATCCGCCGCCGCCCGGCGCGACCACGGTGCCGGGGCTCGAAGTCTCGGGCCACATCGTCGCCGTCGGCGCGGGCGTGGCCGGGAGCCGCGTCGGCGAGGCCGTCTGCGCGCTGCTGATCAGCGGCGGCTATGCTGAATACGCCGTCGCCGACGAGGCGCTCTGCCTGCCGGTGCCCAAGCCGCTCTCGCTGCTGGAGGCCGCTGGCCTGCCCGAGACCTATTTCACCGTCTACGACAATGTCTTCACCCGCGGGCGGCTGCGGGCCGGCGAGACGATCCTGATCCATGGCGGCTCCAGCGGCATCGGCTCGACCGCGATCCAGCTCGCGAAGCAGTTCGGCGCGACCGTCTATGCGACCGCCGGCTCGCCTGAGAAATGCGATTTCTGCCGGTCGCTGGGGGCCGACGAGGCGATCGATTATCGTGCGCAGGACTTCCTGGCCGAGGTCAAGCGCCTGACCGACGGCAAGGGCGTCAACGTCGTCCTCGACATGGTCGGTGGGCCTTATATCCAGCGCAACATCGCAGCCTTGGCTGTGGAGGGGCGGCTGGTGCAGATCGCCTTCCTGCAGGGCCCGAAGGCGGAGCTCGACCTCACGCCGATGATGATCCGCCGGCTGACGCTGACCGGCTCGACGCTGCGGCCGCGCTCGGTCGCGCTCAAGGCGGAGATCGCCGCGAAGCTGCGCGAGGACATCTGGCCCCTGCTGGAGGCCGGCGCCGTGAAGCCGATCATCCATGCGACCTTCCCGCTCGACCAGGCGCGGCAGGGCCATGCGCTGATGGAATCGAGCGCCCATCTCGGCAAGATCATGCTGACTATCGGCGGCTGAGCCGTCGGTCGACACTCGGCGCCGCTCAGGCGCCGAGATAACGTCGCAGGAAGGCGACGCTGCGGGTCGCTGCGTCGAGCTGGGCGGTCTGGCTGAAGCCATGGCCCTCGCCCGGATAGATCTGCGTCTCGACCGGCACGCCGCGGCCGCGCAGCAGCGCCTCGATGCGCTCGGCATTGCGGACAGGGACGATGCGGTCGGCGGAGCCGTGCAGGATCAGCGTCGGCGCGCGCGGCCGGCCCTCGTCGAGATCCTCAGGCAGGAAGCCGAAATAGCTGACGACGGCGCCGATGCGCCTGTCGCGCGCGGCGAGCGACAAGGCGAGCGCGCCGCCCAGCGAGATCCCGACGATTGCGAGGCGCGAGGGATCGATGGTCGGGTCCCTGCGGACGCTCTCGATCACCGAGACAAGCCCGCTGCGCCAGACCGGATATTTGCGGCCGATCTCGCCATAGGAGGCGCGCTGTTCGCCGGTGACCTCGAAGTAATGCGGAAACAGGACGGTATAGCCCTGGCCTGCAAGCGCATTGGCAGCGAACTGGTATTGCGCGCGCCTGGTGATGCCATCGGCGCCATGGAGAAGCAGGATGGCGGGCCTGCGACCGCGGCCTGCCCCTTCGACCCGGTCGATGGTCACGGGCGCCTGGGCCAAGGCCGAAGATGGGGCCCCGGCAACGAGGGCTCCGGTGAGACCGAGCAAGGCGGTTCGGCGATCCATGAGGGCTCCATCGACAACGAAATGATGACCGCCGCGGCGCGAGCCCGCGGCGGTCGGGATAAGGGCGTGCGGCGGAGCCGCGCGCCGTTTCGTCACTTGCGGGCTTCGAAACCCTTGCGGATCTGCGCGACGGCGAAGTCCTGCGCTTCGCGGGCCTTGGCGACGACCGCGTCCATGCCAAAGAACTCGTGTGTTACGCCGGTGTAGAGGTGGTGCGTCGTCTCGACGCCCGCTTCCTTCAGTTTGGCGACGATGAGGTCACCGTCCGACTTCAGCGGATCGATCTCGGCGTTGATCACCGTTGTCGGCGGCAGGCCCTTCAGATTGGACGCGACGAGGTTGAGGCGCGGGTCCTGCGTATCGGCCTCGCTCTTGACGACATGCTTCACGAACCAGGCCATCATCGGCGTGTTCAGCGGCTTGGCGTTGGCCTGCTCCTTCTTGGAGGGCGTATCGAGGCTGGTCGTCGCCACCGGATAGACCGAGACGATCGCCAGCGGCTTGGTCAGGTTCTGGTCGCGGGCGGCGATGGCCGTGTTGATGGCGAGGTTGCCGCCGGCGCTCTCGCCGACCAGCGCGATGCGGTTGGGATCGTAGCCCCAGCCCTGCGCGTTCTTCAGCACGTATTTATAGGCCTCGATCGCCTCGTCATGCGCAGCCGGGAACTTGTTTTCCGGTGCCATCGGATAGTCGACCGAGACGACCGCCGCGCCCGTCTTGCGAGCAAGCGCCGAGGGGGTGGCGTCGTAAACGTCGAGGCTCGCGATCACCCAGCCGCCGCCGCGGAAGAAGACGATGATCGGAAGGTTGGAATCCTTCGTCGCGTTCTCCGGCACGTACCAGCGCAGCCGCAGATTGCCCATGTCGGCGAAGCGGCTGTTAGAGACCTTGAGGCCGGCATGCGGATCGGCCTCGATCTTCTTGTCCTTGATGATCTTCATCACCGCGTCGGTCGGCGTCGGCTGGTCGCGGGCATCGCCCGGCTCCAGGCTCTCGATCGGCTTGCCGCCGAGGCCGGCCAGCACGGAGAGCACCTCGGCCATGTCGGCGTCGGGCTTGGACGCGTTCTGCATCGCCGCAGCCGGCGGCGCGGCGGTCTGGGCCATGGCGGGTGTCAGAGCACTGGTCGCGAGCATCAGCGAAAGCCAGACGGTTTTCGCCGGCACGAAGGAAGAGATCGGCATCGAGAGATCCTTGTTGGAGGTTTGCACTCCCAACCGGGGCGGCCTGCGGAGGTTCCGTAACGACGACGCCGTGGCCGATCCGGACCGCGGCCGTCTTCACGAAACCGCTGTGGAACAACCGTCGGGCACAGCCTGTTGTGGCGGGACGAAGTGCGGGTGCGTCGCAAGGCGATGCCGGCCCGCCATGGCTGCGCCTTCCCGACATTCCGCCGAAGCAGGAGTTGCCCTTGCCCGCCCATGCCATCGTCGGGACGCAGACCGTTCCCATCGAGATCACGCTGAACGGTGAGCGCCGTTCGCTGGAGGTCTCCCCCGTTACCTCCCTGCTCGATCTGCTGCGGCACGATCTGGAGCTGACCGGCACGAAGAAGGGCTGCGATCACGGCCAGTGCGGCGCCTGCACCGTGCTGATCGACGGGCGGCGCATCAACAGCTGCCTGCAGCTCGCCGTGATGCAGGACGGCAAGTCGATCACCACCATCGAAGGGCTGGCCGCGGATAGCCGCCTGCACCCGCTCCAGCAGGCGTTCATCGAGCATGACGCCTTCCAGTGCGGCTATTGCACGCCGGGGCAGATCTGCTCGGCGGTGGCGCTGATCGAGGAGGGGCACGCGACCAGCCGTGAGGAAATCCGCGAGTTCATGAGCGGCAATCTCTGCCGCTGCGGCGCCTACACCAACATCGTCGATGCGATCGAGGACGTGGCGGGCCGGCAGCGCCGGCCGGTGCGGGAGGCCGCGGAATGAACCCGTATTCCTATCACCGCGCCGGCAGCATCGAAGACGCGGTCCGCGCACTCGCAGCCAGCCCCGACGCCCGGATCGTCGCGGGCGGCACCAATCTCATCGATCTGATGAAATACGGCGTCGAGACGCCGGCCGCGCTGGTCGACATCACCCGGATCGAGGCGCTGAACGGGATCGCGGAGACCGAGGATGGCGGGCTGCGGATCGGGGCGCTCGTGCCCAATACGGTTGTCGCCGAGGACGCCCGCATTGCGGAGCGCTACCCGCTGCTCGCCAGCGCGATCCTCGCCGGGGCGACGCCGCAGCTGCGCAATGCCGCGACCACGGGCGGCAATTTGAACCAGCGGACGCGCTGCTACTACTTCTACGACGTCAAGACGCCCTGCAACAAACGCGAGCCGGGCACCGGCTGCGGCGCGATCGGTGGCGTCAACCGGATCCATGCGATCCTGGGCGCAAGCGAGCACTGCATCGCCACACATCCCTCCGACATGTGCGTTGGGCTGGCGGCTCTCGGGGCGGAGGTCCGCATCCAGGGGCCCAATGGCGCGCGCAGCATTTCCTTTGCCGACTATCACCGTCTGCCGGGAGATGCACCGGAGCGCGACAACACGCTCCAGGCCGGCGAGATCGTGGAAGCCGTGATCCTGCCCGCCGATGCGCAGGCCTATGCCGCCCATCACAGCTATCTCAAGCTGCGCGACCGGCTCTCCTACGCCTTCGCGCTGGTCTCGGTGGCAGCCGCGCTCGACATCCGCGACGGGCAGATCGCTTCGGCCCGGCTGGCGCTGGGCGGCGTGGCGCACAAGCCGTGGCGACGCGAAGAGGCCGAAGCCCTTCTGGTCGGTGGCCGAGCCGACGAGGCAGCCTTCGCCGCGGCAGCGACGAGCCTGCTCGCGGGCGCTCAAGGTCATGAGCACAACGGCTTCAAGATCGACCTCGCCCGCCGCGCCATCCTCCGCAGCCTGCGACAGGCGGCCGCCGGCACGCCGCAATCGCAGACCGACAAGCGCATCGCGTGAAAGGCTTCCGATCATGCTGAAGAACGATCTCCATGTCGGCGCGCCCCGCAGCCGCGTCGACGGCCCTGCCAAGGTGACGGGCCAGGCCACCTATGCCGCCGAGTTCACGACGCCCGATCTGGCCCATGGCTACATCGTCGAAAGCGCGATCCCGCGCGGCCGGATCCGCTCGATCGACACCCGCGCCGCGGAAGCGGTCCCCGGCGTCGTGCGGGTGTTCACCCATGAGAACCGCCCGCGGACGGCCTGGTTCAGCTTCAGCTACCAGGACATGGTCGGCCCGCCGGGCAAGCCTTTCCGCCCGCTCTACAGCGACGAGATCCAGTATAGCGGCCAGCCGATCGCACTCGTTGTGGCGGAAAGCTTCGACGTCGCCCGCCACGCCGCTTCGCTGGTTGCCGTCGATTACGAGCGCACCGAGCACGAGACGGATCTCGGCCGGGCCCGGCACGACAGCTACGAGCCGCCGAAGAGGCGCCTGGGCATCGCCCCTCCGCCCAAGCCCAGAGGCGATGCGGCGGCCGCCTTCGGTGCCGCGCCGGTGCGGGTCGCTGGCGAATACGCGATCGCCGCGGAGTTCCACAACCCGATGGAGCCGCATGCGACGACGGTGATCCGGGGCGAGGACGGCAAGCTCACCGTCCACGACAAGACGCAGGGCGTGCAGAACAGCCAGGCCTATGTCGCCAGCGTCTTCGGCCTGTCGAAGGACGATGTGCGGGTCGTGGCGCCCTTTGTTGGCGGCGGCTTCGGCTCGGGACTGCGACCCCAGCACCAGCTTTTCCTCGCGGTGATGGCGTCCCTGGCGCTGGAGCGTCCGGTGCGCGTCGAGCTGACGCGCCAGCAGATGTTCGGCCATGTCCACCGGCCGGAGACGATCAACCTCGTCTCGCTCGGCGCCGGCGAAGATGGAAAGCTGCGCTCGATCCAGCATCAGGCGATCGCGGCGACGTCGCGGTTCGAGGACCATCAGGAGGTCGTCGTGAACTGGTCGGGCCTGCTCTATCCGGCCGAGCATGTCGATCTCCGCTACGAACTGGCCAAGCTCGATATCTATTCGCCCGGCGACATGCGGGCGCCCGGCGCACCGCTCGGGGTCTTCGCGCTGGAAAGCGCGATGGACGAACTCGCGGTCTCGACCGGCATCGACCCCGTCGAGCTGCGGCTGCGCAACTATGCCGAGCGGGACGAGAACGAGGACAAGCCCTTCACCTCCAAGGAGCTGCGCGAATGCTACCGCCAGGGCGCCGAGCGCTTCGGCTGGAGCCGTCGCGACCCGCGCCCCGGCTCGATGCGCGAGGGACATGAGCTGATCGGCTGGGGCATGGCCAGCGGCGTCTGGGAAGCGAACATGATGAAGACCTCGGCACGGGCCAAGCTCACGGCCGATGGTCGCCTCGCCATCGCCTGCGCGACTTCCGATATCGGCACCGGCACCTACACCATCCTCGCGCAGATCGCCGCGGATTCGCTCGGGCTGCCGATGGAGGCGGTCGAGGTCTCGCTCGGCGATTCGACCCTGCCGGATTCGCCGGTGCAGGGCGGGTCCTGGACCGCGGCGTCCGCCGGAAGCGCCGTCTCGGCGGCGTGCCTGAGCCTGCGCAAGGAGCTGCTGCGGCTGGCCGCGAAGATCGACGGCTCGCCCCTCGCCGAGGCCGGCCTCGGGGATGTCGCCTTCACGCAGGGCAGCATCCGCCTGATCGCCGATCCGGGCCGCGCAGTCCCGCTGGCGCAGGCGCTGGCGGCCGGCGGCAAGGAGAGCCTCGAGGCGACGGAATCGGCAGGTCCCGGCCTGATCGGCATGATGCTGCCGAAGAGCCATTCGTCCTACACGCATTCGGCCGTCTTCGCCGAGGTGCGGATCGACGAGGAGCTCGGCGTCCTGCGGGTCACCCGCATCGTCAGCGCGGTCGCGGCCGGGCGTATCCTCAATCCCAAGACGGCGCGCAGCCAGATCCTCGGCGGTGTGGTCTGGGGCGTCGGCATGGCGCTGCACGAGGAGGGGATGACCGATCACCGCCTCGGCCGCGTGATGAACCACTCGCTGGCCGAGTACCATGTGCCGGTGAACGCCGACATCCACGATATCGAGGTGATTTTCGTGGAGGAGGAGGATGAAAAGACCAGCCCGATCGGCGTGAAGGGGCTGGGCGAGATCGGCGTCGTCGGCACGGCGGCGGCGATCGCCAACGCCGTCCATCACGCGACGGGGAAGCGCATCCGCAATCTTCCCATCACGATCGACAAGATCCTCGCCGGCTAGGTTGCCGAGCGGCGTCGGACCCGCGCCCGGCGCCATGGCCGGGCCGCGATCATCGTGCTGTTATGGCGGCGAATCGCGCCCTGACACCGCCCCCTGCGTCGCCCTGGAAGAGACCGCGCATGCCGACCGCCGCCTCCGCCGCTACGCCTCAGAGCGTCCCCCGCTCGAAGCTGTCGATCGCGGCGCTGGCGAGGTCTCCGATGGATTGCGAGCCGTCAGCCATGAGCCGCACCACGATTCCGCCGAGTTTCGCCTTCGCCACCTGGTCGTCGTCGCGGAAGCGGCCCTGGCCGGCGAGGACGGCCCAGGCGCGGGCCTGGACGGCCTCGGCGACGAGCAACTCCTTCGAATTGAGAACCCCGGGAAAGCGGAAATCGGCGGTCTGCATAGGCGTGGCCTTCATCGTTGAGAGCGCGAGATATGATGCGGCGAGCGCCGCGCAACCCCACTCTCCCAAGGTCAGTTTCATGATGTGTCGCCCGCTCGCGGGCATTGCCCCATGACGACGCAGAAGCCCCCGACGGGTTCCGTCGCCGCGCTCGGCGCCATCGTCTCCGGCGCGCTTCTGCTGCAGCTTGCCGGCACCATCGTGAATATGGTCGTGCCCCTGCGCATGGCGGTCGCCGGTCAGCCGCCCCTGCTGATCGGCCTCGTCGCCTCGGCCTATTCGGTCGGATTTCTGGTCGGCTGCTTCGCGATGCCCTCGCTGGTGCGCCGGATCGGCCATATCCGGGCCTTCGCGGTCTTTGCGGCGTTGCAGGCGGCGGCGACGCTGAGCTTTCCGCTCATGTCCGAAACCTGGTGGGCTGCGCCGCGCCTGTTCATGGGGCTGGCCGCAGCCGGCCATGGGATCTGCATCGAGAGCTGGATCAGCGGCCAGGCCAGCGGGGCGCGGCGCGGGCGCATTTTCGGTGTCTACCAGCTGCTCAACCGTGTGGCGATGATCGGCTCCCAGCTCGGCGTCGGCTATCTCGCGATCCAGTCTCAGGACGTGTTTCTGCTGGCGAGCATGGTGTTCTCGATCGCGCTGATCCCGGTGGCGCTGACGCGGGCCCGCGGGCCGGAGTCGAGCGAGGTCGTCTCGGTCGGACTCAAGGCGCTCTGGCGGCAGGCGCCGGCGGCGGTGGTCGGCTGCCTCTATGTCGGGCTCGTCAGCGGTCCTCTCACCAGCGTCACGCCCGCCTATGGCATCCTGGCGGGGCTCGACCAGCGCGACACCATCCTGCTGACGGCCGGGATCCAGCTCGGCGCCCTCCTGATGCAATGGCCGATGAGCCTGCTCGCCGACCGGGTGGCCAGCCGCCCGATCATGCTCTGCGCCGTCAGCCTCGTCGCCGCTACGGCCTCCGCGCTGCTGATCATCCAGAGCGCCGAGCCATCGCAGGCGCGGTTCTGGATGTTCGGCCTGTTCGCGCTGATCGGCGGCTGCAGCGTGCCGCTCTACACCGTGGCGGTGACGCATGCCTATCTGCGGATCGGCCGCGAGCAGGCCGTGGGTCTTTCGGCCCAGCTCCTCTTCCTGTGGGGGACGGGTGCCGCGATCGGCCCCGTCGTCGCCACAGCCCTGATGCAGGTGCTGGGCGCCGGCGGGATGCTGGTCTATCTGATGGGACTGTCGGCGCTGGTGGCGATCTACATCGCGCTGCGGATCACGCGCAAACCCTCTCCCCTGATCCTCGACGGAGAGCGTGTGTCACCCGGGCCGACCATTCCCGAGATCGAACTGACGAAGCGCTAGCAGCGCCGCTGAGGAGCCCGCCTTGTCCAGCACTCCCTATTTCGACGGCGTCGTCATCGACCAGACCGATCGCAGCGCGCCGCTCGAGCTCGAGTTCGGCCGCTCGAGCGACTGGCAGGACGAGAACCTGATCTATCTCGTCGTCGACGGCCGTCCGCTGATCATGGACGATGCGACGGGGCGGCAGATCTACCGGGCGATGATGAAGCTCGGCGCCTTTCTCGGCTACGATCAGGCGCCCTGAAGCCCACGGGCATAGCCCGGCAGCGTCGTCACCCCCTCGCCCGCGCCGATATCGAGCACCTCGTCGGCCGTCGCCGCGAGCAGCGCCCGGTCATGGCTGATCAGGACGAGGCCGAGCCCTTCGCTGGCGACGATCTCGGAGAGCAGGGCCATGGTCTCGCGCTGGACCAGCGGATCGAGCCGCGAGGTCGGCTCGTCCGCAACGATCAGCGCGGGTTTCAGCAGCAGGATGCGCGCCAGCGCCAGGCGCTGCGCCTCGCCTCCCGAGACCTCGCCGGGGCGCCTCCCGAGCAGCTTGCGGTCGAGCCTCAGCCGCTCGAGCAGCGGCGGCAGCGCGTCATCGAGCGCGAGCCCCGGCACGACCTCGGCGAGATCGCCGAACTGGCGCGCGAAGCTGCGTCCGGGCAGAAAGACGCTCGCCGGGTCCTGATGGAGCTTCTGGTAGCGCTGGCGCAGGCGGCGCGCGCCGGCGCGATCGCGATAGGGCTCGACGCCCTGCCAGCTCACATGGCCCGCCGCCGGCGGCCGCAGGCCGAGCAGGATGTTGCCGAGCGTGGTCTTGCCGCAGCCACTGCGGCCGGTCAGGCCGAGAATGCCACCGGCGGGGACATGGATGTCGACGCCCGAGAAGAGCGGCGCGGCCCCGCTGAAGCCGAAGCCGAGACCATGGGCCGCGAGCACCGGCGCATCGAGATCGCAGCAGCGCAGGCAGGGCCGCCAGCCGGCCGGATCGGCCGCGAGCCAGGCCCGCGTATAGGGATGCTGCGGCGCGGCGAAGACGGACTCCGCCGGTCCCTGTTCCACGATCCGCCCGTCGCGCAACACGGCGAGGCTGCCGCCGAGCGCCCGGGCCAGCGCGACGTCATGGGTGATCACGAGCAGCGCGCGTCCGGCGCCTCCGAGCGCGGCCAGCAGCGAGGCGGATTGCGCGATGCGGGCGGCGTCGAGCCCCTTGGTCGGCTCATCGGCGACGACCAACGGCGCGCACCCGACGAGAGCGGAGGCGACGAGGACACGCTGGGCCATGCCTCCGGACAATTCGTCGGGGAAGGCGCGCCCGACGCGCGGCGGCAGGTCGACGGCGGCGAGCGCCTCCTGCGTGGTGAAGGCCGGCGCCGGGCGCGCGTCGGGCGAAGCGCGCAACTGCCCGGTGATCCGCATCGTCGGGTCGAGCGCGGCGCGTGGTTCCTGCGGCAGCAGCAGTGTCTCGCGTGACCAGAGCAGCCGCAGCAGCCCGGCCTGGCTGGCCTCGACCGGCGCATGCCCGTTGATGGCGATGCGGCCGCTGGCGGTGAAGCCCGCCGGCAGCAGGCCCATCACCGCCTGCGCGATCAGGCTCTTGCCGCTCCCTGTCTCGCCGATCAGGAGCAGCACGGAGCCACTGGCCAGCGTCAGGTCGATGTCGGAGACCAGAGCGGTACCGCTCCGGTCCCGGATCGTCAGTCCCGAAAGGACCAGTGCGGGCGCGGTCATCACATCTCCTCCGGCAAAGCGGGCGGCTCGGCGAGGGCCTGGCCGAGCAGCGTGGCCCCGAGCACGGCAAGGAAGATCGCCAGGCAGGGCGCAGCCATCTGGACGGGAGCCTCCGCCAGATAGGGCAGGAGCTCGCTGATCATCGCGCCCCATTCGGGTGTCGGCGGCTGCAGGCCCAGCCCGAGGAAGCCGAGCGCGGAGATCGACATGATCGCGGCGCCGAGCCCCAGCGTCGCCAGCGTCACCGTCTGGCGCAGCACCGGGGGCAGGACGTGGCGGCGCAGGATCGTCAGCGCCGGGAAACCGGCGAGGCGCGCCGCCTCGACATGGGGCTGCGCCAGCTCGCCGATGGCGATGGCACGCGCCATGCGCGCGAATTGCGGCCAGAGCGCGAGCTTGATGCCGATCAGCATGGGCAGGACGCCCCCGCCGAGGAAGCCGGAGATCAGCAGCGCCAGCAGGATACCCGGAAAGGCGAGCATCAGGTCGGCAAGGCGCATGATCGCGATGTCGGCGAAGCGGCCGGCATAGGCGGCGAGGAGGCCGAGCGCGAGGCCAACCCCCGTCGAAACCGCTACGCACAGCACGGCGATGCCGAGAGACCGCGATCCGCCATGCACCAGCCGCGCCGCGATGTCGCGGCCGAGATGATCGGTCCCGAGCCAATGCTTCGCGCTGGCGCCCTCCAGAGCGCTCAGAAGATCCTGGGCCGTGGGATCATGCTGCACCAGCCAGGGACCGACGAGCACCAGGGCTGCGACGACTCCCAGGATGGTCAGCGGAAAGACAAGCCGCCGCCGCGGCCGTTCGGAAGCCGGTAGCGCAAGGGAGAGCGTCATGCCGCGGCCACCTTGAGGCGTCGGGGATCGAGCCCGATGCAGGCGAGATCGGCGAGCAAATTCACGGCCGCATACATCGTCCCGATCACCAATCCCACACCCATGATCATCGGCACGTCGCGCGCGATCAGGGCCTTGACCAGCACCTCGCCCAATCCGGGATAGTTGAACAGCGTCTCGACGACGACGAAGCCGTCGACGACATAGGCAAATTGCAGGGCCGCGAAGGTGGCCACGGGGATCGCCGCGTTCCGTACGCCATGATGCAGGAAGGCGGAGCCCGCGCTGCGGCCGCGAATGCGCGCGAAGGTCATGTAGAAGGCGCTTCTGACCTCGACGACCGCATTCCGGATGATCCGCACCGAGAAGGCGGCGAGCCCCAAGGCCAGCGTCAGCGCCGGCAGCACCATATGTGCGCCGGTGCGGAAACCCGCCGGCGGCAGCCAGCGCAGCGTCAGAGCGAAGAGCGAGATCAGGCCGATGCCGACGAGAAAGCTCGGCATCGAGGCGAGCGCCACCGCCAGCGCATTGGTGCCCCGGTCGAGCCAGCCGCCGGGCCTGAAGCCGCAGGCGATGCCGAGCGGCAGCGCGATGGCGTAGGAGAGCAGCCAGCCCAGCGTGCCGAGCCCCAGCGTATGGCGGCCATGATAGGCGATTTCTTGCCAGACAGGCTTGCCCGTCACCCGCGAATGGCCGAGATCGCCCGTCGCGAGCCTCCCGAGCCAGGACACATACTGGACGGTGAGAGGGCGATCGAGCCCCTCCTCGCGGCGCACGCGTTCCGTCGTCTCGGCTGTAACGCGCTCGCCGACGCGCGCCGCCGAGATCGCGAGCGCGGTGTCGCCCGGCAGCGCGTGGACGAAAGCGAAGCAGAGGCTGGCCAGAAGCCAGGCCGTCAGCACCGCCTGCAGCACGCGCGAACCGACGAGGGTGCCGAACGTCCTCATGCCGCCCGGCCCGCCCATGACGAGATGCGACTCATTTCCACGCCATGCGCTCGATCAGATAGCGCATCTCGTAGGGGTCGATGCCGACGCCGCTCACTCGTTTCGACACGGCGACGTTGTGCTCGAACCAGGATACCGGGACACCGGGAGCCTCGTCGTGGATCAGGCGGATGATCTGGCCGCGCAGCTCGCTCTTCTTCGCCTCGTCGAAGCTCGCGATATAGGCGTCGGTGAGCGCCTTCATCCGGTCGCGCCCCTCCCAGCGCACCGTGCCCCAGGACGAACGTTCGCGGGTGAAGTCGGGGATGACCGTCGCGATCGGCTCGGGCACGTTGACATAGGTCCGGGCGACGAGCGTGAACTGCATCGTGCCGTCCTTGATCGCGGCGGGAACGCTTCCGCTCGCTCCGACCTCGATCGCCACATCCATGCCGATCTGCTTCAGTTGCGCCTGGATCGCGGCGGCCATGACCGGAAGCTCGGGGCGATTGGCGAGAGTCAGGAGCTTCGCCGCCAGTCGCACGCCGTCCTTGGAGCGGATCCCGTCGGGGCCGGCGGACCAGCCCGCCTCGTCGAGCAGCTTGCGCGCAGCAGCGGGGTCGAATGCGACTTTCGGCAAATCGGATCGGTGCCAGTTCGACAGGATCGGCGGCAGGAGCTGGCTCGCGCTCGAGTCGGGATGGCGCAGGATCGCGCGGGCGATGCCGTCGCGATCAATCCCCATCGCGATCGCCCGGCGCACGCGCCTATCCGAGAATTGCGGCAGGCCGCTGTCGAAGAACAAGGCGCGGATGCGCGGGATGGTGAGGCTCGCAACCTTGGTCTGCCCGGCCGCGTCGATGCGCGGGATCGCTGCCGGCGCCAGGGTATAGATGAGGTCGGCATCGCCGGCGATCGCGATATTGGCGCGGGTGTCGCCATTGACCACGGCCGTGTAACGCGCCTTCGCGATGGCGGGCTTGGCACGCGCATAACCCTCGAAGCGCTCCAGCTCCAGAGTCGTCTTGCCGTCGACCGAGACCAACTTGTAGGGGCCGGTGGCAACGATCTTGACCACCTTGCCATCGGGCCCATAGGCGGACGGCGCCAGCACGATCGAGGCGTAATCGCAGAGGAAAGCCGGCAGCACGCTGAAAGGCGTCTTCGTGCGGACGACGATCTCGTCGCCCTCGACCGTGATCGTGTCGAGCGGCACGGCCGAGAGGCTTTCACCCCGGAAGGACGTCTTCAGGCTGTCGGCGACGGCATCGGCCGTGACCGAGCTGCCGTCGTGAAAGGAGGCGCCCGCCCGGATTCTGAAGCGCCAGCTCAGCTTGTCCTCGGAGACACGCCAGCTCTCCGCGACTCCGCCGATGAGCTGCCCCTCCGGCTCCACCTGGACCAATGTCTCGCCGATCCCCATGCGGGCGAGGATGAAGCCCGTGTCGGCCGGATCGTTTGAGGTGTATTCCCAGGGCGCGACGACGCGCAGAACCGGCTCGCCCTGCTGGGCGGAGATCGGCTGGGAGGCCAAAGGCCAAGCGAGGGCGGTCGCGAGCAGCAGACGGCGCGTCAGGATGGTGATCGTCATGGTGGCTCTCCGGGAACCAGGCTTCAACGAGGTTTGCGGGCGGACAGGATGAAGGTGTCGTCATAGGTGGCTAGCAGGCGCAGTCGCTCGCTCCAGGAGGCGGCGGCGAATTGCCGGCGCTTGATGCCCGTCAAAGGGCCGGTGCGGATATCGGCGAAACCCGCCGCCTGCAGCATCGCCTGCAGGGCGGGGGCCTTCAGCCCGTCGCGGAAGAAGACACCGCGCATGATTCGCTGATGGGCCTGCTCGTCCCAGAGGCGCGGCGCGCCGGTCAGGCGATCCAGCCATTGCGAAAGGCGCTGGAGCAGCCTTGCGCGCCGCGAGCGGTTGACCCAGTCGCCATCGATCACGACCACGGCCCCGCCGGGCTTCAGCACGCGCAGCCAGTCGGCCAGCGCGGCCTGGGGATCGAGGAGGGTCCAGACCAGATGGCGGCAGATCACCAGATCGTAGCGGGCGTCCGGCATCATCGTGTTCTCGGCATCGCCGAGATGAAAGCGCACGGCGGAGCCACGATGTTTCGCCTTCGCCCGCTCGATCATCGGCTCGCAGAGATCGATGGCATCGACGCTGCAGCCGAAGCCGAGCAGCACCCGCGTGACCTCGCCGGTGCCGGAGGCGAGTTCGAGCACGCGGTCGCCCGGTCCGATCGGCGCATGGCGCGCGATCAGCCGCGACCAGGCGTCGAGTTCGCCGCGCGAGCGGATCTTATGGCCGTAGGAGAGATCGAAGGTCTCGGCGCGCTTCGACCAATAGGCACGAATCTCGTCCTTGAGGCCGAAATTCGAACCCGCTTGCGCGGCGTCTAGGGTTGATTCCTGCAGCATCCGTCACCGGGCTCCCGCGAGCGGGGAGCGGTCGGTGCTGTGGCGCCGTTGCGTTCCGGACGCGCGACAAGCCCGCGCGGGAGAGCGACCGTCATCAGAGCTCCTTCCGGGGCACCCCGCCCGGTCGATTGGCTTCACGACGTCGGCAGGTCTCCTGGCTCGCGGGTCGATGCTGCGTCCGGCCTTCCCGGGCGAACCCAGTGGCATGATCGAACGTCGCTCGCCGCTGACAGTTGCGGGGGCAGCTCCGGATTTGCGCCCTGACGGGCGCGCACCGGATTCCCTTTTGATCCCTCTCGGGAACCGACGCGGCGAAAAGAGCATGCCGGATGCTGCGCCGCAAGACAGAATGTCGCAGGCGGTCGCGGGCGCGGCGCAGCGCCCGGTCTTTTCGAGATCGCGCATGGCTTACGCGGCCTGCCGGTCCCAGGCCGGGAAGGGATCCTCGAGCGCGAGGAGGGACTGCGTCATGCCGGTTGCAGCGCTGCCGGTAAGGCAGGCGTCGAGCATCGCGCGGATGGCCGCCTCGTCCATCGCCTGCGTGCCGATGAAGACCAGTTCCTGGCGCCGGTCGCCCCAGGTCGGCGACCAGTGCCTGCGCATCAGCGAGACGAATTCCTCCGAGCGCGGCCAGCGCTCCTTGGGCACCGCCGCCCACCAGCTGCCCATGCCCTCGGTGCGGGTGATGCGGCCGGCGAGCGAATACTCCCCCACCCAGCGCGGCCGCGTCGCCAGCCAGAAATGGCCCTTGGCGCGGATCACACCTGGCAGGCGTTGCTCCAGGAGATCGTAGAGCTTGCGCGGGTTAAACGGGCGGCGGGCCCGGTAGACGAAGGAGCGGATGCCGTATTCCTCCGTCTCCGGGACGTGATCCTTGAAGCCGAACAGTTCCTTGTGCCAGAGCGGATGCTCCTGCGAGCGTTCCTCGCTGTAGAGCCTGGTGTCGAGCACGGCGGCCAGCGGCACGCGGCCGAAATCGGCCTCGACGATCCGGGCATCGCCGTTCAATCCGCGTACGACCTGCCGCACCTTCTCGCGCTGCTCGGGCGTGGCCTCGCCTATCTTGTTGATGACGACCACGTCGGCGAACTCGATCTGCTCGACCAGGAGATCGACCAGCGTGCGGCCATCGCCCTCGCCCGCCGTCTCGCCGCGGTCGGCCAGGAAGTCGCGGCTGTCGTAATCGGCCAACAGGTTGAGCGCGTCGACGACGGTGACCATCGTGTCGAGCCGCGCGACATCGTCCAGCGACTGGTCGTCCTCGTCGCGGAAGGAGAAGGTCGCCGCGATCGGCAAGGGCTCGGCGATGCCCGTGCCCTCGATCAGCAGGTAGTCGAAGCGCTTCTCGGCGGCGAGCCGGCGCACCTCGCTCAGCAGATCGTCGCGCAGCGTGCAGCAGATGCAGCCATTGCTCATCTCGACGAGCTTCTCTTCGGTCTGCGACAGCCCTGCCCCGCCCTCGCGCACCAGGTCGGCGTCGATATTGACCTCGCTCATGTCGTTGACGATCACCGCGACGCGCTTGCCCTCGCGGTTGTTGAGAATGTGGTTCAGCAGGGTCGTCTTGCCGGCGCCGAGGAAGCCGGAAAGCACGGTCACGGGCAGGCGGCGGTCGATGAACAGGGCCTCGGTCATGGCGGGCAGTCCCAGGAGTGATCGTCGAATTTTGTTACAGTATAACATTACTCGGTTGTCAACGGCCCCGGTGGACAAGCCGCCGCAGCCCCGCCTCTTTGACAGACGCCGCCCCGGTGCTAGGAAGCGAGCCGGGAGACCCGTCCTTGTCCGCAGTCCGCCAGAGCGCAGCATCTCGCCGTTGGGTCGCGATCATCGCGGCCTATCTGCTCGTGCTGCAGGCGTTGTTCACCGGGCTGGCCTCCGGCGCCCATGCCGCGAGCACGAGCCTCGACCGGTCGATGGCTCTGGCGCTCTGTGCGCCGGGCGAAATGCCGGCACCCTCGGCGTCCGACCAGGGCGCAGCCCAGCATGACCGGACCAGCTGCTGCGTGATCGGCTGTGCCCTCACGGGCGGCGGCCTGCCCGCGCCGGCCGCGAGTTTCCTGCCGGTCATCCACCGCCCCGTCGATCTCGTGGCCTTCGCGCGCCATCTCGACGCACCGCAGGGCTATGTCGCCGGCCGTTCGCCGGCCAAACCACGCGCGCCGCCGTCCGTGGCCTGATTTCGCCCGCGCGCATCCGCCAGGATGCCCGCTGGCCTTCATGCCCCCGGACCAAGGCCGGCGCAGGCTGATCCCCCGCGATCATGACCTGCAGCCGTGCCGAGCAGCACGGACACCCTCCATGCACCTCCATCCGCTGACGCGCCTGTGTGCGTGTTTCGCGACGGGTCTGCTGATCGCAGCCGTCGTGCTGATCGCGGTCGATCGTGCCGTTCCGCTCGAACCGGCGCTCAAGATCGCCTGGCTCTGGCTCGGCGGCAACGCCGCGGTCGCGCTGTCGCACATCCTGCCCGTGCTGCTGCGCGGCTGATCCGCAACGGCGCCCGCCCGCCGCTGCCTCGCCTTTCCCACTGCCATCGTACGGCCCTGCGGGGCCTCGTCACCCAAAGGACAGTCTCATGTCGATCCGCACAGTTCTTGCCACCCTCGCCGCGCTCATCGCCGGCCCCGCTTTCGCCCATGTCACGCTGGAGACGCAGACAGCGCCCGTCGGCTCGACCTACAAGGCCGTGGCGCGCGTGCCCCATGGCTGCAAGGGTGCCGCCACCATCAAGGTCCGCGTACAGATTCCGGAAGGTGTGATTGCGATCAAGCCGATGCCGAAGGCCGGCTGGACGCTGGAGACCGTCAAGGGCGCGTACGCGAAATCCTATGACTACTACGGCACGCCAACCTCCGAGGGTGTCAAGGAAGTGGTCTGGAGCGGCGGCAAGCTGCTCGACGAGCATTATGACGAGTTCGTTTTCCGCGGTTACCTGACGACCGACCTCAAGCCCGACACGATGCTTTACATTCCGGTCGTGCAGGAATGCGAGGGCGGTGGCGTCGAGCGCTGGATCGAGATCCCCGCCGCCGGCAAGGTCTCCGACGACTACAAGTTCCCGGCTCCGGGCTTGAAGCTCGCCCCCAAGAAGTGAACCGAAACCCGCGACCGGGCCCTCGGGCCCGGCCGCCAGGAACCGTCATGGCCGCTCGCCTGCGTCTCTTCCTCGTCCTGATCGGACTGCTTGCCGCTGCCCTCGCCCCGACGAGCGGCGCGTTCGCGCATGCGGCACTGAACGGCGCGAGCCCGGCGGATGGCAGCGTGCTTCCTTCAGCCCCGTCCGAACTGACGCTGACCTTTAGCGAGCCGGTGTCGCCGCTGGCGCTGCGGCTGATCGGACCTGACGGGCAGGCGAGGCCGCTCGATCGTTACCAGCTCCGCGACCAGATGCTCGTCATCTCCGCGCCCGGGGCGCTCGGGGCGGGCACGCATGTCCTGAGCTGGCGTGTGGTTTCGGCGGATGGCCACCCCGTCGGCGGTTCGGTCCTGTTCTCGATCGGCGCGCCGAGCGCGACGGCGCCGATCGCGGAGGCACAGGCCGGTGTCTCGGTGCGGATCCTGCTTTGGGCCAGTCGCGTCGCCCTCTATCTCGGCCTGTTCATCGGCTGCGGCGGCGCCGTCTTCGCGGCCTGGGTCGCTCCGCTTCCGCCCGCGGCGCGGAGCGGCATCAACGCCGCCCTGCTGCTGGGCCTGGCCGCGTTGCCGACATCGCTCGGCGCCCAGGGGCTCGATGCGCTGGGGGCGGATCTCGGCGCGCTGCTCCAGCCAACCGTCTGGCGCGCCGCCCTCGCAACCAGTTTGTCGTTGATGCTCGCGATCGCCGCCGTCGCGCTGGCGACCGGGTTCCTGGCGCTGTGGTCGGCAGGGCTGGCAGGGCGCATCGCCGGCCTCTTAGGCGCCGGCCTTGCGGGTCTCGCCCTGGCGTCGAGCGGCCATGCCAGCGCCGCCAGCCCGCAGGCGCTGATGCGGCCGGCGGTGTTCCTGCACGTGGCCGGCGTCGCGCTCTGGGCCGGCGCCCTGCTGCCGCTGGCCAAAGCCCTGAACAAGCCCGACGCAGCCGCGACGCTGCGGCGCTTTTCCTCGCGCATCCCCGCCGTCATCGCGATGCTGCTCGGCAGCGGGCTCGTGCTCGCGGTGGTGCAGGTTGAACGGCCCGCCGGGCTGATCGAGACGAGTTATGGCCGCGTGCTGCTGGCCAAGCTCGGGCTGGTCGCGCTTGTAATGGGGCTCGCCGCATTCAACCGCTGGCGGCAGACGTCGCAGGTCGAGGCGGGACGGCTTTCCGCTCGTCGCGTCATGGCGCGCATCGTCACCGTGGAACTCGCCCTGATGCTTGCGATCTTCGGCACGGCGGCGCTGTGGCGCTTCACCCCGCCGCCGCGGGCGCTTGCCATCGCGTCCGCGCAGCCGGCGACCATCCATATCCACACGCTCAAAGCGATGGCCGACATGACCCTGACGCAGGGTCGCGCCGGCCCCGTCGCCATCGCGATCGTGCTGATGAACGGCGAATTCGGACCGCTGCCGGCGAAGGAGCTCTCGCTCTCCTTCGCCAACGCAGCCGCCGGCATCGAGGCGATCGAGCGCCCAGCGATTCGCGGCACCGATGGTGTCTGGCGGATCGAGGGTCTCAGCCTGCCGCGCCCCGGCCGCTGGAGCGTCGAGCTCGCCATCCTGATCTCGGACTTCGAGATGATCCGCCTCACCGAAACGGTCGAGATCCGGCCTTAGAACTGCCCGCAACCAACGGAGAAACACGATGAACAAGCCTGTCCACTATCTCGCCGCCGCGATGCTGACGCTAACCAGCGTGGTGGCACTCGCGCATGACTACACGCTCGGCTCGCTCAAGATCGACCATCCGTGGACGCGGGCGACCCCCGGCGGCGCCAAGGTCGCCGGCGGCTATCTCACCGTCCAGAACAACGGCAGCGCGCCCGACCGCCTGATCGGCGGTTCGTCCGAGATCGCCGGCCGCGTCGAGATCCATGAGATGGCGGTGAAGGACGGCATCATGACGATGCGGCCGCTGGACAAGGGCCTCGAGGTCAAGCCCGGCGAGAAGGCCGAGCTGAAGCCCGGCGGCTACCACATCATGTTCATGGAGCTGAAGCGCCCGCTGAAGGAGGGCGAGCGCGTCAAGGGCACGCTGCAGTTCGAGAAGGCCGGCACGGTCGCGGTCGAATTCGCCGTCCAGGGCGTCGGCGCCCGCGACACCGGCCACACCGGCCACAAGCACTGAACGGCGGAGCGCGACCCGTCATGCATCTCTCGTTCAAATCGGTTCTGGCCGGCGCGGCACTGCTGGCCTCCTCCCTGGCCGCGCTCGCCGCCCCCACCGAGATCACCGACGCGCTCGGCCGCAAGGTCACGGTCGATCTGCCGGCCAAGCGCCTGGTGGTGAACTTCAATTTCGAGGAGTTCACCGCCGTCGGCGGCGTCGAGGCCTGGCAGAAGGTCGTCGGCATCTCGCGCGGCCCCTGGGAAGGCTGGCGGCCCCTGATCTTCAACCGCTACAAGGCGGTGATTCCCAATCTGGCCGCCATGCCGGATGTCGGCTTCACCGAGGACAACAGCCTCAGCGCCGAGAAGATCATCGGGCTCAAGCCGGACGTGCTGCTCATGTCCGAATGGGGCTACAAGGCCGCCAAGCCTCAGATGGACCAGATCGAGGGTGCCGGCATCCCGATCGTGGTCATCGACTACAACGCCCAGCTGCTCGAGCGGCACCTCGCCTCGACCCGGGCGCTCGGCAACGTCACCGGCCAGGAGGCGCGGGCCGAGGAGTTGGCGACGCTCTACCAGAGCCGGTACGAGGACGTGCTCGCCCGCGTCGCAAAGGCCAAGGCGGCCGGCGCCCCGACCAAGAAGGTCTATGTCGAGCTCGGCCAGGCCGGGGCCGAGACGATCGGCAACACCTACAACAACACGATGTGGGGCAAGATCATCACCACGCTGGGAGCGGAGAACATCGCCACCGGCAAGATTCCCGGGCCCTGGGGACCGCTCAATGCGGAAGCCGTGATCGCCGAGAACCCTGACCTGATCCTCATGGCGTCGTCCTCCTGGGTGAACCGGCCCAAGGCGGTTCGCACCGGCTACGACATCCCCGAGAGTGAAACCCGCGCCAGCCTGCTTCCTTATGCACAACGCCCCGGCTGGGCCGATCTCAAGGCGATCAAGGCGGGCGACATCAACGCCATCGAGCACGGTCTCGCCCGCACGCTCTATGACTTCGTGGCGATGCAATACATCGGCAAGCGGCTCTATCCGGAGGCTTTCGCCGACGTCGATCCGGTCGCGTCCTTCAAGGCCTATCACGAGAAGTACCTGCCGATCTCCTTCAGCGGCACCTGGATGCTGCCGCTGAAGCCCTGAGCCCGGCACGTCTCGCTCAGCGGAGTCGCGCCCCCGGCCGCGGCTCCGCACCGGCTCTCGTTCGTCACCATCGCGCCTCCCGGAGACTTCCATGATCGCCCCTTTCAGGGCCCTGCTCGTCGCAGCAGCGCTTCTCGTCAGCCCCTTCGCCGCGACCGCCGCCCCGACCGAGATCACCGACGCGCTCGGCCGCAAGGTCGCGGTGGAGCTCCCTGCCAAGCGCCTCGTGGTGAATTTCAACTTCGAGGAGTTCACGGCGGTGGCCGGCGTCGCGGGCTGGCAGAGCGTCGTCGGCATGTCGCGCACGGCCTGGGAAGGCTGGCGGCCGTCCATCTTCAAGCGCTACACGGCGGTCATCCCCAATCTGGCGGCGATGCCGGATGTCGGCCTGATCGAGGATGGCAGCTTCAGCGCGGAAAAGCTGATCGCGCTCAAGCCGGACGCCTTCCTGGTGGCGGACTGGATGTTCACCGCGCTCGGCAGCGAGCGGGAGCGGATCGAGGCGGCGGGCATCCCGATTCTGGTCATCGACTACAACGCCCAGATCCTGGAACGCCACCTCGCTTCGACCCGCGCGCTCGGCAAGGTCACGGGCAATGACGCCCGCGCCGAAGAACTCGCGACCTTCTATGAGAGCCAGTATCGCGATGTGCTCGCCCGCGTCGCGAAGGCCAAGGTCGCGCGCAAGCCGCGCACCTATGTCGAGGTCGGGCCCGACGGCGCCGACACGGTCGGCGTCAGCTATGCGACGACGATGTGGGGCAAAATCCTGACGCTTCTGGGCAGCGAGAACATCGCGGTCGGCAGGCTGGCCGGCGCCTCGGGGCGGATGAATCCGGAGGCCATCATCGCGGCCGACCCGGATGCGATCTTCATCGCCGGCTCGTCCTGGGCGAACAAGCCCAAGGCGGTGAAGACCGGCTACGAGATGAGCGAGGAGCAGACCCGCGCCTCGCTCGCTCCCTATGCGGCGCGGGCCGGCTGGGCCGATCTGACCGCTGTCCGCGCCGGCAATGTCAACGCGATCGAGCATGGCTTGAGCCGCTCGCTCTTCGACTTCGTGGCGATGCAGTACATCGGCAAGCGGCTCTATCCGGAGGCTTTAGCCGACGTCGATCCGGCGGCGTCCTTCAAGGCCTATCACGCGAAATACCTGCCCGTTTCCTATGGCGGCACCTGGATGCTGCCGTTGAAGCCCTGATCCGCAGCACCGAGACGAGGCTTCTCATGTCCACCCCATCCGCTCCACTGACCCGCCGCGCCGCGTTGGCGCTCCCGCTGGTCGCCACCCTGCCCCGGCCTGCGCAGGCGGCGATCAGCATCACCGACGCTGTCGGCCGCAAGGTCGAGCTGACCAAACCCGCCGAGCGGGTCGTGATCGCCTTCTATCTGGAGGAGTTCACCGCGATCGGCGGGGCGGCCGGCTGGGAGCGCGTCGTCGGCTTCCGCAAGCATCAATGGGCGGTCAACCGCGCCAAGACCTATGAGCGCTTCGTCGCGGCAATCCCGCGCCTTGCCGCGCTGCCCGATGTCGGGCTGGGCGAGAACGAGGTGCTTGTGCCGGAGAAGGTGCTCGCGCTGCGGCCCGACCTCGTGATCGTGCCGCCCTGGGCGATGACGGGAGCGAGCGCGGTTACGGCCGCGATCGAAGCGGCGGGCATCCCCATCCTCGTCGCCGACTACAATTCGCAGAGCCTCGAAAAGCACATCGCCAGCACCATCGCGATCGGACAGGCGATCGGCGCCGAGGCGCGGGCGCGGGAACTGGCCTCGCTCTACGAGACGCAGATCGCCGACATCCGCCGTCGGGCTGCCTTGGCCCAGGGGCCCAGGCCCAAGGTCTATATCGAGATCGGTTGGCTCGGCGCCGGCGAGTTCGGCAGCACCTATAAGGACACGATGTGGGGCCGCATGCTCGACACGATCGGCGCCGACAACATCGCCAATGCGGCGCTGGCGCAGCCGGCCGGCTTCGTGCCGATCGCACCCGAGAAGGTCTTGGCCGCGGCGCCGGACCACATCTTCATCACCGGCTCGTCCTGGGCCAACCGGCCCCATGCGGTGCGTCTCGGCTACGATGTCAATCCCGAGACGGCCCGCGCCAGCTTGCGGCCCTATCTCGCGCGCCCCGGCTGGGACGCGCTGCCCGCGGTCAGGGCGGGAAATGTCTACACCGTCGAGCATTCGCTGGTGCGCTCGCTGACCGACTGGATCTCGCTGCAGTTCATCGCCAAGCAGATCTATCCCGAGCCCTTCGCCGACATCGACCCGGTCGCCTCGCTACGGGCGTTTCATGAGCGCTTCCTGCCCATCCCGTTCGAGGGCACCTGGATGTTGCGGTTATGAGCGCCATGCTGAACGAGGGGTCCGGGGGCGCATCATCGCTGACCGCGACCTATGCCGCGATGGGCACGCGCCGCGTCGCGGTGCTCGCCATCGGCTGCGTCGCCATTCTGGTCAGCCTCGTGCTCGACGTCGCGACGGGGCCGGCCTTCCTGCCGGTCGGCGCCGTCGCGAAGTCTGTGTTCGGGCTGGCGCAAGACCGGACGGTCGACGCCATCGTCTGGTCGATCCGCCTGCCGATCGCCTTCGTCGCGCTCGTGGTGGGGGCGGCGCTGGGTCTGTCCGGCGCGATCATGCAGACGATCCTGAACAACCCGCTGGCGTCGAGCTACACGCTCGGCGTCTCGGCCGGGGCCGGCTTCGGGGCGGCGCTGGTCATCGTGCTCGGCGTCGCCATGTCGGTGCCCGAGGCCTGGGGCATCCCGCTGATGGCCTTCCTCTTCGCGGCCATCGCCTGCGCGGGGGTCTACGGCATCGGCCAGGCGCGGGATTCCTCGCCCGAGATGCTGGTGCTGGCGGGCATCGCGCTGCTCTTCCTGTTCCAGGCGCTGCTGGCGCTCCTGCAGTTCGTCGCCTCGCCCGAGGCGCTGCAGCAGATCGTGTTCTGGCTGTTCGGCTCGCTGCAGAAGGCGAGCTGGAGCAAGCTCTGGATCATCACGATCGTGCTGGCGGCCTGCATCCCCGTCCTCATCATCGATGTCTGGAGGCTCACCGCGTTGAAGCTCGGCGACGAGCGGGCGCGGGGGCTGGGCGTCGATGTCCGGCGGCTGCGGCTGCGCTCCTTCGTGCTGATCTCGGCCCTGACCGGGGTCGCCGTCGCCTTCGTCGGGACGATCGGCTTCGTCGGGCTGGTCGCCCCGCATATCGCGCGGATGCTGGTCGGCGAGGACCAGCGCAGCTTCCTGCCGGCCTCGGCGCTCTCTGGCGCGCTGCTGCTCTCGCTGGCGTCGATCGCCAGCGAGACGGTTCTGCCCGGCGCGATCGTGCCGATCGGTATCGTCACCTCGCTGATCGGCGTGCCCTTCTTCGTCTGGCTGATCCTGCGCAACCGGAGGGCCTTCTGGTGAAGCTGACCGTCGAAGGGCTGAGTGTCCGCTACTGCACGACACAGGCGATCGACGCGCTGGACGTCGCGGCCCATCCCGGCGAGGTGCTCGCCGTCATCGGGCCCAACGGCTCGGGCAAGTCCTCGCTGGTCAAGGCCGTCGCCGGGCTGGTGAAGCATGACGGCGTGATCAGGTTCGACGGCTCGCCGGTCAGGCCGGAGCGGATCGGCTACATGCCGCAGGACATCGGCGCGCGCGCCGCGCTGACCTTGCTGGAGGCCGTGCTGCTCGGGCGTCTCGGACGGCTGGGCCTGCGGGTGCGGCCCGACGATCTCGCCGCGGTCGAGGCGGTTCTGGGCGAGCTTGCCCTCAAGCCGCTCGCCTCGCGCTATCTCGGCGAGCTCAGCGGCGGCCAGCGCCAGCTCGTCTTCCTGGCTCAGGCACTGGCCTCGGAACCTTCGCTGCTGCTGCTCGACGAGCCGATCAGCGCGCTCGACATCCGCCACCAGCTCGAGGTGATGGAGATCGTGCTGCGCATGACCCGCGCGCGGTCCCTGACCACGCTCGTCATCCTGCACGATCTCAACATTGCCGCACGCTTCGCCGACGCGGTCATGGTCATGCGCCAGGGCCGGCTGGTGTGCTGCGGCAAGCCGGAGGGGGTGATCGATGCAGCCATGGTCGCCTCGGTCTTCGGCGTCGAGGCGAGTCTGTCCATCGATCCGCAGGGGCGCCTGATCGTCACGCCGCTGCGGGCGCTCGCGGCGGCCTGAGGCTGCCGCAAGCGCCGGACCGTCTCACCGGAAGGGCGGGCTGTATTGCAGGCCGCCTTGCGTCCAGAGCGCGTTGGGGCCACGGGCGAGCTTCAGCCGTGACTGGCTGCCGAGATAGCGGTCGAAGGATTCGCCGTAATTGCCGACGGTCGCGATGATGCGCACGACCCAGTCATTGGTCACGCCCATCGCCTCGCCGAACTTGCCGTCCAGACCGAGGAAACGCCGGATTTCGGGATTGGCCGATTTGGTCATCTCGCGGACATTGGCCTGGGTGACCCCCAGTTCCTCGGCATTGACCAGCGCCGCGACTGTCCAGCGCACGAGATTGAACCAGCCCTCGTCGCCGGTGCGGACCCAGGGACCGAGCGGCTCCTTGGAGATGACCTCCGGCAGAACCACATGCCCGTCGGGATTCTGCAGCTTGAGCTTCACCGCGGCCAGTGCAGAGACGTCCGTGGTGTAGGCATCGCAGCGGCCGGCCTCATAGGCCTTCAGCGCCTCCTCCGAGGTCGAGAAGGCGGCGGGCTCGTATTTCATGCCGAGCTTGCGGAAATAGTCGGCGAGGTTGAGTTCGCTGGTCGTGCCCTGCGCCACGCAGATCGAGGCGCCGTCGAGCTTGGTGGCGCTGGCGACGCCGAGCGTCTTCGCCACCATGAAGCCCTGGCCGTCATAGTAGTTCACCGCCGTGAAGGTGACGCCCTGGCCGAGATTGCGCGACAGGGTCCAGGTCGTGGTGCGCGGGAGAACGTCGATCTCGCCGCCCTGCAGCGCGATCAGCCGGTCCTTCGAGGTCAGCGGCACGAACTTCGCCCTGTCGGGGTCGTTGAAGATCGCGACCGCCAGCGCCCGGCAGATGTCGATATCGAAGCCGTTCCAGCGCCCCGCCGCATCCTGGATCGAGAAGCCGGCGACGCCAGGGCTGGTGCCGCAGATGATGTGGCCGCGCTCCCTGATCTTGGCGAGCGTCGGGCCCGTCTGGGCTGAGGCCGGCAGGGTGGCGGCCGCCAGCGCGGCCAGGCCGAGAATCCAGTGCTTCATCGTCTTTCCCCTTGTCGTTGTCGGTCGAAATCGGGCGCAGCTCTCCCCGCGCGGCGAATGCGTGTCCGCCGCGTCATCGGTCCGGTATGTCGTCTTTTCGCTCGTCTGGCGGCCGCGGGTCCGTGACCGTCAGGCCGCCGCCGCTCCGGCCCTGCCCTCCAGCGCGATCAGAAGCGCGTCGAGGTCGTTCCAGAGATCGTCCTCGTCCTCGAGGCCGATGCTGATGCGCAGCACCGGGCCCTCCTTCGTCCAGGGCACGACGCTGCGGTCGCCCTTCACCGCCATCGGTGCGATCAGGCTGCGCGTGCCGCCCCAGGAGGCACCGATGGCGAAGACCTTGAGCGCCGTCAGCGCGGCTTCCAGCACGTCGTCGGCGACCGGCTTAAGCACGAGGCTGAACACGCCCGAGGAGCGGCCCATGTCGCGCTTCCAGTGTTCATGACCGGGGCAGGAGGGCAGCGCCGGGTGCAACACGGTCTCAACCGCCGGCGAATGCGCGAGGCGCTTGGCGAAGTCCTCGGAGACCCGGCCCATATGGGCGACGCGAAGCCCCATGGTCTCGATGCCGCGCAGCGCCAGCTGGCATTCGTCCGGCGAGATGCCGACGCCGAAGCCCCGCAGGAGTTCCTTGAGCTTCTGGCGCAGCGCCATGTCGGACACGGTGATCGAGCCGAGCAGCAGGTCGGAATGGCCGCCGACATATTTGGTCAGCGCCTCGCAGGCGAAATCGGCGCCATGAGCCAGCGGCTTGAAGATCAGCGGCGTCGCCCAGGTGTTGTCGCAGCCGACGAGACAGCCCTTCGCCTTGGCGGCCTTCACGATGGCGGGCACGTCCTGCACCTCCATCGTACCGGAGCCCGGCGACTCGACCCAGACGAGCTTCGTCGTCTCGTCGATCAGATCGGCGATGCCGGCCCCGATCAGCGGATCGTAGACGCCGTAATCGATGCCGCGCGGCTTCAGGTAATCCTCGCAGAAGCTGCGCACCGGCGGATAGACATGGTCGGGGATCAGCACCCTATCGCCGGGCATCAGCACGGCGAGCATGACCATGGTCACGGCCGCCTGGCCCGAGGGCACCAGCACGGTCCGGACCCCGCCATGCAGTGCGGTGAGCTGCGCTTCCAGAGTGCGCGTCGTCGGCGTGCCGTGCAGCCCGTAGGTGTAGCCGTCGAAGCCGCGATATTTGCGCGCCGCGAAGCTCGCCGCATCCTTGTAGACGATGGTCGAGGCGCGGTGCGTCGGCACGGCCAACGAGGCATAGCCCTCCTCGTTGACGGCCGGGTGGTGAACGCAGCGGGTCAGGTCGTGCATGGAAAATCCCTCTCTGGACCCATGCGTAAGCCATCGCCCCTTCGCCGCAATCAGGCGGCGGGCATAAGACGATGCCTGGTTGTTATGCCTCGAGCCGCCGAGACGGCCGGATCATCGCTCGGCCATCAGACAGTCGATGAAATCCCGCACCAGCTGCGATTTCGGCCGGTCGGCCGGCAGCAGCAGCACGCTCTTGCTGTGCACGGCGGGTTCGAAAGGCCGCAGCACGATCCGCGATTGATCGAAGCCCGCGATCGCATAGGGGCTGACAAGGCCGACGCCGACCCCTTCGGAAATCAGCGCGAAGACGGTGGCGGCGTAGATCGTCTCGACGACGATGCGCGGCGGCGCAGCGCCGGCCTCTGCGATGGCGAGGTCGAGCCGTTGGCGCGCCCGGTCTTCCGGCACATAGGCGACGAAATCGAGCCCGGCGAGATCATGCGGCGTCACCAGGCTGTGCTCGGCGAGCGGGTGGCCGAGCGGGATCGCGCAGAGCGCGCGCGGCGACACGAAGGGCTGGTGGACCAGGCCGCTGACATCGACCTCGTCGGCGGCGAGACCGAGATCGAACTCGCCGGAGACGACGCCGTTGCGGACATCGCGCGAGGGCAGCACCATCAGCGTCACCGCCGTATCCGGGCGCCGGTCGCGGAAGCGCCTGACGGCTCGCGGCACGAGCGAGGAGCCCAGTGCCGAGAGCGAGGCGACCCGGATCTGGCCGGCGCCATGGTCGCGGATGCGGGCGGCGGCGGAGCGGATCTTGTCCATACCGCGAAAGGCGGCCTGGACCTCGTCATAGAGCAGACGGCCCTCCGGCGTCGGCACGATGCGGTTGCGCACCCGGTCGAACAGCAGGAAACCGACGGAGGCTTCGAGATCGGCGATGGTGCGGCTGACGCCGGGCTGGGTGACGCCGAGCAATTCGGCCGCGCGCGAGATCGTGCCGGCCTTCATGACGGCGACGAAGATCTCGATCTGGCGGCTGTTCACGGCACGGCTCCGTCGGTCCCGCTCGCGCGGTTCGCTCCACGCAAACCACAGGCGGCGGCGCGCGGCAAATGCGGGATGGCCACCGTCACGAGACGGTCATGGAGCGGGCTGTATCTGCGGCGTCATGACGGTGTTTCCGCAGCCCGCTTCCGATCCTCGCCAGGCTGGCGCCCACGACCCGCTGCTCGAGCTGCGGGATTTCGGCGTCGCCTTCCCCGGTCGCGACGGGCCGGTCGACGTCGTGCGCGGCATCGACCTGACGCTGTCCCCCGGAGAGGCGCTCGGCATCGTCGGCGAATCCGGCTGCGGCAAGAGCGTGACCTGGCTCGCGGCGCTGCGCCTGCTCGGCCGCGGCGTCGCCACACGGGGCGCGGTGCGGCTGCAGGGCATGGATCTCACCCGTCTCGGCGAGCGAGAGATCGCCCGCGTCCGCGGCGGTCGGATCGGCCTGATCTTCCAGGACCCGACCAGTTCGCTCAACCCGGTGCAGCGGATCGGGACGCAGCTCGGCGAGGTGCTGGCGCTGCATCGCGGCCTGCGCGGGGCTGCGGCCCGGGCCGAGGCGCTGCGGCTGCTCGACCGTGTCGGCATCGCCGACGCACAGCGCCGGCTGGGGCAGTATCCCCATGAATTCTCCGGCGGCATGAACCAGCGCGTGATGATCGCGCTCGCCCTCGCCGGGCAGCCCGAAGTGCTGGTCGCGGACGAGCCAACGACTGCGCTCGACGCGACCATCCAGGCCCAGATCCTCGACCTGATCCGCGACATTCGCGCCGAGACGGGCATGGGGCTGGTGCTGATCTCGCATGATCTCGGCGTGGTCGCCGATCTCTGCGACCGGGTGGCCGTGATGTATGCCGGCCGCATCGTCGAGACGGCGCCGACGGCGGAATTGCTGTCGCGGCCGCGTCACCCCTATGCGCGCGGGCTGCTCGCGGCGCTGCCGACGCTGACCGGCCCGCGCCGGCGCCTGACACCGATCCCCGGCACCGTGCCTTCGCCGGAGGCCATGCCGGAAGGCTGCGCCTTCGCGCCGCGTTGTCCGATCGCGGCGGAGGCCTGCCACAGCGAGGTGCCGGCGCTGACTTATGCCGGGCAGGACCGCCGGGCGGCCTGCCTGCGGCTGGCCGAAACGGCGCTGGCCGACGCGGTGCTCACGCCACCCGCCATGTCCGCCCTGGCCGAGGCCCTGTCATGAGCGCGCTGCTGGAAGTCCGTGATCTGGCCCGCCAATACCCGGTGGCGCTCGCGGACGGCCGTCGCCGGCTGCTGCATGCGGTGGACGGGGTCAGCTTCTCGCTCATGGGCGGGCGCACGCTCGGCATCGTCGGCGAGTCGGGCTGCGGCAAGTCGACCACCGCGAAGCTCGTTCTCGGCCTGCTGCCGGCGACGCGCGGGACGATCCGCTTCGAGGGTGGGCCCGTCGGTGCGCAGCGCGACCGGGCCTGGCGGGCGCTGCGGCAGCGCATGCAGATGGTGCCTCAGGACCCGCTCGCCGCGCTCGACCGCCGCCTGCCCGTCGGCGATCAGGTCGTCGAGCCGCTGGCGATCCATGCGCTGGAGGTGAATGTCGAAGCCCGTCGCGAGAAGGCGCTGGCGCTGTTCGAGGCGGTGGGGCTGCGCCGCGACCTGTTCGCGCGCTATCCGCACGAACTCTCCGGCGGGCAGCGGCAGCGGGTGGTCCTTGCCCGCGCCCTGGTGCTGAATCCCGGCCTGCTGGTCTGCGACGAGCCGATCTCCGCGCTCGACGTCTCCGTCGCGGCACAGGTCATCAACCTGCTGCAGGATCTCCAGGCCCGTTTCGGCACGGCCTATCTCTTCATCAGCCATGATCTCAAGGTCGTGCGGCAGATCGCGGACGAGGTCGCGGTGATGTATCTTGGCCGGATCGTCGAGCAGGGCCCACCCGAGGCGCTGTTCCATGCCCCGGCGCATCCCTACACCCAGGCGCTGGTCTCGGCGGTGCCGAAGGCATTGCGCGGGACGCGCGAGCGCATCATCCTCCAGGGCGACCCGCCGAATCCGGTCGACCGGCCGGCCGGCTGCGCCTTCCATCCGCGCTGCCCGCGCGCCGTCGCCCGCTGCCGGGAGGAGCAACCCGCCCTGCGCCCGAGCGCCGACGGCCGGCTCGCCGCCTGCCATCTCGTTCCCGCCGCGCCCGCCGTCGCGGCGGCCGCCTGACCGCCTCGTCTCCTCTCCCCGCCGGAAGCCTCTGCCCATGAACCCGCACGATACTCCTCCCGCCGACCGAGTCGTCGTCGCGGTCTTCGACGGTCTTCGTCCCGACATGCTGAGCCCCGAGGTGACGCCGAACCTGCTGCGGCTGGCCGCGCGCGGCACCTGGTTCCGCCGGGCACGCAGCGTCTTCCCCTCCGTGACCCGTGTCGCCACCACCTCGATCGCCACAGGCGCCCCGCCCGGCGTCCACGGCATCGTCGGCAACGCCTTCCACCATCGCGAGGCGATACCCGAGCGGATCTTCGACACCAGCGACGCCGCGATGCTGCGCCGTGCGGAGGCCCATCACGAGGGCCGGCTGGTCGATGTCGAGACCCTGGGCGACCGGCTGGCGCAGGCCGGCAAGCGCCTTGCCGTCGTCCATGTCGGCTCGCCGGGTTCGGCGCACTTCATCAATTCCCGTGCCCGCGCCAACGGCCACTGGACGTTTTCCGTCCATGGCACGGGCGCAACCCAGACGCCGGAAGCGGTCGAGCAGGCGCTCGCCCTTCTCGGCCCGCTGCCGCCGCGGGAGATGCCCCGGATTTCCGAACTCGCCTATGGCGGCCGGCTGATGAGCGAGCATGTGCTGCCCGTGCTGGCGCCCGATGTCGCGCTGATCTGGTTCAACGAGCCCGACACCACTTTCCATTACCGCGGCCTCGGATCCCCCGAGGCGAAGGCCGGGCTGAAGGAGGCCGATCGTGCCTTCGGGACCATCCTCGACTGGGTGGAGGCGCAGCGGGAAGCCGAGCGCATCGCCGTGATCGCCGCCTCCGACCACGGCCAGATCTCGACCGGCTCGGTCGAGCCCCTGTTCGACGCCGCTGTCGCGGCCGGCTTCAGCCTCAGCGCCACAAAGGAGATCGGCGAAGCCGCGCTCACCGCCACCGGCGGTATCAGCGGTGAGATCCGCCTGCGCGATCCCGCCGACCGCGCGACGCTCGCCCGCATCGCGGCCTGGCTGATGGAGCAGCCCGCCATCGGCCATGTTCTCTCGGCCGACCGCAACGGCGTCGAAGGCCAGGTCGAGGGCACGCTCTCGCTCGGCCTGATGGGGGCGGGCCATGCGCGCCAGCCCGAGCTGATGTTCATCCTGAAATCCGGTCTGGAGGCGGACCCCTACGGCCTGCCCGGCCTGGGCGCGATGACGCCCGGCGATGTGCCGCTGGGCGGCGGCATGCATGGCGGCATCAACCCGCACGAGCTCAACACGGTGCTGATCGTCGCCCGGGGAGACGCGGATCAGCCCGGCACTGTTTCGCAGGAGCCGGCCGGGATCATCGACATCGCCCCGACGGTGCTGGGCCTGCTCGGCGTCGCGCCGGCGGCGACCATGGTCGGCCGCAACCTGGCGAAGCCGGCGCGCGAGGAGGCACATGCCCAGTCCTATTCGGCCGGGCGCGGCGCCTTCAGCCAGACGGTCGAGATCGTCGAGCAGGACGGCCGCCGCTTCATTCTGGGCGGCGGGCAGTGAGGGTAGACGGGCGGCCCCGCGGCCGCCCGTCCCCGTCGGCCGGAACGGTTCTCAGCTCTTGGCGAAGGCGAGATTGTCCGGCCGCAGATCCATGAAATAGAAGGTGGTCGGCCGCCAGGCGATCGAGCGCTTGATCGCGTAGGCCTCACTCGGCTGGTAGAGGATGGTGGCCGGTGCCTCGTCCTCGAAGATGTCGAGCATCTGCGTGAACAGCGCCTTGCGGCGGGTCGGATCGGTCTCCGCCTCGAGCGCGGTCCCGGCGGCGTTGAAGGCGGCGGTCGAGGTCCAGAATTTCGACACCTGGACCTCTCCGGCCGGCCCCCAGGCAACCCAGATCGCGCCGAGCGGATCGGGCAGGCGCGTCGAGTTCGACCAGTTGAAGATCTGGACGCCCGGCCCGCGCATCTGCGCCGAGTTCTCGACGACCTGCAGCGAAGCGTTGAGACCGACCGCCTTCCACTGCTCGACCAGGATCTGCGCCGCCTCCAGCGCATTGGTGTAGTAGTTCGCCATGGTGCGGTAGACGATCGGCTCGCCCTTGTAGCCGGCCTCCTGCAGCAGCGCCCTGGCCTTGGCGGGATCGTAAGCGAGCTTGCGGCCTTCGACGAACATCTGCCCGTATTCGGGGTAGTTGTGGCCAGCCGGCACCTGCGCCGTGCCCTGCCACAGCGTGTCGACCAGCTTCTGACGGTCGATCGCCAGCGACAGCGCCTGACGGATGCGCTTGTCGGCCAGCACCTTGTCCTGCTCGTTGAAGGCCAGCACATGGACATTGGCCAGCACCACGGAACGGACCTCGATGTCCTTGTAGGCGCCGACGACGCTCATCTGGTCGGGCGGGATGTTGGTGATCAGGTCATAGTCTCCGGCGACGAGCCCGGCGACACGCGCGGCCAGTTCGGGCACGCGCCGGAACGTGACGCGGCGCGCCGTCGGCTTGCCCATGAAGTAGTCGTCGAAGGCCTCCAGCACCGTCGCTTCTGCGGCGGCATGCGACACGACGCGATAAGGCCCGGTCGCCACCGGCTTGCGCGAATAGGCCTCGAAGCCCATCGCCTCATAGGCGCGCTTGTTGACGATCCAGGCGCACCAGGAGGCGAGCCTCTGCTCCAGCAGAACGTCGGGCACGCGGGTGCGGAAGCGCACCGTGTAGCGGTCGATCGGCTCGACGCCGGCCAGCACGCCGAAATAGGCCCGTCCGCCCGGGATCTGCGCCTTCTCGCCCCAGAGGCGGCCGTCACGGAAGGTGTAGGCGACGTCCTCCGAGGTCAGCTCGTCGCCATTGTGGAACTTGACGCCCTGGCGCAGCGTCACCACCAGCTCCTGCGGCGAGACCCGCTCCCATGTCGTCGCCAGATGCGGCTTGAGCTGCGAGCCGCCGCCATCGGCGGCGCCGAGGAAGTCGCGCCGGATCAGCGTGTCGAAGATGGAATAGGTGACGCGGGTCCCGACATTGGACAGCTCGCGAGCCGGTTCCAGCGTCGCCGGCAGATCGGCGACGGCGACGGTGAAGTTCGGTCGCCTGTCGGCCTGGGCGAAGGCGAGCGGCGAGCCGGCGAGCACCGGCGCGGCGGCGGCGGCCTCCAGGAAGCGGCGGCGGGAGATCAGGGTCATGGCGGTCCTCGCAGGGGCTGGCGCAGGCCGCCGGCGGCCGCCTGCGCGCTGGTGTCCGCTTGCCTCAGCTTGACGACAGGCCGGTGACAGGCCGGGCCGCCAGAAGCACGCGCGGGTCGTCGAGCATCACGGCATCGGGGCGCAGGGCCAGCACCTGCTCAAGGCCTGCCGCATCAATGCCGCCGACGCCGAAGGGCGGATAGCCAGGCTCCGGCCGCGTGCGCGGCTGGCCGACCATGATCGCGACCTTCAGCCCCACCGCTCTGGCGGCTGCGATGCGCCGGGCGCTGGCCTGGCCCTGCCAGAGCCGGAACCAGCCGGCGCCGGCCCGGCGGGCCGCCTCGGCGCCGTCCGGATCGGCCAGCAGGCCGAGGATCGCGATGGCAGGATCGAGCGCCCGCGCCGCCGCGATCTGGCCAAGGTCTCGGAGCCCGAGGACCGCGCGTCGCCGTGCCCCGCCCTCCTCCAGCGCCGCCAGGATCTCGGGGACAAGCGCGGGATCGGCCGTCTTCACGTCGAGCAGGAGCCCGAGCGGGGCGGACGCGGCGATCGCCTCCGGCAATGTCATCAGCCCCGGCACCAGGAGGCGCAGCGTTGCCAGATCCGTCTCGGCGACGCGGCGCGGGTCCCCCGCGAGCCGCAGCAGATCCGCATCGTGCAGGCAGACGAGCGAACCGTCTCTGCTCCGGCGAAGGTCGGTCTCGACCCAGTCGGCCCCGATGGCGGCGGCGCGTGTGAATGCTGCCGCCGTGTTCTCGGCTGCGAGCAGGGCGCCGCCGCGATGGGCGATGGCGAGCGGGCGGGACGGCGGCGCCGCGACGGAAGACGGCATGGTCAGGTCCGCTGGGTGGTGGGGTCGAACCGGTCGCGCAGCCAGTCGCCGAACAGGCTCATCGACAGCGTCGTCAGGAAGATGGCGAGGCCCGGAAAGACTGCGATCCACCAGGCATTCAGCAGGTAGCGCCGTCCCTCGCCCAGCATCAGGCCGAGCGATGTCTCCGGCGGCTGGACGCCGAGGCCGAGGAAGGACAGCGAGGTCTCGAGCAGGATCGTACCGGGGAAGTTCAGCGTCGCCTGGACGACCAGCGCCGCGACGATGTTCGGCAGGAGATGACCGAGCATGACGCGTGCCGTCGAGGCGCCCAGCCCCTCGACGGCGTTGATGTAGTCGCTCTCCTGCTCGGAGATGACGAGACCGCGGGCAAGGCGCGTATAGCGGTCCCAGCCGTCGATGCTCACCAGCACGATGAAGAGCAGGATGTTGTTGCCGAAGAAGGCGAGCATGGTCAGCGCCAGGAACAGGGCCGGGATCGCCGCCTGGGCATCGACCGCCATCATGATCGCCTGATCGACGAGGCCGCGGCAGCGGGCCGCGAGGAAGCCGAGCAGCGTGCCGAAGACGGCACCGATCAGCGTGCCCAGCACGGCGATCAGGATCGAGGTGCGGATCGCGAAGATCAGCCGGCTCAGGATGTCGCGGCCGAGCTGGTCCGTGCCGAGCCAATGGGTGACGCCACCGCTCTCGAACAAGGGAGGCTTGAGCCGGGCTGCGAGGTTCTGCGTGGTGTAGTGGATCGGCGCCAGCCAGTCGGCGAGCAGCGCGACGACCACCACGGCCGCGAGGAAGCCGGCCGACAGACCGACGACGGGGGACATCGGACGGTGCAGACGGCCCCCGGAGGCCGGGAGGGAGACGGCGTCGAGGCTCGCCATCAGGCCGGCTTTCCGGTGACGCGGGCGAAGCCGCCGAGGCGCGGATCGATCAGGATGTGAAGGATGTCGACCAGCAGATTGGCGGCGACCATGATGACCGTCACCGTCAGGATCACCGCCTGCACGACGGCGAGATCGCGCGTCGAGACCGAATCGACCAGCAGCCGGCCGATGCCGGGCCAGGCGAAGATCGTCTCGACCACGGCGCTGCCGGCGAGGATGCCGCCGATCTCGATGCCGAGGAACATCAGAAGAGGCACGGCCGCATTGGGCAAGGCGTGGCGCAGGATCACGGCAAGCGGCATCACGCCCCGGCCGCGGGCGGCGCGGATGAAGGGCTTGCCGAGGACCTCCAGCGTCGAGGTTCGCGCGAAGCGCGCCAGGCGCCCCGCCAGCGGCAGCGCCAGCGTGACCATGGGCAGCACCAGATGCCAGGCCGTCTCCGAGCCCGCCGAGGGCAGCACCCGCAGCTTCAGCGCAAACAGCAGGATCAGCAGGATGCCGAGGAAGAAGACCGGGATCGCATAGCCGAAGACGGCGGAGGCCATGGCCAGCCGGTCGATGGCGCTGTTGTGCCGTAGCGCCGCCAACACGCCGAGCGGCAGGCCGATCAGCAGCGCCAGCAGCAGGGCCGACCCGCCGAGCAGAAAAGTCTTGGGCAGCGCCTCGCGCACCGCCTCGAAGGCCGGGCGGTCGTCGCCGAAGGAGAGGCCGAAATCGCCCTGCGCGACGGCGGCGAGATAGCGCCCATACTGCTCGATCAGCGGCCGCTCGAGCCCCCAGAGCTCGCGGTAATGGGCGCGCACATCGGGCGGCGTGTCGATCGAGAGCATGATGTCGGCCGGGTCGCCCGCCAGCCGCAGCGCGAGGAAGACCGCGGACACGCAAATCAGAACGGTCAGCAGCGCACGGGCAGCACGCAAAGCGAGGAAACGCAGCATCGGCCGGGGAAACCCGCTGAAACAGGATCGTCACCGCTTGTGACGACCGGTCCATGACAGGGCGATGACGGGACCCGGGCTAGACCGATCAGCGCCGCATGGCTGGCGTCTCGACGGGAAGGCCTCTCGCGCGGGCGGCGAGGAAGAGCTCCAGCGCGAGATATTCCGGCCCGCCCGCGTCGAACTGCGTCGCGCGCACGCCGAGCGAGCAGGCCCGCAGGCGCCGGTGCAACGAGCCGACCTCGTTCCATTCCAGCCGGTAGGCGGGATAGCCGGTGCCGGCGCCATGGCTGATCGTGTCGCCGCGCAGCTTCTGGCCGACGAGCCCGTCATGGCATTGCTGGCAGGAGAGGTTGAGCTGGCCCTGACGGCGCTCGAAGAAGGCCCTGCCGGCCTCGTAGAAATCCTTCGCCGGCCCGTCGGTCGTGACCTGCATCGGCAGGCCGCGCGAGAGCGAGGCCAGATAGGCGGTTAGCGAGAGCAGTTCCGGCGTCTCGTAGCCGAAGGCGGACTGCGCCTGCCGCTCGACCCGGCACTGCTCGATCCGGCCTTCGAGATTCAGCAGCCGGCCGGTGGCGGCATCGACCTGCGGGTAGCGCGTGGCAGCCCCGCGCAGACTCTGCTGCGGCTCGACATGGCAGGCGATGCACGCCTGCCCCTCGCCCGCCGGCCGTCGCGTGAACAGTTCGCGCCCCTGCTCGACCCAGAAGAAGCCGGGATTGCGCGTCTCGTCGGCCTGCTGCCGGCGCAGTTCGGGCGAGAGGAAGTCGGAGCCGGATTTGATCTCGGCGCGGGTGGGCGCGGCCTGAAGGAGGAGGCCGACGAGCGCGACCACGAACCCGATCGCGCCCCAACCCAGCGGGTCATCCCGGACGCAGCGCAGCGGAGATCCGGGATCCATGCCTGAGCCCATCCGAGACAGCGTTCCGGAATGGATCCCGGGTCTCCCTTCGGTCGCCCGGGATGACCCGCGGGTTATCGGGACCAGGTTCGCAACCAGTGTCCTCGAACCACAACCCTCATCCTGAGGAGCAAGCGAAGCTTGCGTCTCGAAGGATGCTCCAGCGCGCTCTGGACCATCCTTCGAGACGCCGCTGGCGCGGCTCCTCAGGATGAGGGCCGGGAACAATCGCAAGCCGGCGAAGCTCACGTCACGGTCAGCCGGGCGGTGCGGGTGTAGGTCGCGCCGCCGTCCTCGCGCCACTCGAAGACGATGTCGCCGGTTTCTATCGCCCGCGTCGTGAAGGAGACGAAGGGGTTGGCGGCGACGCCGGTATGCATGTCGAGGCGGAAGATCGTCTCGCCGGCATAGGTTGCGGTCAGACGATTCAGGATCTTGCGCGGCACCGTGCCGCCCTTGCCGTCGGACTGGCCGCCGCGGTCCATCGGATGGCGGGTGAGGACCTTGATCTCGACGATCTCGCCGGCCTTGGCCTGGGCCGGCAGGCTGATGCGGGCATTGAAGCTCATGACCCGCCTCCTCAACCGCCGTCGATGCAGGCGCTCAGCGTCACCACGATATCCGCCTCCGCGAGGAGGAAGCGGCCGTCGCTCAGAGCGGCCACCGCCGCGACCTTCTGCGACTGCGCGATCCGCAGCGTCGTCGAGACATCGGCGCGGCCCGCGCGGGGGCCGAGATGGAAGCGCGCCATGTCGGGGAACGGGTTCTTCTCGGCGATGAGATGAATCCAGCGGACATGGTTGGCCTGCGTCATCGGGCTATCGACGCGGATGCGGGTATCCACCGCATTGCCGTTTTCGGCGAGGGCCGGGATGTCGAGGGTGATGCGGGCACGCTCCGGAACCGCGCCTTCGGTTACGCGGGCAATGAGCTGTGCGAGCTCCGGCGGCGTGTCGGCGACAGCCGGGAGCGGAAGCCCGGCGGCCAGCAGCCCGGCCGCCGTGCCCGCCATCAGGCTGCGCCGGTCGATCCCGGCATCACTGCGCGCGGAGCGTGGCGAGATAGCTGACGACATCCTCGATCTCCTGGGCCGAGAGGGCCGGCTTGCCCCGGAAGGCCGAGGCGACATCCTGCAGGTTTTCCGTCCGGAAATAGGGCGGCATCACGGTCTGCGGGTTCACAAGCGAGGCATCGACCAGCCGCAGCCGGATCTGGCCGGCCTCGAGACGAGCGCCGACGCCGGCGAGCGGCGGGCCGATCGAGCCCTGGAAGGGCTCTGACGGGTCCGCGCCCCGGTGGCAGATCAGGCAGTTGCCGCGCTCGCGATCCCGCACCAGAGTCTCGCCGCGCCGGACATCGCCGGAGAGGCCGCCGAGCGGCGCTGGAATGGCGTCGCCGACGACCGCGAAGGGTTCGAGCGCGGTGGCGGGTGAGACGGCCAGCAGCGCTGCGCCCAACCCGAGCCGCGCCCGCATGCCGGCCCTGCTCACGCCTTCTTCAGGTCGGCGTTCTTGAGCGGCAGGTTGCGGATGCGCTTGCCGGTGGCGGCGAAGATCGCGTTGAGCACGGCGGGCGCCGCGACCGCGATCGTCGGCTCGCCAACGCCGCCCCAGAAGCCGCCCGACGGCACCAGCACGGTCTCGACCGCGGGCATCGCCTCCAGCCGCATCACCTCATAGGTGTCGAAGTTCTCCTGCTCGACGCGACCGTCCTTGATGGTGATCTCGCCGTAGAGCGCGGCCGAAAGCCCGTAGACGAAGGAGCCCTCGATCTGGCGCTCGACCTGCGCCGGGTTGACGACATGGCCCGGATCGGTCGCCGCGACGATGCGGTGGATCTTCAGCTTGCCGTCGTCGCTGACCGAGACCTCGGCCACCGCCGCGACATAGGCGCCGAAGCCCATGGTCTGGCAGATGCCGCGGAAGACGCCGGCCGGCAGCGGCTTGCCCCAGCCCGCCTTCTCGGCCGCGGCATTGAGCACGGCGAGATGCTTGGGGTGGTTCTTCATCAGGCCCCGGCGGAACTCGAGCGGGTCCTTGCCCGCCGCATGCGCCAGCTCGTCGATGAAGGATTCGAGATAGATCGCATTCTGGTTCAGGTTGACGCCACGCCAGAAGCCCGGCGGCACATGCGGGTTGCGCATGGCGTGGTCGATCAGGAGGTTAGGGATGGTGTAGCCGATCGAGGCCTCCGGCCCCGAGGCGTTGAGCCCCTGGAAGACGACCGGGTCGCGGCCGTTCTGGATGTTCTGCGGGAAGATGCCGGCGACGATGGACTGGCCGGAGATGCGCATGTGCAGGCCAGTCAGATTGCCGTCCTTGTCGAGCGCGCCGGTCATCTTGCACTGGGTCAGCGGGTGGAAGCGGCCATGCAGCATGTCCTCCTCGCGCGACCAGATCAGCTTCACCGGGGTTCCGGGGATCTGCTTGGCGATGGCGACGACCTGGCGGACCCAGTCATGCACAGCGCCGCGCCGGCCGAAGCCGCCGCCGAGATCGATCTTGTAGGCCTCGCATTTCGCGATCGGCAGGCCGGAGGCTTCCGCGGCCGCGGCCAGCGCCGCCTCGCCGTTCTGCGTCGGCGTCCAGACCTCGCATTTCTCGGGCGTGTAGAGCGCCGTCGCGTTCATCGTCTCCATACAGGCGTGGTTCTGGAACGGGTAGGAATAGACCGCCTCGATGGTGCGCGCGGCACCGGCGATCGCGGCCTTCACATCGCCGTTCTGGTTGCCGACGACGGCCTGGGGCGCATCGAGCCCCTCCTTCAGCCAGGCGGCGAGGCTCTCGCTCGTGACATTGGCGTGCTGGCCTTCGTCCCAGACGATCGGCAGCGCGTCGAGCGCGGTCTTTGCACGCCACCAGGTATCGGCCACGACGGCGACAGCGCTGTCGCCGACGGGCAGGACATGCTTCACGCCCGGCATGTCCTTGATCTTGGCCGCGTCGAAGCTCTTCACCTTGCCGCCGAAGACGGGGCAGTCCTTGATGGCGGCGTTGAGCATCCCCGGCAGCTTGAAGTCCATGCCGTAGATCTTGGCGCCATTGGTCTTGTCGACGGTGTCCAGCCGCGGCAGCGGCTTGCCGGCGATGATCCAGTCCTTGGGATCCTTCAGCACCACATCCTTGGGCGCCTCGAGCTTGGCCGCCGCGGCGGCGACCTGCCCGTAACGCAGCGAGCGCCCGGAGGCCTTGTGGGTGATGACGCTCTTCTCGGCGGTGCATTCGGACGCCGGCACCTTCCACTCATTGGCGGCCGCCTGGATCAGCATGGTGCGGGCCGCAGCGCCGCCCTTGCGGACATATTCGTGGCTCTCGCGGATGCCGCGGCTGCCGCCGGTCGAGAAATTGCCCCAGATGCGGTTGCGGGCGACGTTCTGGCCGGGCGTCGGGTATTCGGTCGTGACCTTCGCCCAGTCGCAGTTCAGCTCCTCGGCGACGAGCTGGGCGAGGCCGGTCAGGGTGCCCTGCCCCATCTCGGAGCGGGCGATGCGGATCACCACCTTGTCGTCGGGATGGACGACGACCCAGGCGTTGATCTCCGGCACCGCGCCCTGCGCGTTGGCCTCGCCGAAAGGAATGGCGAAGCCGAAGCTGAAGGCGCCGGCTGCGGCGGCGGAGCCGGCGAGCAGGCTGCGGCGGGAGAGCGCCGGACCGTTGGAAGGCTGATGGGCAGAGAGGGTCGTCATGTCGTCCTCCGGATCAGGTTGGCGCGAGGGAGGCGGCGGGCGATGATCGCACCGGCCTCGACCCCGCGGGGAAGGGAAGCGAGGCGAGGTCAGCCGCGGCCGAGGGTTCCACCCGCGACGACGTCGAGGATCGCGGTCTTGACCCGCGCATAGGTGCCGCAGCGGCAGATATTGGTGATCTCCGCGGCGATGTCCGCCTCAGTCGCCTTGGGGTTGGCCTGCAGCAGCGCGGCCGTCGCCATGATCATGCCGCTCTGGCAGAAGCCGCATTGCGGGACGTCGTGCTTGATCCAGGCCTGCTGCACCGGATGCGTGCCGTCGGGGGAGAGGCCCTCGATGGTGACGATCTTCTGCTCGACGGTGACGGAGTCGAGGGGCAGCGCGCAGGAGCGTGTCGCGACGCCATCGATATGCACCGTGCAGGCACCACACTGGGCCACGCCGCAGCCATATTTCGTGCCCGTGAGCCCGATCTGCTCGCGGATGACCCAGAGCAGCGGCGTGTCGCCGGCCGCCTCGACGTCGATGATCTTGCCGTTCACATTGAGCTTCGCCACCGTCGACCTCCCGGTTCGGATCAAGAAGGGCGGCGAGAGTGCCCACGCGCCTCGCCGCTGGACCGGCGAAGCGCCCTTGGCACACCGGTCAGACTTGAATTGGAAGAGAGTGAAGCTCAGTTGCGGCCGCAAGCCAACCGCGACCGCAGCCCCGATCACGCGGCGTGAGGGGGCGATCGTTCGTGCATCTGGCACCGACACAGCCGATTTTCCGTGTCGGCGCTTGATTTGGGAGAACGAAACGTCGGCGCGAACCGAAGGGCGAACCGCGCCGGAATCACGGCAACGTGATCCTCTTCGTCAGCCGCCAAGGCCCGGCGCCGGAAGGCCGCGCGAGCCGCGACGGCGCGAGGGCGTCGTGGACCGCTGCGGCTGTGTCTCCGTCTCCATCGCTGCAGGATCCTCACCGGCATGCTCGAAGGCCCAGATTTCCTTGGCGCGATCCCAGTGGCGGCGATCCTCGCCATCCGGGCGGCCATCCTCCATCCAGAGGCGATAGGCGATCTTCCTGATCTCACCGAGGGCTTTGTCGTCTTCCATGGGGACTTCCTCCATCGCGGATCGGTCAGGCCCGCGATATGGCGGCGGGCCTTTCGGGTGAACCGCGATCCGTCGCGAGCGTTCCCTGCCTTCGCGCCCGAAAATCAGGCAGCGACCGCGCTGAGGGGCGGATTCAGACCGGTTCGACCGGCAGGGTGACGACGCGGATCGCCGTGTCGTCCGGGTCGTTGGCGATGTCGAAACCGAGCTGGCGGCAGAGCGCGAGCATGCGCGTGTTCTCGGCCAGGACCTGGCTGCGGATGACCTTCAGCCCCTCGGCCCGCGCCCAGTCGATGATCAGCGTCATCAGGCTCCAGCCGAGCCCCAGCCCCTTCATGTCGGAGCGCAGTAGAATCGCGTACTCGGCCTCCTCATGGGCGATGTCGGCATGGAGACGCACCACGCCAGCAACCTCCCCCGCCTCGTCCAGCGCCACGAAGGCCATAGCGCGGGCGTAGTCGAGCTGCGTCAGATGGGCGAGGAAGGCATGGCTGAAGGCCTTCACCGGCGCGAAGAAGCGCAGGCGCAAATCCTCCGGCGTAACCTTCTTCAGCATCTCGGCGATGGCGCCCTCGTCGTCGGGCCGGATCGGCCGCACATCGAAGGTCCGGCCGCCGCGCAAGGCCATCGCCCTGGCCCAGGCAGCGGGATAGGGCCGGATCGCCGGGCGGCGACGCTGCTCGGGCCTGCGCTCCAGCATGATGCGGGCATCGACGGCGATGACGCCGGTCTCGTCGGCGAGCAGCGGGTTGAGGTCGAGCTCGCGGATTTCGGGCAGATCGACCGCCATCTGGCCGACGGCGACGATGGCAGCCGCCACCGCCTCCAGCTTCGCCGCCGGAACATCGCGATAGGCGGCCAGCACGCGCGACACCCGTGTCCGGGCGATCAGTCGCTCGGCGAGGCCGAGGTCGAGCGGCGGCAGGGCGGCGTGGCTGTCGTCGATCAGTTCGGCGGCCGTCCCGCCGCGGCCGAAGACGACGACCGGGCCGAAGCAGGGATCGGTGGCGAAGCCGACGATGAGCTCGCGCGCCTTGGCGCGCTGCGCCATGGGCTGCACGGCGAGACCGGTGATGCGCGCGCCCGGCCGCTCCTGCGCCACCCGCGCCAGCATGCGCTGCGCCGCCTCGCGGATCGCGGCTTCGGTCGCCAGATCGAGCGCGACGCCGCCGACATCGGATTTGTGGACGATGTCGGGCGAGACGATCTTCAGCGCGACCGGGCGTCCCGATGACAGGAAGGGTCGGGCGACGACCAGCGCCGCCTCGACATCCGTCGCCAGCACGGGCTTCAACTCCGGAACGCCATAAATCGCCAGCAGCGCCGAGACCTCGCCGGCATCGAGCCAGTCGCGCTCCTCGGCCAGGGCCCGCGCGACGATGGCCCGCGCCTGGGCGAGGTCGGGCGGCGGCACCTCGCCCGCGGCCGGCGGCGTCGCCATCAGCTCCGTCTGCAGGCGGGCATGGCGCAGCAAATGCTGGAAGCCGACCACCGCTTCCGCGCCGGTGGCAAAGGAGGGCAGCCCGGCTGCGGCGAAGCGCGCGCCCACCGCCTCATCACCGCCGATCCAGGCCGCCAGGACGAGCTTGCCGCGTCCGGCCTCCTGCGCAGCAGTGACGACCGCCTCCGCACAGGCTTCCGCCGCGGCGAGGCGATGCGGCGCATGGACAGCCAGAACCGCGTCGACGCCGCCATCCGCGAGCAGGGCGGTGATCGTCTTGGCGTAGTCCTGCGCCGTCGCGACCTCGACGATAGCCTCTTGTCCGGCCTCGGCGGCGTCGGTGCCGCGCAGGGCGAGGCGCCCCCCCAGCTGTCTCAGGCGGCCGGCCGCCAGCGCAGCCAGCCCCGCGCCATTACTGACGATCGCCAGCCGCCCGCCGACGAGCTGGCGGCTGCGGCCCAGCGTTTCCGCCGCGGCGAAGAGCTCGTCGAGATCGTTGACGCGCAGCAGGCCGGCGCGGTGGAAGGCCGCGTCATGGGCCCGGTCGGAGGTCACGATCAGGCCGGCATGAGTCAGCCCTCCGTTCCGGATGGAAGGCTGCCAGGCCTTGAGCACCAGCACCGGCTTCAGCCGCGCCGCGGCCCGTGCCGAGGAGAGGAAGCGCGCCGCATCCTCGACCTCGTCGAGCGCGAGCAGGATCGCACGGGTGCGGCCGTCCTGGCCGAAATGGTCGAGCGCATCGGCGAGGTCGACATCGGCGGCGGCGCCGAGCGTGACGACGCCGGAAAAGCCGACCTCGCGCCGCGCCGCCCAGGCGAGGATGCCCGCGGCGATGGAGTTCGACTGAGCCACGAGCGCGAGGCTGCCGGCGCCCGGCACGAAGGGGGCGAAGCTCGCATTGAGGTGGAGACGCGGCGCGACGAGGCCCATGGAATCGGGGCCCAGCAGCCGCACGCCCGCCTTGCGCGCCCCCTCCGCCAGGACGGGCGCGTCCCTGCGGTCTCCGTTCACCACCAGCACACCGGCGCAGCCGCGCCGACCCGCCGCGGCGATGGTCTCGGCCGCGCTATCGACGGGGGCGATGACGAGATCGACGGGCTCCGGCAGATCATCGAGCGCTACCACGGGCTCGAAGCCCGGCACCGACCGGCCGATGATGAAGCGGCGGCCGCCATAGCCTTCGGCCGCGAGCGCTTCGAGAAGCGGCCCTGTCGCGGCGCCCGGCGGGGCGACGACCGCCAGCGAGCCAGGTTCCAGCATGCGTTTCAGTCGATCCGTGGCCATATGCGCAACGTAGCCGATTCGGATGCGGGCGTGTGTGACGGCCGCCATGGCGGGAACCCTCGCTCCCGATCCGGCTTTTCGACCAGGGGGCGCGACGCCCCGAAACAGGACACGCCATGCCCATCGCCTTCGATAATTCCTATGCCAGGCTGCCGGAGCGCTTCTTCGCGCTGACTCCACCGACACCCGTGCCGCAGCCGCGACTGGTGAGGCTGAATCAGGGGCTGGCGGAAGAACTCGGGCTCGATCCGGTCTGGCTCTCGGGGCCGGAGGGCCTCGCCATGCTGGCCGGCAATGCGGTGGCCGAGGGCTCGACGCCGATCGCCACTGCCTATGCGGGCCACCAGTTCGGGAACTTCGTGCCGCAGCTCGGCGACGGCCGGGCGATCCTGCTCGGCGAGGTGATCGACCGCTTCGGCCGGCGCCGCGATATCCAGCTCAAGGGCGCCGGCCGCACGCGCTATTCGCGCGGCGGGGACGGGCGCGCCGCCGTCGGGCCGGTGATGCGCGAATACATCGTCAGCGAGGCGATGGCGGCGCTCGGCATTCCGACGACGCGGGCGCTCGCCTTCGTGCTGACCGGGGCGCCGGTGATGCGCGATGAAATCTTGCCCGGCGCGGTGCTGACGCGCGTCGCCGCCAGCCACATCCGCGTCGGCACCTTCCAGTTCTTCGCCGCGCGGCAGGACACCGAGGGCCTGCGGGCGCTCGCCGACCATGTCATCGCGCGCCACCATCCGCAGGCGGCGGAGGCGGAGAACCGCTATCTCGGCCTGCTCGAGGCGGTGATCGCGGTGCAGGCAGATCTGATGGTGCGATGGCTGCTGGTCGGCTTCATCCATGGCGTGATGAACACCGACAACGTCTCGATCGCCGGCGAAACCATCGACTACGGCCCCTGTGCCTTCCTCGACGCCTACGACCCGGCCACCGTCTTCAGCTCTATCGACACCGGCGGGCGCTATGCCTATGGCAACCAGCCGACGATCGCGCTTTGGAACCTGACGCGCCTCGCCGAGGCGATGCTGCCGCTTTTCGCTGAGGAGACCGAGGCGGCCGTGCAGAAGGCGCAGGATGCGCTCGCCAGCTTCGCCCCGCGCTTCCAGGCCGGCTACGACGCGGGCATCGCGCGCAAGCTCGGCCTCCCCGGCGACAGCGAGGCGGACACCGTGCTCGGCGCCGAGTTCCTCGGCCTGCTCGGCGCGCGCGAGGCGGACTTCACCCTGACCTTCCGCCACCTCGCCCGGCTCCAGGCCGGCCGCGCCGACGAGGCGCCGCTGCGGGCCGCGCTCGCGGACGATCCCGCGCTGGAGGGCTGGCTGGCGCGCTGGCGCGAACGCAGCGCGGAGACCGCGCCGGGCGGGCTGCTGCACTTCAACCCGGCCTATATCCCGCGCAACCACCGCGTCGAGGCCGCCATCGCCGCCGCGCAGGAGCGGGACGACTTCGGCCCCTTCGAGGAGTTGCTCGCGGTGCTGGCCGAGCCCTTCGTCGAGCACCCCGGCTATGCGGATTACGAGAACCCGCCGAAGCCGGAGGAACGCGTGCTGCGCACCTTCTGCGGCACATGACGCTGCGCGGGGCGGGGCGGCCGCGGCGCCATGCGCACCGCGCCGGCCCCGGCTCGCGCAGCGCAGGCCCGGGGGTCTGTCGCGCCCGGCCCCCGTCATGCTCTGATCGCGCGCCGGCCACTCAAGAGCCGCTGCGAGGAGACCGACGATGGATGGCCGCCGCCCGACGATCCAGTCCCGCCACGGCATGGTTGCCGCGGCCCACCCGCTCGCGGCCCAGGCGGGCGCGCGGCTGCTGATCCAGGGCGGCAACGCGTTCGATGCGATTGCCGCCACCGCGGCGGCGCTGACCGTGGTCGAGCCCTTCATGTCGAGCCTGTCGGGCATGGGCTCGGCGACGCTCTGGTCGGCGGCGGAGGGGCGCGTCAGCGTGCTCGACTTCGTGCCACCGATTCAGAGGAGCTTCCCGGCCGAGCGCTTCACGCAGCGCAGCGATCTCGAGCGCGGCCCCCATGCGGTGGCGATGCCGGGCAACCTCGCCGGTTGGTGCGAACTCGTCTCGCGCCATGGCCGCAAGACACTGGCTGAGGTTTTCGCGCCCGCGATCGCGCTCGCCCGGGACGGCTTCGCCCTGTCGGAGTTCGGTGTCGCCGAGTTCAACGAACAGGCGCCGCTGCTGCAGGCCTGGGCCGAGCTCTACTCTGGTTTCGCGGCGAATTATCTGCCGGAGGGCGGCCCCGTGCGCGTCGGCCAGGTGCTGCGCCAGCCCGATCTCGCGACGACCTTCACCGCCATCGCGGCGGAGGGGCCGGATCATCTCTATCGCGGCGCGCTGGGCCAGCGCATCGTGGCCCATCTGCGTTCGCTCGGCGGGCTGATGACGATGACGGATCTCGCGGCGGTCAAGCCGCGCTGGCGCGAGCCCTTCGCGGCCACTTATCGCGGCCTGACGGTCCATGTGCCGCCGCCGCCCTGCGAGGCGTTCCAGTTCCTGCTCAGCCTGAAGATCCTCGAGGGCTGCGATCTGGGCGGCCTCGTCAAGGACGGGCCGGAGCATCTCGACCTCGTCTTCCGGGCGATCCGGCTGGCAGCGGGCGTCCGGATTGCCGCGAACAATCCCTCGCTTGAGCGGCTGGCCGCGATCTTCGCGGAGGATGCGCTCGCCGCGCTGCGCCGGCGCCTGACCGACGGCGTGCCGGTCGAGGGGCCGACGGAGCAATGGACGCCGCAGCTGGCTGAGGACCCCGCGCATACGACCTCCTTCTCGGCGTCGGATGCGGAGGGCAATCTGGTGTGCATCACCAACAGCCTCGGCAGCCCCTTCGGCAGCGGGATCGTGGTCCCCGGCACGGGCGTCTGCCTCAACAATTTCCTGTACTGGTCGGACGTCCAGACCGGCAGCCCGAACCGCTCTAAGCCCGGCGACGAACTGCCGATGTGCATGTCGCCTAGCCTGTCGACGCGGGACGGCCGCCCCGTGCTCGCGCTGGGGACGCCCGGCAGCTATGGCATCATGCAGACGCAGACCCAGGCGATGGTGCAGCATCTCGATTTCGGCCTGCCGCTGCAGGACGCGATCGAGGCGCCGCGCGCGCGGCTCTGGGACGGGCGGGCGATCGAGGCCGAGAACCGGATCGCGCCCGAAACCCTGGCCGAGCTGCGCCGGCGCGGCCATGCCATCACCGCCTTCGACACCGGCTGGACGATGCGCTGCGGCGGCATGCAGGCGGTGGCGGTCGACCCCGTCACCGGCGTGATGACCGGCGCGGCTGATCCGCGCCGGGATGGCTATGTCGTGGCGGTGTGAGGGGCTGCCTCAGCCGCGGCTGGCGGTGCAGACGATCTCGATCAGCGCGCCGCCGAGATCGGCGACGCCGACCGTCGCGCGGGTCGGCAGGGCGTCGCCGAAGAAGCCGGTCCAGACCGGGTCCATTTCCTTCTTGGCCGCGAGATCGGTGACGAAGATCGTCGCGGCGACGATCGCCTTGCGGTCGAGCCCGACCTCACCGAGATAGCCCTCGATCTTGGTCAGGATGTTCTGAGTCTGCGGACCCATCGACTGGGTGATGTCGTCGGCGATGCAGCCGCCGACGAAGACGAGATTGCCGGCCTCGACGACGCGGTTCTGGATCGGGGTCTTGATGCTGCGCTTGATGGTCATGGTCTTCTCTCCTGGGGTGAAAGCCTGGGGTCGTCATTGCGAGCGCAGCGAAGCAATCCAGGGCCGCAGCGCTCGACGATCTGGATTGCTTCGCTGCGCTCGCAATGACGGGTGGATGTCATGAGGGCGCCGCAAACCGCGCGATGCCGAGCCCGTCGATGGGCACATTGCTCGAGCCGGTGGCGATGATCTCGGCCATCACGGCCCCGGCCCCGGGGCCGAGCTGGAAGCCATGGGCCGAGAAGCCGAACTGGTGATAGACGCCCTCGTGTTTGGCGCTCTTTCCGAAGACGGGCAGGTCGTCGGGCATGCGCGCCTCGATGCCGGCCCAGGCGCGCAGGATCGGCGCCCCGCGCATGATCGGAAACAGGTCCCAGACCGTCTTCGCATTGGTGGCGAGCTTGCCCCAGTCGAGCACGGTGCGGTTCTCGTCGCGGATCGCGCGGCCGAGATAGCCGCCGCCGATGAGCACGGTGCCGTTCTCGAACTGCTTGAAGGAGAGCTTGCGCTTGCGCAGGATCACCACCGGCTTGATGAAGGCCGGCATCCGGGCGGTGATCATCAGCATCGGCGCGATGACCTCGAGCGGCACCGGCTCGCCGAGATCGGCCGCGATGCGATCGGCCCAGGCGCCCGCGGCATTGACGATGCGTGGCGCGAGAAAGGCGCCGTGGTCGGTCTCGACGCGCCAGTTGGCACCGTCGCGGACGAGGCGGGTGACGCGCACGCTCTCGCGGATGTAGGCGCCCAGGCTCTGCGCCTTGCGCTTGAAGGCCTGCGTCGCCCGCAGCGGGATCGCCGCGCCGTCGCGGCGCGAGACGACGCCACCGGGGCAGGCGTCGGAGACGGCCGGCACGAGGCGGCGCAGTTCGGCCGCGTCGATCAGCTCCTCATGGTGGAAGCCGCGCAGGGTCAGGTCCTCGACGCGGGCGCGGCAATTGCCGAGGTCCTCCTCGTCCTCCGCGACCAGCACCTGCCCGTCTGAGGTGAAGCCGCAATCATCGTCGACGAGGTCGCCGATGCGGTGCCAGAGCGCCATCGAGGTGTTGGAGAGCGGGATCTCCGCGACATGGCGGGCGAGCTGGCGCACGCCCCCGGCATTGACGCCGGAGGCATGGCGGCCGGCATGGTCCTTCTCGATCAGGATGACCGAGAGCCCGCGCATCGCGCAGTGCAGCGCCGTCGAGCAGCCATGGATGCCGCCGCCGATGACGATGACGTCGGCGCTGCGGCGCCCTTCGCTCACCGCACCACCGCTTTGATGGCGGCGTCCGTCGGCGGCAGGGCCGCAAGTTCGGCGAGCGTCACCGGCTTCACTGGCGGGCGCAGCCGGTAGTAGCCGGTCTCTTCCGGCGATGCGCCGCGCTCCTGCGCGATCAGCTCGACCACGGTCGGGCCGCAGAGGCGACCCTGGCAGGGGCCCATGCCGCAGCGCAGGAAGGCCTTCATCTGGTTGGGGCCGGTGACGCCGAGGCGCCGCGCCGTATCGCGGATCTGGCCGGCCGTAACCTCCTCGCAGCGGCAGACGATGGTCTCGTCCGCCGGAGGCGCAAGGAATTGCGGGGCCGGGCGATAGAGCAGGTCGAGGAAGCGCCGCCCGCGCAGGCTGCGGGCCAGTTCGGCCTGCGTGGGGGCTGCCTTTTCGTTGCGCTCGGCTTCCGAGAGCCGGCCGAGCCGGCGCGCGGCGTCGAGCGCCGCGATCTCGCCGCGCAGAGCCGCGCTTTCGGCACCGCCGATCCCGGCCCCGTCGCCGGCGATGGCGATGCCGGGGATCGAGGAGGCGAACCACTCGTCCACCGTCGGCGTCCAGCAATGCTGGACGATATCGAAGTGCTGGGCGCAGCCGGCAGCGTTGGCGAGGTTGATGCCGGGGATGACGCCCTGATGCAGCAGCAGCGCGTCGCAGGAAATCGTCTCGGTCGCTCCTCCACGCGTCACCGCCACTCCCGTGAGCTTGTCCGAGCCCGCGGCCGCCAGCGCGGTGACGCCGGCTTTGAAGGGCAGCTTGCCGCGGGCGGCCGCCATGAGCTTCAGCCCTTTGGCGAGATAGGGCGAGCGCAGGAAATCGGGAAGCGCGGCGACGGCGGCGAGCCAGTTGCGGCGCGGCGTGGTGTCCAGCACCGCGACGATGTTGGCGCCCGCAGCCGCGAGCTGGCCGGCGAGCAGATAGAGCAAGGGCCCGCAGCCGGCGATGACGGTGCGTCCGCTCGGCACAAGGCCCGAGGCCTTGAGCGCGATCTGGGCGGCGCCGGCGGTCATCACGCCCGGCAGGGTCCAGCCGGGAATCGGGAAGGGCCGTTCCTGCGCGCCCGTCGCCAGGATGACCTGACCGGCGGCGATCAGCCGGGCCTGACCTCCGAGCGAGAGCCCGAGCTCGAAGCCGCCGGCCTCGTCGGGCGCGACCGACCAGATGGTGCAGCCGGGCGCATAGGCGGTCTTCGTCGGCCTGAGCCGGTCGACCAGCGCCCCGCCCTTCCAGTATTCCTCGCCCAGGACGGCGCGCGGCGTGACCGGCGTCGTGGTGACGGCGCGGTAGATCTGGCCGCCGGGCGCCGGGTTCTCGTCGGCCAGCAGCACGGAAAGGCCGAGTTCGGCCGCGCGCGCCGCCGCGGCGAGCCCGGCCGGGCCGGCGCCGACCACGGCGATGTCGTAATGCTCGGCGACCTGGCCGATCGTCTCGATCGCGATCATGACCGGGCCCCGTCGGGATGGCGGCGCCCGGCCTGGGTTTCGATCCGCATGCCCTCGCGCAGCGGCACGAGGCAGCCCTGGCGGTTGCCGACGCCGTCGATGACGACGAGGCAGTCGAAGCAGACGCCCATCATGCAATAGGGCCCGCGGGCGGCGCCCGAGACCGGCGTCTGCCGGCAGGCCTGGATGCCATTGGCGAGCAGCGCGGCCGCGACCGTGTCGCCGGCGCGCGCCGTGAGGGCACGCCCGTCGAAGGTGAAGCCGAGCGCATCGGCCGGCTTGCCCTCATGCATGGGCCGGAACATGGAACCTCCGTGCGGAAAAGGCATCGAGCGTGTCGGGCAGGCCGCCCGCGAGAATGGCGGGGGCGAGCGTCAGGACATGGTTGGCGGCCAGCGTCACGCCGGAATGGCAGGTGACGACGAAGGCGCCGGGATGGCTGAGCGACTGGTCGTAGATCGGGAAGCCGTCCGGGCTCATCACCCGCAGCGCCGACCAGGAGCGGACGACGTTGAGGCCGGCCAGCCGCGGGAACATCCGCACCGCGCGCTCGGCCATGACCGAGAGGATGGGCTGGCCGACCACGGTGTCGAAGCCGCGATCCTCCTGGCTGTCGCCGATCATGATGCCGCCCTCGTCGGTCTGGCGGATCGTCACCATCGGGTTGTGCAGGAAGGGGTCAGTCTTCTCGGTGACGATGATCTGGCCCTTGCTCGGCTTCACCGGCGCATCGAGCCCGACCATGGGCGCGAGCCGCGCATTGCCGAGGCCGGCCGCGAGCACGACCTTGCCCGCCGCGATCTCGCCGAAGGCGCCCTTCAGCCGGAAGCCGCCGGCGTCCGAGGTGATGCTGTCGACCGTGCAGTTGGGGCGATAGTCGACGCCGCGCCGCGCGCTGGCGTCGCGCAGCGCCCGGAACAGCTTGAGCGAGTTCACATGGCCGTCGAGCGGGCTGTAGACCGAGCCGACCACATCTTTCCCGATGTCGGGCAGGCGGCGCTTGGTCTCGTCATGGTCGAGGATCTCATAGGGGAAGTCGCTCAGCGACATCTGGTTGTGCAGACGCTGCATGGTCTGGCGGCGCTGCTCGAGCTCGGCCTCGGACAGGCAGAGCATGAAGCCGCCGGGCTGGCTGTGGGCGACGTCGATGCCGGTGTCCTCGTGCAGCACCGCGGCGAGCTCGTGCCATTGCTCGGCCGAACGGCGCGACCACATGGCATAGTCGGGCATACCGAGCCCCTTGGACTGGACCCAGACCAGCGCGAAATTGCCGCGCGAGGCGCGGAAGGCGACGTCCCCCTCGTCGAGGACGGTGACGCGCGCACCACCGCGCGCCAGGCCGAGCGCCATCGCGCCGCCGACGACGCCGCCGCCGACGACGACGATGTCGGCTTCCGATACGGAGTTTTGCGCAGTCACGTCTGTCAGCCCTTTCCGGATCCGACGAAGAGGCGGTCGAGCCCGAACAGGCGGTCGAGCGCGAAAAGCAGGATCGCGGTCATGGCGATCAGGCAGGCGGAAACCGCCGCGATCAGCGGGTCGATGTTGTCCTGGATGTAGAGGAACATGCGCACCGGGAGCGTCACGGTGGCGGGCGAGGCGATGAACACGGTCATCGTGACCTCGTCGAAGGAGTTGATCGCCGCCAGCAACCAGCCGGAGACGACGCCGGGCAGGATCAGCGGCAGCGTCACGCGGCGGAACACCGTGGCCGTGCCGGCGCCGAGCGAGATCGCGGCATGCTCGATGCGCCGGTCGATGCCGTAGGAGGCCGCCAGCACGAGCCGCAGCGCGAAGGGGATGACCACGATGATGTGGCTCAGCACCAGCCCGACGAAGGTGCCGGAGATGCCGATCTGCGTGAAGAAGCGCAGGAAGGCGATGCCGAGCACGACATGCGGCACCATCAGCGGCGACATGAACAGCGCCGTGATCGCCTCGCGTCCGGGGAAGCGGTAGCGCGCGATGGCGAGCGCCGCCGGCACCGCAAGCCCGATCGCGATGGTCGAGGACAAAGCCGCCAGCCAGAGCGAATCGCGGAAGGCCCGAATGAACTCGGGATAGTCGAAGATCGCCCTGAACCACCGCAGGCTCGGGCCGCGCGTCGGCAGCGAGAGATAGCCCTCGGGCGTGAAGGCGACGACGCAGACAATCAGCAGCGGCGCCAGCATGAAGACGACGAAGAGCCCATGGAAGATCAGGGCGGGGATGCCGTTTCGTCTCATTCGAACACCTGTGCGTAGCGGCGCTCGACGAGGCGGTTGGAGCCGACGGTGATCAGCACCAGCGCGACCAGCAGCAGCGTCGCCACCGCGGCGCCGAGCGGCCAGTTCAGCGTGTTGAGGAACTCGTCATAGGCCAGCGTCGCGGCGACCTTGAGTCGGCGCCCGCCGATGATCGCCGGCGAGGCGAAGGCGCTCGCGGCCAGCGCGAAGACGATGATCGAGCCCGAGAGGATGCCCGGCACGATCTGCGGCAGGATGACCCGGCGCCAGATCGTCAAGCGGCCGGCGCCGAGCGAGAGCGCCGCGTTCTCGATCTGGGGGTCGAGCCGCTGCAGCGAGGCCCAGACCGCGAGGATCATGAAGGGGATCAGCACATGGATCAGCGCGATGACGACGCCGGTCTCGGTGAACATGAACTCGAGCGGCGTCTTGATCAGACCGAGCGCGATCAGGCCCTGGTTGACGAGGCCGGTCGAGCCCAGCAGCAGGGCCCAGCCGAGCGTGCGCGACACGACCGAGACCAAAAGCGGGCCGATGATCACCAGCAGGAAGGCGCTGCGCCAGGCGGGCGACATCCGGTTGAGGATGTAGGCCTCAGGCACGCCGATGAGGATGCTCGCCAGCGTCACCAGGACCGCGATGCGGAAGGTCCGCAGGAAGATCTCGAGGAAATAGGAGTCGCTGAAGACCTCGATCCAGTTCTTCAGCGTGAATTCCGGGACGATGCCCTTGTACTGCCCCCAGTCGTAGAAGGAGAGCAGTACGGTCATGCCCAGCGGGATGATGACCAGTCCGAGAAAGACCAGCAGCGCCGGGCCGGTCAGCAGGAAGGGCGCGCTGCGCTGCGTGACGACGCCGCTCATGCCGCCGCTCCGGCGGGCAGGATGGCGGCGTCGGCGGCCGAGAACCGAAGCCGCACGGTTTCGCCTTCGCCCGGCACGGCCGCACCGTCATTGCCGCGCATCAGGATCAGCGCGCCGGCGGCGCTCTGGGCGCTGAACTGCCAATGCGCGCCCTGGAAGACCCGGCCGGTGATGCGCGCCTCGAGTCCGGGCTCGCCGGCCGCGGCGAGCATCAGTCGCTCGGGCCGGACGGCGAGCTGCAGGGGCCCCTTCCCGGCTCCCGGCAGCGGCAGAACGAGGCCACCGACGTTGACGGCGCCCTGCCCGTCGCCGGTCGCGGCGAGCACATTGGTCTTGCCGAGGAAGCTCGCGACGAAGGCGCTGGCGGGCCGGTCATAGACTTCGTGCGGCGCGCCGATCTGCTCGATGCGACCCTGGTTCATCAGCACGATGCGGTCCGAGAGCGCCATCGCCTCGTGCTGGTCATGGGTGACCAGGATCGTGGTGGTGCCGATCGAGCGCTGGATCTGGCGCAGCTCGCTTTGCATCTCCTCGCGCAGCTTGGCATCGAGATTGGAGAGCGGCTCGTCGAGGAGGAGCAGCGCCGGCTTGATCACCAGCGCCCGCGCCAGCGCCACGCGCTGCTGCTGGCCGCCCGACATGCGGCGCGGATAGCGATCGGCGAAGCCCTTGAGGCCGACCAGTTCCATCGCCTCCTGCGTGCGCCGGTCGCGGTCGGCCTTGGGCACGTCGCGCATCTCGAGCCCGAAGGCGATGTTCTCCGCCACCGTCATATGCGGAAACAGCGCATAGCTCTGGAAGACGATACCGAGTCCGCGCTTGTTGGGAGCGACCGAGACCAGATCCGCGCCGTCGAGCCGGATGCCGCCCTGGTCGACATCGACGAAGCCGGCGATCATCTGCAGCGTCGTCGTCTTGCCGCAGCCCGACGGGCCGAGCAGTGAGATGAACTCGCCACGCTCGACGGAGAGGTTCATGGCGTCGACGGCGGTGAAGCCGCCGAAGCGCTTGGTCAGGCCATCGAGGACGAGATGGGACATGGGACTTTCGAAGGTTTCAGCTCAAAGATCGGGCGTCATGGTCGGGCTTGACCCGACCATCTCAGGACGTCTGGGACGAGATGCTCGTCACGAGCTTCTCGGGTCGCCACGTCGCGGCGCCCGAGAATGACGGCTGGCGCCTTACCGCTCGATCTCGCGGTTCCAGCGCTTGGTCCACTCCTCGCGCTTGGCGTTGACGATGTCCCAGTCGACCGCCTTGAGCTTCTTCACCTCGTCGCCATAGGGCAGGCCCTTCTGCTCGTCCTTGGTCAGCGTCACGGTCGTATTGGCCGGGCCGAAGCCGGCGCCGACCGCCATGATCTTCTGGATCGCGGGCGAGAGCATGAACTGGATGAAGGCGTTGGCCTCGGCCGGGTTCTTGGCGCCCTCGACCGGACAGGCCGCGACGCCAAGCGCGAAGCTGCCCTCCTTCGGATAGACGAACTCGACCGGGAAGCCGGTGTCGGCGAAGGCCTTGACGCGGCCCGAGCCCCAGACGCCGAGCACCGCCTGGCCGTTCTGGAAGAGCTCGGTCATCTTCGCCGGCGAAGGCTCATAGGCGACGATGTTGGGGTTGATCTCGTCCTTGAAGGTCTTGAAGCCCGGCTCGATGTTGCTCTCGCCGCCGCCGCCGATCTGCGCCATCGCGATCAGGGCATGCAGGCCATAGGTGTTGTTGATCGGCGGGGTGACGATCTTCTTGCCGTAGGTCTTCGACTTCAGATCGTTCCAGGAGGTCGGCGCCGGCCACTTGTTCTCGGCGAAGACCTTGGTGTTGTAGAACAGGCCCGTGGCGACCAGGCCGAGGCCGACGCCCTTGTTGGACTTGAACTTCATCACCGGAGCGACGTCCTTGTAGACGGGGCCGTCGGTCAGCGTGCCGCAGAAGCCGAGCGCGACCGCCTGATAAGCCGGGCCGTCATCGACGATGGCGACGTCGATCTGCTGGTTGCCCTTCTGGGCCTGGAGCTTGGCGAGGGTGTCGGTCGAATTGCCGGCGACGTATTCGATCTTGACGTTGGCCTGCTTCTCGAAGACCGGGATGACCTCCTTGCGCATGGTCTGCTCATACGAGCCGCCATAGCCGGCGACATACATCGTCTTCTGCTGTGCCATGGCGGCACCGGACGCGGCGAGCGCGGTCGTCGTCAGCAGCAGTCCAACCCAAGAGACTTTCATGAACCCCTCCTCGTTTTTGTGAGCGATGGGTGAAGGTTCTGCGACAGATTGTAACGGGTCAAATCGAATGATTCGTTCATTCGATACCCAAATGTTATGATCGGGCTTTTCGGGACAATCGATGCTGAACCCGCGCCAGATCGAAGCCTTTCGGACCGTGATCGTGGCCGGAGGCGTCACAAATGCCGCCCGCGCCCTGAATATCAGCCAGCCGGCCGTGACGCGCCTGATCCATGATCTGCAGTATGTCCTGGGCCTGACGCTGTTCGAGCGGCGCGGAACGCGGCTCGTGCCCACCAATGAGGCGCTTTCGTTATACCGCGAGGTCGAGCGTCAGTTCGTCGGTCTCGAGCAGATCGAGAACACGGCCCGCAACCTGCGCGAGGGGCTCGCGGGCAGCCTCCGGATCGCGGCGCTGCCGACCTTCAATGTCGGCTTCCTGCCGCGGCTCGTCGCCGCCTATATGAAAGACAAGCCCGGTCTCGAGATCGCGATCTACGGCAGCATCTCCTCCCAGGTGGTGGACTGGGTCGCGACCGGCTTCTGCGACATCGGCTTCGCGCAGTATCCGCTCGACTTCCCGCATATCGTGGCCGAGCAGCTGCCTTCGGTGCCGGCGGTCGCGGTGCTGCCGGAGGGCCACCGGCTGTGCGAGAAGCCCGTGCTGGAGCCGGCCGATTTCGCGGGCGAGCCCTTCGTCTCGCTCGCCGGCTCGACGCAATGGCGTTATCGCACCGACGCGCTGTTCTCGGCCGCGCGCGTGAAGCGTGCGATCCGCGTCGAGACGCCGCTGTCGATGATCGCCTGCTCGCTGGTCGCCTCCGGTGCCGGGGTGGGGATCGTCGATCCCTATACCGCGGCCGAATACCGCGGTCGCGGCATCGTCACGCGCCCCTTCCGTCCCGAAGTGCTTTACGATCTCGGCGTGGTCTGGCCGGTCGGCCGGCTCCGCTCGCCGCTGGCGCTGGGCTTCGTCGAAACGGTGACGGCGGCGATCCGCGATTTGGCCGCCGCCAGCGAAGGGCCTGAGCCTCAGTAGGCGGCGCGCAGATGCGGGCCGGTGTTCGTGTCGACGACGCGCTTGCGTTCGACCTCGACCGGCCGGTCCCAGCCGCCGCCCAGCGCCTTGTTGAGCGCGACGAAGTTGGAGGTCGCGGTGACGCGGCTCTGCAGCAGCGTGTCCTCGGCGCTGTAGAGCGAGCGTTCGGCGTCGAGCACATCGAGGAAGCTCGCCGCGCCGGACTGGTAGAGCGTGCGCGAGAGCCTCGCCGCCTCGCGATAGGAGGTGGCGGCGGCCGAGAGCTTGCCGGCCCGCTGACGCTCCTTGGCGAGGTTGACCAGCGAATTCTCGACATCCTGCAGCGCGGTCAGCACCGCGAGCCGCAGCGCCGCGTCGGACTGGTCGCGCTGCGCCTCGGCGACCTCGACAGCCGCGCGCAATTCGCCGCCATTGAAGATCGGAACGCTGAGCGTCGGGCCGAAGGACCAGCCGATCGAGGAGTTCTTGGCGAGGTCGCCCGTCTTCAGCGCGGTGGTGCTGATCTTTCCGGTGAGGCTGACGCTGGGATAGAGTGCCGCCTCTGCCTGGCCGATCTTGGCCGTCGCCTGGGCGAGCTGGCGTTCGGCGCGGCGCACGTCCGGCCGGTTGACCAGCACGTCCGCGGGGATGCCGGCCGGCGGCGTGCCGCGCGCAGCGGGGATCGGACCGCCCGAACCAAGGAGTCCCGCGAGCGCGGTCGGCGCCTCGCCGGTCAGGATGCCGAGCTGGTGCAGGCTCTGGGCATAGGAGGCCTCGAGCGTCGGGATCGCGGCCTCGGTGGTCGCGGCCTGGGCGGCGGCGCGCTCGACGTCGAGCGCCGAAGCGGTGCCCGCCGTGAAGCGGTTGCGCGTCAGCTTCTCGGTCTCGCGCTGGGAGGCGGCGGTGCGGCGGGCGAGCGCGATGCGGGCCTGCGCGCCGCGGGCTTCGGTGTAGTTCGTCGCGACATCGCCGATCAGCGTCAGCAGGGTCGCGCGCAGATCCTCGTCCGCGGCATCGACGCCATAGGTCGTCGCCTCGACATTGCGGTAGTTCGCGCCGAAGAGATCGAGCTCGAAACTCGCATCGAAGCCGGCCTGATACAGGTTCGAGGTGATATTGGTGCCGCTCGAGGAGGTCGCGGCGGAGGAGCGCGAGCGCGTCGCCGAGCCCTGGCCGTCGATCTGCGGGAGAAGCGCTCCGATCGCCTGACGGCGCGTGGCGCGCGCCTCGCGGATGCGCGCCTTGGCGGAGGCGACGTCGAGATTGCCGGCGACCGCGCGCTCGACGATCTCGTTCAGCCGGCGATCGCCGAGCTTCTTCCACCAGCCGCCGAGACGGGCCGCGTCCAGCGGCTTGGTCGTCTTCGGAGCGTTGCCCCACTGGCCAGGCAGCAACTGGCCGGGCGTCGCATAGTCCGGCCCGACGGCACAGCCGGCGAGCGTCATCGCGACAAGGCCGATGCCGGCCCAGCAGGCGAGAGGCGTCTTGGTCATCCGTTTCATCTCAATGCGCCTCGATCGTCGCCTCGACAGGCTTCGCGGCCGGAGCCTTGCGCCAGCGCCGCACCGTTCCGGCGACGATGACATAGAGCAGCGGCACGAAGAACACGCCGAGCACGGTGGCGGCAATCATGCCGCCCATGACGCCGATGCCGATGGCGTTCTGGCTGCCGGAACCGGCGCCGGTCGCGATCGCCAGCGGCAGCACGCCGAGGATGAAGGCGAAGGACGTCATCAGGATCGGGCGCAGGCGCTGGCGGGCGGCGTCGACCGTCGCCTCGATCAGGCTCTTGCCCGCCGCCTCCTGCTCGATCGCGAATTCGACGATCAGGATCGCGTTCTTGGCCGCCAGCCCGATGGTGGTGAGCAGGCCGACCTTGAAATAGACGTCGTTGCTCTGGCCGAAGAGGGTCGCCGCAGCGAGCGCCCCGAAGATGCCGATCGGCACCGAGAGCATCACCGCGAAGGGCACCGACCAGCTCTCATAGAGTGCAGCCAGACAGAGGAAGACGACCAGCATGGCGAGCGCGTAAAGCGCCGTCGCCTGGCTGCCCGAGAGCCGCTCCTGATAGGAGAGGCCGGTCCACTCATGGTTGAAGCCGGGCGGCAGCTTCTGGGCGATGGCGTCGATCTGGTCCATCGCAGCGCCGGAGCTGATGCCGGCCGCCGCCGCGCCCTGGATGTTGACGGCGGACGCGCCGTTGTAGCGCTCGAGCCGCGGCGAGCCATAGGTCCAGTGGCCGGAGGCGAAGGCCGAGAACGGCACCATCGCGCCGCCGCTGTTGCGGACATACCAGCGGCCGATGTCCTCCGGCTGCATGCGGAACGGCGCATCGGCCTGGACATAGACCGACTTCACGCGGCCGCGGTCGATGAAGTCGTTGACATAGGCCGAGCCCCAGGCGGTCGAGAGCGTGGTGTTGATGTCGCCGAGCGAGAGCGTCAGTGCGCTCGCCTTCTCCTGGTCGATCTCGACGGAATACTGCGGCGTGTCCTCCTGGCCGTTCGGACGCGTGCCGGAGAGCGCCGGGTTCTGCGCGGCCATGCCGAGCAGCTGGTTGCGCACCTCCATCAGCCGGGCATGGCCGGCGCCGGCGACATCCTGCAGGTAGAATTCAAAGCCCGCGCTATTGCCGAAGCCCTGGATCGAGGGCGGCGCGAGCGCGAAGACCATGCCGTCCTTGATGCCGCGGAAGACGCCCATGGCGCGCCCGGCCACAGCCTGCGCCGTCGCCTGCTTTCCGACGCGCTCCTCGAAGGGCTTGAGGCGCACGAAGGCGATGCCGACATTCTGGCCCGCGCCGCTGAAGCTGAAGCCGGTGACGGTCAGCACGCCCTCGACGAGGTCCTTCTCCTGCTCCTGATAATGCCGCCGGACCTGATCGAGCACGGCCAGCGTGCGGTCCTGCGTTGCGCCGGCAGGCAGCTGGACGATGGTGAAGAGGACGCCCTGGTCCTCGTCCGGCAGGAAGGAGTTGGGCAGCCGCGCAAAGAGATAGGCCATGCCGCCGCCGATCAGCAGGAAGACCAGCATGAAGCGCAGCGGCCGCGCGATCATCGCCGCGACGCCGCCGGTGTAGCCGTTCAGCGTCCGGTCGAAGCCGCGGTTGAACCAGCCGAAGGGGCCGGTGCGCGCGGCATGCTCGCCGGCGGGCTTGAGCATGGTGGCGCAAAGCGCCGGTGTCAGGATCAGCGCCGTGACCACCGACAGCGCCATGGCGGTGACGATCGTGATCGAGAACTGCCGGTAGATGACGCCGACCGAGCCGCCGAAGAAGGCCATCGGCACGAAGACTGCCGCCAGCACGGTGGCGATGCCGACCAGCGCGCCAGTGATCTCGCCCATCGACTTGATGGTCGCCTCCTTGGGCGAGAGCTTTTCCTCCTGCATCACGCGCTCGACATTCTCGACGACGACGATGGCGTCGTCGACGAGCAGGCCGATGGCGAGCACCATCGCGAACATGGTCAGCGTGTTGACGGAGTAGCCGGCGACCGCGAGCACGCCGAAGGTGCCCAGCAGCACGACCGGGACGGTGATCATCGGGATCAGCGTCGCGCGGAAGTTCTGCAGGAAGACATACATCACGATGAAGACGAGAATGATCGCCTCGAACAGCGTGTGAACGACCTTCTCGATCGAGACCTGGACGAAGGGTGTGGTGTCGAAGGGGTAGACGACGTCGATGCCCTCCGGCAGCGTCGGCTTGAGGCGGTCGATCGTCGCCTTGACCGCCGCGGCGGTGTTCAGCGCGTTGGCGCCAGTTGCGAGGCTGACGGCGAGGCCGGTCGCGGGCGCGCCGTTGTAGCGGGTGGCGGTGGTGTAGTCCTTGGCGCCGAGCTCGACGCGCGCGACGTCGTTGAGCCGCACGATCGAGCCCGACGAGCCGCTCTTGAGGATGATGTTCTCGAACTGCCCGACCGTCTGAAGGCGGCTGACGGCGGTGACGGTGGCATTGAGCTGCTGGCCCTTGACCTGCGGCAAGCCGCCGAGCTGGCCGGCCGAGACCTGGACGTTCTGGGCCTGGATCGCCGCGACAACGTCGCTCGGCATCAGCGCGTATTTCTGCAACCGGTCGGGATCGAGCCAGATCCGCATCGCATAGCCAGCGCCGAACAGCTGAGTCGAGCCGACGCCGGGCACGCGCTTGAGCGTGTCGTTGAGGGTGGAATCGACATAGTCGGCGAGGTCGTTGGTCGACATCCGCCCGTCGCGCGAAACGAAGGCGGCGACCAGGAGGAAGCCGGTCGAGGCCTTGGCGACCGTGATGCCGGTGTTCTGTACCGTCTGCGGCAATTGCGCGGTGACGAGCTGCAGCTTGTTCTGCACCTGCATCTGCGCGACGTCGGGATCGGCGCCGCTGGTGAATGTCAGCGTGATCGTCGCCTGACCCGAGGAGGTCGAGGTCGCAGACATGTATTGCAGGTTGTCGACGCCGGTCATGCCCTGCTCGATGACCTTGGTCACCGAGTTCTCGACCGTCTGGGCGTCGGCGCCGGGATAGCTCGCGCTGATGCTGACCGTGGTCGGCGCGATCTGCGGGTATTGCGAGACCGGCAGGGTGCGCAGGGCGAGCAGGCCCGCCAGCATGATGACGATGGCCACGACCCAGGCAAAGATCGGGCGCTCGATGAAGAAACGGGACATGGCGCTCAGTTCTTCGCGGTCTGGCCGGGAGCCTGGCCCGCGGGCAGCGCAGCCTGGCGGTTGGCGGCCTTGAGCTCGCCGCTGGCCTCGTCGATCGTGACCTCGTTGCCGGTCACGGTCTGGCCGGCGCGCACGAGCTGGGCGCCCTCGACGATCACCTTGTCGCCGTCCTTCACGCCCTGCTCGACCAGCCAATTGTTGCCGACATTGCGCGACGTCGCCAGCACGCGCTCCTCGACTTTGCCGTCAGGGCCGACGAATTTCGCCGTCGCCTCGCCCTTCGTGTTGCGGCCGACCGCGCGCTGCGGGACCAGGAAGCTGTTCTCGGCGATGCCCTCCTGGATGACGGCGCGCACGAACATGCCGGGCAGCAGGAGGCGGTCGGGATTGGGGAACTCGGCCCGCACCGTGAAGGTGCCGGTGGTCTCGTCGACATTGGCCTCGGCGAATTCGAGCTTGCCGGTCTGGGCGTATTCGGCGCCGGTATCGAGCTTGAGCTTCACCGCGACGTTCGGCCCTGTGAAGCGTAGCCGCCCTTCGGCCACCGCGCTGCGGAACTTGAGCAGGTTCGTGCTGGACTGGATGACGTCGACATTGATCGGGTCGAGCTGGCGGATCGTGGTCAGGGCCGTCGTCTGGTTGGCGGTGACCAGCGCGCCCGGTGTCAGCGTCGAACGGTCGACACGGCCGCCGATCGGGGCCGTGACCTTGGTGAAGCCGAGATTGATGCGGGCGGTGTCGAGGCTCGCGCGGGCGGAGGCGACGTCGGCCCGGGCCTGGGCGAGCGCTGCGACGGCGTCGTCGTTTTCCTGCTTGCTGATCGCATTCTGGCGGATGAGGTCGCGGTAGCGATCGACCTTGGCCTGGGCGTTGGGGACCGCAGCCTCCGCCCGGGCGAGGGCGGCTTCCGCGCTGTCGAGCGCCGCCTGATAGGGCGCGGGGTCGATCTCATAGAGCAGATCGCCGGCCTTGACCTCGCTGCCCTCGCGGAACTGGCGCGACTTGATCAGCCCGCCGACCTGCGGGCGCACTTCGGCGACGAGGCTGGCCGCGACGCGGCCGGGCAATTCGGCACTGATGGCGACCGGCTTCGAACGCAGCACGACGACGCTGACCTGCGCCTGCTGCTGGGGCGGCGGTGCCGCGGCCTTCTCGCTGTTGCAGCCCGCGAGCGCAGCGCCCAGCAGGACGACCCCCGCCATTGGGAGCTGACGGATGGTGACGGGGCGAGGACGGGACATGGATCGTCTCTTTTTGGAAACTCTCGGGTTTCTTAACGCTTGATTTCTTGGCCTGTCAAACCCAAAGATGTTTCCCGGGAGTGGCGGTTAATGATTGATCACGACATCGGGACGAGCACCGACGGCGCGGCGCGGTCGCGCGGGCGGCCGAAGCAGCGCCCAGATTCAGAAGAGCGCCAGCGCATTCTCGGCATCGCCTGCGATCTGTTCCTCGATGTTGGCTATGGCGGCACGACGATGGATGCGGTCGCAGCCCGCTGCGGCATTTCGAAGAAGACGCTCTACCGTCTGTTCCCGGCGAAGACCGACCTGTTCAAGGCGATGGTTGCCGACCACCGTCGGACGATGCTCGCCCTGCCCCGCCCCGACGACGCCCTGCCCACGGCCGAGGCGCTGGCGGCGATCTTCCGGCTCGACATCGACGAGACCGAGAACCGACAGCGTCTCGCCTTCATCCGGCTCGCCGTCGCCGATGCCGACCGCTATCCGGAGATCGGCGAGGCCATCGCGCTGGAAGGGGCGCAAGCGGCGCTGCGTCTGCTGGCGCAGTGGCTGGCGGTCCAGCAGGCACGCGGCGCTTTGCGGCCCTTCCCGCCCGAGGCGGCGGCCCGCATGCTGATGGACATGGTGTTCAGCGTGATGGTGAAGCGCTACCCGGGCGATGCGCTGATGACCAGCGAGCAGCGGGTCGGCCACGCCAGGCGCTGCATCGAGGTGTTCCTGACGGGGCTGGCGGAGCGGCGCGAGGCTGCCTGAGCGCGTCGGCTCGGCCTGGCGTCAGCAGCAGCCCAGCCGCGTGACGTAGTGCCGGGTCACGGCGCTCTCCAGCGCGGGAAGCGCCGCGGCGAGGCCGGCGCGATCGGCGATGCCGGCGCGGTAGATGCCGCGCAGCTCGTCATGGACCGCATCGAGATCGACACCCAGCACGCGGCCATGGGCGACGATGCTGCGTCCGTCGACGATCAGCTCGCGGATCTGGCGGCGGGTGGCGCGGGCGAACATCAGCTCGAGCGGATCGACCGGCATCAGCGCGTCCTCGTCGAGCGCGGCGCGGTCGAGGATCAGGAGATCGGCCGCCTGCCCTTCCGCGAGCTGGCCGCCGGCGGGCGCGCCGAGCGCGATGCGCCCGGTTTCCAGCGCCATCGCGAGCGCGTCGCGCGGGCTGAGTGTCTGATCGAATCCCCAGCCGCCATGCAGCGACCAGAGCAGGCGCAGTTCGCGCAGGGCGTCGTCATCCTCGTCGAAGGCCTGGCCGTCAACGCCGAGCGCGACCTTGCAACCGCGCGCCGCCATCTCGGCGACCGGCGCCAGCCCCGAGCGCAACGCCAGGTTGGAGGAGGTGTTGGTGGCGATGACACAGCCGGCCTCGGCGATCATCTCCAGCTCGTCGGGCCGCGCCCAGACGCAATGCGCCAGTGTCAGCCGCGGCGAGAGCAGCCCGATCTCCTTCCAGCGCTTGACCAGCCCGCTCGGATAGGTCCTGTCGGCCCAGTCGCGCTGATACTTCGTCTCGAAGAGATGGGTGGTGACGCGGCGCCCGGTACGGGCGGAGGCCTCGGCGATCGCCTCCCAGAGCGCATCCGAGCCCCATTGCGGGCCGTTGGGGGCGTATTGGACATCGACCATTGGGCCGGCGATGGCCGCCGCGACGGCGTCGACGCGGGCGATCTGCTCGGCGACCGGCAGCATCGGCGCCAGATAGCGCGCCTCGATCTCGGCACGGGCGACGGGGTCGAGATCCTCTAGCACCGGGGCGTGGTCGCCGTAGACCAGCGGGTTCTGGTCGCGCATGCCGACGCCGAAGGCGATGCGCACGCCGATGTCGCGCGCGGCGCGGGCCATGGCCGCGGCCTCGGTCGGAAGATCGGTCAGACCCATTGGCCGGACATGGTGGATCATCACGGCGCCCTGGCCGCCGAGCGCGGCGCGCCCCAGCGGCGCCAGCGTCGCGAGATAAGGGTCGACCGGGGCAAACAGCGCCAGCCGGTGCAGCCAGAGTTCGAGCGGCCGGGCGAAGCCGCCGACCGAGCTGGTGCGGATCGGGCGGGCATGGTCATGGGCGTTGACCAGCGCCGGCAGCACGACGACGTCGTTCGCGGTTCCGGCCGGCCCCCCCGTGATCGCGGCGATGCTGCCGCCCTCGATCGTCAGCGCGGTGTCCTGCAGGCTGCGGCGGGCATCGAAGGCGTGGCCGGCGGTGATCTGGCGCATCATCGGTCTCCGTCGCGAAAGCGCCCCTCGCCCCGGCTCAGGCCGAGGCGACGTCGGTCTTGCGGTGGGCCCAGCCGGTGACGCGCCGCTCGATCAGAGAAAACAGCACGTAGAGCGTGACGCCAAGCCCGGCCAGGACGAAGAGCCCGGCGAAGACCAACGGCACGTTGAAGCTCGACGAGGCGATCATCATCATGTTGCCGATGCCGCGGTTGGAGGCGACCGTCTCGGCCACCACCGAGCCGACGAAGGCGAGCGTAATCGCGACCTTCAGCGCCGCGAAGAAATAGGGCATCGCGCGCGGCAGGCTGACATTCCAGAGAATGTCGGTCTTCGAGGCCTTGAGCGTCTTCATCACGTCTTCCAGCTCGGGCTCGACGGTGGCGATGCCGGTGGCGACGTTCACCACGATCGGGAAGATGCAGATGATCATCGCGGTCAGGATCGCCGGCACCGTGCCGGCGCCGTACCAGAGCACGAAGATCGGCACGACCGCGACCTTGGGGATCGAGGAGAAGCCGACGAGCAGCGGATAGGCGGTGTCGTAGGCGAGCTTGGACGAGCCGATCAGGATGCCGAGCAGGAGCCCGATCACGACGCCGATGCCGAAGCCGACGATCGTCGTGTAGAGCGTCTGCCAGGTGTGCGGCCAGATCGCCGGCCAGTACTGGATCAGCGCCTTGATGATCTGCGACGGGCGCGGCAGCAGGATGTCGGAGATGCCCGCCATCAGGCAGAACAGCTCCCAGAACACGAAGACGCCGATGATGAGCGCCGTCGAGGCGCCCTTCTCGCGGATGATCTCGCCGAGACGGTCCATCAGGGTCCCTTCCTCACGCCGCGCCGGGCGCGTGGTTGACGATGCCGGTGCCGCCACGGGCGCCGACGATCATCGCCCGCAGGCGCTGGTTCAGCGCCACGAAATCCGGTTCGAAGGTCATGTCGATGGTGCGCGGCCGCGCCAACGCGACGGGTGAATCGTCGAGGATGCGGCCGGGCCTGGCGCTCATCACGCAGATGCGGTCGGCGAGATAGGCGGCCTCCTTGAGGTCGTGCGTGACCAGCAGCACCGTCAGTTTCTTGGAAAGCCAGAGGTCCTGCATGATCGCCCAGAGCTCCTCGCGGGTGAACTGGTCGAGCGCGCCGAAGGGCTCGTCCAGCAGCAGGAGGTCGGGATCGTGGATCAGGGCGCGGCAGAGATTGGCGCGCTGCATCATGCCGCCGGAGAGCTGCCAGGGATATTTGTCGCCGAAGCCGCCGAGGCCGACCTGCGTCAGCAGCGCCTCGACGCGGTCGCGATACTCGGTCTTGCGCTTGGCCCGGTAGTGCTGCCGGAAAGGCGGCACGATCTTGAGCGGCAGCATGACGTTGTCGCGGATGTTGAGCCAGGGCAGCAGGGTCGGGTTCTGATAGGCCATGCCGATGCGGATCGGCGTCGCGCCGATCTCGCGGCCGGCGACGAAGACATGGCCGGTCGAGGGCTTCAGCAACTCGCCGACCATCTTCAGGATGGTCGATTTGCCGCAGCCCGAGGGGCCGACGAGGGCGACGAAATCGCCCTCCGCGATCTTCAGCGAGGTCGGCGCCAGCGCCTGCACCGCCTTGGGCCCGCGGCCATAGGTGATCGAGGCTTGCTCGAACTCGATGAAGGTCGCGGCCGGGGCGGTCTCGCCCGGCCGGATATCGGTGAGGATGGCGTTCACGAACCCGCTCCCTTGGCGCTGCCGGCCGGCCCTTGCAAGCAGGCGGCCAGCGTCTGGTCGGCGTTGCGGATGGTGGGCTTGGGCATGGCCTGGATCGCCGTGACCTGCCGGCCCCAGCCGCTCGTCTCGGGCACGAGTTGGCGGTCGCGCTGGACGAAGCGGCCGCGCACCAGCGTGTGGACGGGGATGCCGGTGACGGAGACGCCCTCGAAGGGGGTGATCTTGCCGCGCGAGTGCAGGGCCTCGGCCCGGATCGTCTCGGTCCGGTGCATGTCGACGACGGCGATGTCGGCTTCCGCGCCGGCCTCGATGCGCCCCTTATGGGGCCAGAGGCCGAAGGCCTTGGCCGGCTTCTCGGCCGAGACCGTAACGTAGTGCTCCAGCGTGATGCGCCCTTTCGAGACCTCGTTCAGCATCAGCGGCATCTGCGTCTCGACGCCGGGGAAGCCGCAATCGGCCTGCCAGATCACGTCCTTGGTCTTCTCCTCGACCGTATGGGGCGCGTGGTCGGTTGCGATCATGTCGACCACGCCCGATTGCAGCGCCGCCCAGATGGCCTCCGAGTCCGAGGCATCCCGCACCGGCGGGTTGACGCGGATGATCGAGCCGAGCCGCGCATAGTCGCGGGAGTCGAGCAGGAGATAGCAGGGGCAGGTCTCGCCGGTGATCTCGACGCCGCGCGCCTTGGCTTCGGCCAGCGGGCGCAGCTCGGCTGCCGAGGAAATGTGCAGGATGTGAATGCGCGCACCGGTCCATTCCGCCAGTTCCGCCGCGCGGCCGACGGCTTCCGCGGCGACGATGGCCGGGCGCGCCGCGATATGGGCGAGCGGGTCGTTGCGACCGGCCTCCATCAGGCGCTTCTGGCGCCAGGCCATGATGGAAGCGGTCTCGGCATGCAGCGAGATGCGCAGGCCAGAGGGCGCGATGATCTCGAAGCCCTCCAGCATCGCCCCCGTCGAGGGCGAAGGCAGATTGCCGAAGGTGTTGCCCATGAAGCATTTGAAGGCGTTGACGCCGCCGTCGATGAGACCCTGGAGCTCGTCGATGTTGTCCTCCGCTAGCAGGCCGTAGATGCCGTAGTCGACATGGGCCTTGGCGGCAGCCTCCTGCTTCTGGCGCAGTTCCCTGACCGAGCGCGTCGGCGGGTTGGTGTTGGGCATCTCGAAGACGGTGGTGGTGCCGCCCATCGCGGCGGCAGCACTGCCCGTGCGCCAGTCTTCCTTATGGGTGTAGCCGGGCTCGCGGAAATGGACATGCACGTCGATCGCCCCGGGCAGCAGGAACTGGCCGGACACATCGACCGTCTCGCGCGCCGCGGGCATCGCGGCCGGCGCGCCGACCAACGCGATGAGCCCGTCCTTGATCGCGACGTCGGCGCGGTAACGCGTCTGGCCGGTGACGACGGTGCCGCCTGCGAGGACGAGATCGGCGATGAAGGGCGTGTCGGTCACGGCTTCCCTCACAGCATGGCCCAGCCGCCATCGACCGGCAGGTCGACGCCGGTGATCTGGCGGGAGACGTCGGAGGCGAGGAAGAGGCAGGCATGGGCCACGTCCTCATCGGTCGAGACGCGCTTCAGCGCATAGTCCGCGGCATGCTTCTCGAAGGCGGCCTCCTCCGAGATGCCGAGGCGCTTCGCCATCTCGGGGACGACCTTGCCGCGGAAGCGCGGCCCGTCGACCATGCCGGGCGCGACGCAGTTGACGTTGATGCCGTAGGGGCCGGCTTCCAGCGCGAAGCTCTTGGTGATGCCGCGAAGGCCCCATTTCGAGGCCGAATAGGCCATGCGCCCGGCCCGGCCGCGCATGCCGAAGGTGCCGCCGACATTGACGATCTTGCCGCCCTTCTGCGCGATCATCGTCGGCAGGCAGGCGCGCATGGTGTTGAAGCAGCCGCGCATGTTGAGATCGACGATCTCGTCGAACTCCTCCTCCGTGGTCTCCCAGCCGGTCTTGCCGATCGGCCCCGAGCCGCCGGCGACGTTGACGAGGATGTCGATGCGCCCGCCATAGGCGTTCTTGGCCGCGCGCACCGCGTCGTCGCACTCACTGCCCTTGGTGATGTCGCACGGCATGACGATGGCCTCGGCGCCGGCCGCCTGGATTTCGGTGGCGACCGTTTCGATCGCCGCAATGTCGCGGCCGATCAGAACGAGCCTGCAGCCCTCGGCGGCGAAGGCCCGGGTGACGGCGGCGCCCATGCCCTTGGCCGGGCCGGTGATGACCGCGACGCGGCCGGTGAGGTTCAGATCCATGCTTATGTTCTCGGCAATCGGGCAGGTGTTCGCGGGGGCTCTTGGGTTTGCTGTCATTCCGGGGCGCCCCGCAGGGGCGAACCCGGAATCCACGGGCGAGGTCGCGGCCGTTTCCGACCCTCAGGGCTCACCCGATCGTGGGTTCTGGGTTCTCGCTGCGCGAGCCCCGGAATGACGATGAGGCTCACCCCAGCTTGGTGACGCGGTCGGCGAGGGGCGGCAGGAAGGCGCGGCTGAAGACCTCGTCGGGCGCCGGCACACGCGGCAGGCCGTCGGCCTCCACGACGATCGCGATCGACTTCCTGAAGCGTGCGTCGTCGATGTCGCCGATGCCGAGCTTGGCGGCTTCGGGATGGCTCATTTCGGAGGCGAGCGTGGCGACGAGGCGCTCCTTCTCGACGGCCCGGTTGATCAGCGGCTCGCGCTTCGCCACCGCCTCGATCGCCGCGTCGTTGTCCTTCAGCGTGTCCTTCAGGCCGCGATTGATGGCACGCAGCAGGCCTTTCAGCGCATTGGGGTTCTCGGTCGCGAGCTTGCGCGAGGCGATCATGGCGTTGGAGTAGAGGTCCATCCCGTAATCGCCGAAATTGATGAAGCGGAAGTCCTTGGCGGGGTCGATGCCGACGAGCTTGGCCGAGAAGGCGATGGTGTTGACGAAGCCGAAGACACCGTCGACCTGCCCGCGCTGCAGCATCTGCTCGCGCAGATTGGGCTGCATATTGGTGATGGCGACCTTCGACGCATCGATGCCGGCGAGCTTGGCGAAGGCCGGGAAGAGCTTGAGCGCGCCGTCATTGGCGGGGCCGCCGATGGTGCGGCCTTCGAGATCCTTCGGCGTCTTGATCGGCCCGTCGGCCTTGACCGCGATGGTGAAGGGCGGGCGGTTGTAGAGCGCCGAGATCGCGAGCGGTGTGGCGGCGCCCGGCTGGCTGCGCGCGACCAGCTGGATCAGCGCGTTGATGTCGCCGAAGCCGATATCGTAGGAGCCCGAGGCGACCGCCCCGACCGCCGCACCCGAGCCGTTGCCCTGGTCCATGACGATCTCGAGCCCTTCCTCGCGGAAATAGCCCCGGTCGTCGGCCAGGAAGAACCAGCCCTGCGGGCCCTGGTAGCGCCAGTTCAGGATCATCTTCAAGCGCGTGGGTGTCTGCGCCAGCGCCGGTCGCGGCAGGGCGGAGGCCAGTACGGCGGCGCCCGCGGCGAGAGTGAAACGGCGTCGGCTGATCGCGTGCTTCATGCGAACTCTCCCATCGCGGCCTCATGCCGCTGCCATGGGAGAAGCCTAGGACGGCTTGACCGGTGCCGTCTTGTGCTGACTTCTTGCACGATCTGTTCGCAAAACGCATCGGTCGGAACTGTTCGCCATGAGGCATCTGCGCCTGCTGAACTATATCGACGAGGTCGCCCGCGTCGGCTCGATCCGCAAGGCGGCGGAGCGGCTGAACATCACCGCCTCGGCGCTGAACCGGCGCGTGCAGGACGTCGAGGACGAACTCGGCACCAAGATCTTCGAGCGGCTGCCGCGCGGGGTCCGGCTGAACGCGGCCGGCGAATTGCTGATCCGGCACATCCGCAGCCAGCTCGCCGATATGGGCCGGGTGCGCTCGCAGATCGAGGATCTGTCAGGGTTCCGCCGCGGCACGGTCGCGATCGCCTGCAGCCATGCGCTGGCGCATGATTTCCTGCCGGTCGAGATCGCCGCCTATCGCAGCGCCTTTCCGCTGGTCGAATTCGACGTGCGCGTCGCCAGCCATGGCGAGGCGCTGCGGGCGCTGGCGAATTACGAGGTCGATCTCGCCCTGATCTTCCGGCTCGACACTGGCATCGGCTTCCAGATCATCGCCTCCGCCGAGCAGAGGCTCGTCGCGATCATGCGGCAGGACCACCCGCTCGCGAAGGAGGGCAGCATCCGCCTGCGCGAATGCAGCGGCTTTCCCCTGGCGCTGCCCGACCGCAGCTATGGCGGGCGCCAGCTGCTCGACCAGGCCGTCGCCCGCAGCTCGTTCAAGCTCGTGCCGGTGATCGAGTCGAACTCCTTCGAGTTCCTGCGCAATTACGTCCGGCTGGAGGACGCCATCACCTTCCAGATCGAGATCGGCGCGCCGGCCAGCCTGAAGCAGCGCGACGGCCTGATCTCGCGCCCAATCGACGAGCGCGACATCCAGCCGGCGCGCTTCGCGATGGGCCAGCTCCATGGAAGGCCGCTGCCCGTGGCGGCGGCGAAATTCGCCGAGCAACTGGCGGCGCGCCTCGAGACCGGCCGGTCTAGAGCCATTTCGGAACGGTGACGCGCTCGAAGGCGGTGAGCCCGTCGATCAGCCGGGCCGGATCGGGCTCGACGACGATGCCCTGCCGATGGGCCGCGGGCAGGAAGCCCTGGGCGATCATGTGGTCGATGAAGCCCATGAAGAGCTGGTAGTAGCCTTCGATGTCGAACAGGCCGGCCGGCTTGTCGAACTCGCCGAGCTGGTTCAGCGTCCAGGCCTCCATGAACTCCTCGAGCGTGCCGATGCCGCCGGGCATGGCAATGAAGCCGTCGGCGAGCTCCGCCATCCGCTCCTTGCGGGCGCGCATGCCGTCGACGATCTCGTGCCGGGTCAGGCCCTCATGGAGATGGCCGAGATCCGCGAGGCGGCGGGTGATGACGCCATGGACCGCCCCGCCCTGCGCCAGAACCGCGTCGGCGACGATGCCCATCAGGCCCTTATGCGTGCCGCCATAGACCAGCGTCAGCCCGCGCCGGCCGATCTCGGCGCCGAGCCGGGCCGCGCCCTCGCGATAGGTTTCGCCCTGCCCGGTGTTCGAGCCGCAGAACAGGGCGATGGCTTTCAGCTCTCGGGACATCGGGTCGCTCTCTTCGTCGTGCGGCGGGCATGCGCCGCCCTCCCATCGCAAAAGCGGGACCGGCCCGGCAAGCGGGCGCAGCCGAGGGGCGCGATATTTGCACTCGACAGTCTCTCCGGCGGCAACCCATCCTGCCGCCACGACGCGCGGGAGCGATCATGACCCATCATCTCAAGGCTTCGCCCGAGACCTGCCACTGGGGCTATTTCGATGCGCGCGTGCCGCCCGCTCTCACCATCGCGAGCGGCGAGAGCGTCACGATCGAATCCGTCAGCGGCACGGTCGAGACCCTGCCGCCGGCCGGGTTCCACGTCCCGCCCGAACTGCACGCGATCCATGCGGCGCAGAAGGGCCTGCCCTTCGGCCCGCATATCCTGACCGGAGCGGTCGCGGTCGAGGGCGCCTGGCCGGGCGACGTGCTGCAGATCGACATCGAGGCGGTCTCGCTGCGGCAGGACTGGGGCTACAACCTCAACCGGCCGCTTGCCGGCACGCTGCCGGACGATTTTCCGCATTTCCACATGATGAACATCCCGCTCGACAAGGCGCGGATGGTCGGCACCCTGCCCTGGGGGCTGGAGCTGCCGCTGTCACCGTTCTTCGGCGTGATGGGCGTGGCGCCGCCGCTGGAATGGGGGCGCTGCACCTCGATCATTCCGCGTGCCTTCGGCGGCAATCTCGACAACAAGGAGCTGGTGGCCGGCACGACGCTCTATCTGCCGGTCTTCGTGCCGGGCGCGCTGTTCTCGGTCGGCGACGGCCATGGCGTGCAGGGCGACGGCGAGGTCAACGTGACCGCGATCGAGACCGCGCTGTCGGGCACCTTCCGCCTGACGGTGCGCAAGGATCTGAGCTTCACCTATCCACGGGCCGAGACGCCGACCCATGTCATCACCTGCGGCATGGACCCGGATCTCGACCGCTGCGCCGAGAAGGCGCTGCGCGACATGATCGTGCTGATCGTCGAGCGCACCGGCATCACGCGCGAGCAGGCCTATGCGCTCTGCTCGATGGCGGCCGATCTGCGCGTCACCCAGACGGTGAACCAGCACAAGGGCGTGCACTGCATGCTCAGGAAGAGCCTGCTCGGCGGCCATTGAGTGCCGCGGCGCCGGCCGCTGACCGGCCGGCGAGCGAGGCGGAGGGCTGCGAAGCCCGCCGCAGCCTTGTCCGTCTCAGGCCTTTGCGCGGGGGCCGCGCTTGGCCTTGGGAGCGGCGGCCGGCGTCGCGGCCTTGCGGCCCAGACCCATCGACTTCGCCAGAGCGGAGCGCGCCTCGGCATAGGCGGGGGCGACCATCGGGTAATCCGCCGGCAGGCCCCATTTGGCGCGGTACTGCTCAGGGGTCAGATCGTATTTGCTGCTGAGGTGACGCTTCAGCGATTTGAAGGACTTGCCGTCCTCGAGGCAGATGATCGCCTCCGGCGTCACCGACTTGCGGATCGGCACGGCCGGAACGAGCGGCGCGGCCGGAGGAGCCTCGGGCTCACCACCAAGCTTGGCAAGTGACGCATGGACACTCGCGATGAGATCGGCAAGGTCCGTCCGCGGGACGTTATTGCGGGCGACATATGCCGAAACAATGGAGGTCGTCAGATCGAGCAGCTCTTCTTTGTTGTCTGCCATTTGGTGTTCCGATCACGGGAGAAGTTGAAATCTGCTGTAGCGCAGATTCGGACTTAGGACGAAGACACGGGCTTGTCTATCCGCGCCAGGGCGAAATCTGGCGCAAAAGGTTGACGTTGTGCTTCTTCATCGCGAGAAAAGAGGGCCCACACACGCCTCGCGTGCAGGGTGCGATGCCTTCGCGGCCGAAACGCGGCGGCGTCAGAAGAGGAAGTCGTCGGCCTCGTCCTGCGCCGGAGCGGCGACGACGACCGGGGCGGCCGCGCCGGCCTGGGCGGGCAGAAGGGCGCCGACGATGGCCTGATGGATCGTGCGCTCGCCGACCATGGTGTAGTTCGGCCAGACCTGCCGTTCGATCAGCTGTGCGGCCGCCGCAGCCGCCGCCGGATCGTCGGGCATCGCGGCCTCGGCGACGGAGCGCTCGAGTTCGGCCGCGCCGGATGCGATGAGGTCGCTCATCGCCCCCGCATTCGAGAAGGACAGCCGGGCCTGGGCCACCACGGAGGCGAAGCCGCCGCCCTCGCGCGTCAGCTGGTCGAGCGTCGCCGCCAGGCGGTCCCCCGTCTGGCGCAGCGCGGCTAGGGACTCGCTCATCGCCTGGTCGAGCGCGGCGAAATGGGCCGCGTCGAGCCGCCCGCCGGATTTCAGTCCGACCGAGGTCTCCTGCATCTGCGCGAAGGTCGGAGTCAGCTGCGCGGCGTCGGCCGCGACCTGGTCGGCGGCGAACTTCAGCTCCTGCGCGATGACGACGAGGCTGCGGCCGCCGGTGCCGATGCGGGCTGCGCGCAGGCCGGCATTCATCCCGATCAGGACGATGCTGGAAACGGTGCCGGCCAAGGCCGCCACAGTCTGCTGGCAGGTGTCCAGCACCGTCGACATGGCGCTGGTGACGCGGTCCACGCCGGCGCGGGCGCGGTCGCATTTGGCGAGCAGGTCCGAAGCCTCGGCGAGATCCGCCTCGAGATCGGCGAGGAAGGAGCCGCTGCGGCCGCCATCGCCCTGGTAGAGCGAACGCACCAGGTCGAGCAGGCCGGCGGTGTCGCCCGCCAGCAGGGCGAGCGCCGCCTCGATGGAGTCGGCATCCTGAGCGAGGCTGCGGGCGCTCTCTTCGAGTTGGGCCGCCTCGAGACGGCGAAGCACGATCCCGGCGGCGGTGCGGGCCTCGGCGTCGAGGGCAGCGCCCTCCCCGGTGCCCGCGGTCACGGCGGCGAGCAGGCGCAGCGCCTTGATCGCATGTTCGAGCTGCTGGCGGATGCTGTCGCCCGATTGCAGGGCGATGATGGCGCCGCCGGCGGCCATGGCGATCTTGCCGGAATGGGTCGCGGCATCGCTCGTCAGCGCGACGCTGCGCTGCTGGCGTCCGGTGACCTCGACCAGGGTCTGTTCCAGCTTGGCGGCGAGCGCGGAGAGCGCCTGGCCGTAGCGGCCCTCGAAATCGCGCTGGGCTTCCAGCGCGGAGCCCAGCAGCGCGCTGAGATGGTCATGGTCGCGGGCGCAGTTCTGGATGGTGCGCTGGGCCTGAGTGGTGAGAGCGACGATCTCGCTGGTGAAGTCGCCGAAGTCTCGTCCGGCGGCCTGCACCGAGACCGCCTCGATACGGGCGCTGCGGGCCAGGATCGTGATCAGGCGCATATGCTCGAGCAGGCGCTCAAGCACCTGCGAGGCGTCCTTGCTGTGGGCGGCGAGCTGCTGCAGCACGCCGGTTTCCTGGAGCAGCCCGTCATTGATGGCGCGCAGCTCGCCGGCAAGGCCCGACAATGTCGTGCCGGCGCGCGCAATCTCCGGTCCCGACAGATCGGTCGACAGCGTCGTCAGGCGCTCCTTCAGCCCCTCGAACAGCCCGAGCCCCTCGCCGAGCTGGCTGCCGGCGCGGGCGAAGGTGACGTCGATCTCGCGGGCGGTGCCCTCCAGCGCCTCGACCAGTCGCGCGAGGCCGGTTTCCTGAGCCAGCATCACAGTCGTTCCCCCGACGCCACCCATCTCAGACGCAACGCGCATCACTCGTCCTCAACCCGACCCTGGCGTGGATTGCGGCCAGGCCATGATCTCCTGTGGTACACGAGAGAGCTTGACGATCCGTTCCGCTGCGCCAAGGTCGATCGCCTCTTTCGGCATGCCGAAGACGACGCAGCTCTCGGCGTCCTGCGCGAGCGTCCGGGCGCCGGACTTGCGCATCTCGAGCAGGCCGCGCGCGCCGTCGTCGCCCATGCCGGTCATGATGATGCCGAGCGCATTGGCGCCGGCATATTGCGCGGCGGAGCGGAACAGCACGTCAACGGAGGGGCGGTGGCGCGAGACATGAGGCCCGTCCTTGATCGCGACGCGATAGCCCTGCCCGACCCGCTGAAGCAGCATGTGGCGGTTGCCGGGCGCGATCAGGACGCGGCCGGTCGACACTTCGTCGCCATCCTCAGCCTCCTTGATTTCCATCGCGCAGATGCCGTTCAGCCGGCGCGCGAAAGCGAGCGTGAACTTCTCCGGCATGTGCTGGACGACGGCGATGCCCGGGCAGTTGGCCGGAAGCTGCTCCAACACCTCGCGCAGGGTCTCGGTACCGCCGGTGGAAATGCCGATGCAGACGATCTTGTCGGTCGAATGCCGGACACGGCCCAGCACCGGCGGCGGCAGGATGGCGTCGGCGGTGAGCTTCTTCTCGACCTGCATGCGCGGCTCGCGCGGGCGCAACTTCGCCTGGGCCGCGGCGCGCACCGCATGGCGCAGGCGATCGGCGGTCTCCATCAGCGCGGCGCGGGTATCGACGCGGGGCTTCGGAAGCACGTCGACCGCCCCGGCCTCGAGCGCGTCGAAGAGCGCGCGGGAGCCGGCCTCGGTCAGGGTCGAGCAGATGATCACGGGGATCGGACGCTGCGCCATGATCTTGCGCAGGAATGTCAGCCCGTCCATCCCCGGCATCTCGATGTCGAGGATCATGACGTCGGGCAGTTCGTTCTGCAGACGCCGGGCGGCGGCGAAGGCATCGGCCGCCGTGCCCATGACCTCGATGCCCGGATCCTCGGTGAGGATCGTCGTCAGCACCTGCCGCACCGAGGCGGAATCGTCGACGATCAGGACACGGATCGGTTTGCGGTTCATGCGGCTGTCCTCGAGCCGGCGGCCGGCGCCGCCTGATAGACCGTCGGGACGACCTGGCGGAGCGGCTCCACGCCGCTGCCGGCCATCGACTCGGAGTGCCCCAGCATCAGGTATCCACCCGGCCGCAGATGCGAGGCGAGCCGAGACAGCACAGCCTGCTGGGTGGGCTTGTCGAAATAGATCAGCACGTTGCGGCAGAAGATGACGTCGACGTCGCGGTCGAACGGATAGGACTCGTCCATCAGGTTCAGCCGCTCGAAATGCACCGTGCGGCGCAGTTCCGGCGTCACCCGCACCACCTCGTCGCGAGGATCGCGGGAGCGCATCAGATAGCGCTGCTGCATCGCCGCCGGAACGGGCGCGACGAAGGCGCGCGGATAGATCGCGGTCCGCGCCTCGCGCAGCACTTCGGTGGAGATGTCGGTGCCCAGGATCGAGAAGCGCGCGACCTTGCCGGCGGCGACGAGGTCCTGCAGCACCATCGCGGCCGTATAGGCCTCGGCCCCCGTCGAGGAGGCCGCGCTCCAGACCTTGAGCTGCGGCGGGCGCCCGCCATGGCGTGCCGTGAGCTGAGGTATCGCGACGTCGCGCAGGAACTCGAAATGGCTCGGCTCGCGGAAGAAGTCGGTCTTGTTCGTGGTGACGCAGTCGATGAGATGGATGGTTTCCGCCTCGAGCCCGCCCTTGTCGAAGAGATGCGCGCCATAGGCGTTCAGCCCCGGCAGCCCCAGTGCGCGGACGCGCTTGCGCAAACGGCCCTCGACCATGGTGCGCTTGGTCTGCGGCAGCTTGATGCCGACCCGCGACTCGATGAACTTCGCGATCGCGCTGAAGTATTTGTCAGAGAGATGGCCGTAGGCTTCGGTGTCCTGCTGGTTGCTCACGTCACGCGGCCCTTTCCGGTGCCATTGCGCTGAGCTGGGGCAGATCGTCGGATTCCATCAGGCGCTCGAGATCGAAGACGACGATGAAGGATTCGCCCTTGCGGCCGATGCCGGCGATGTAGTTCGACTGCCAGCGGCCGCCGACATCGGGCGCGGCCTCGGTCTGGTCGTCGTCGAGACCGGTCACCTCGAAGACACGGTCGGCGACGAAGCCGACGCCGAGCGTGCGGCCCTTGACCGGCACGTCGAGGATGATGATGCGCGTCGCGTCGGTGGGCTCGGCGCGCGGCAGGCCCAGCTTGGTCCGCAGATCGACGATCGGGTAGCCGGCGCCGCGGACGTCGATCATCCCCAGCAGGAAGCTCGGCGCATGCGGCAGCTTCGAGATCGGCCGCATGTCGAGAATCTCCCGGACATTGCGGATGTCGATCCCGAACAGCTCCTGATCGATGCCGAGCGTCAGATATTGGGCGGTGTCAGCCATGGCGACCTCGTTGTGAACGACGTGTGAGAGCGGCCGGCCCCTGCCTCCAGGGGCCGGTCCAGATCAGTTGCGTTGAAAGGCGGAATCGTCCTGATCGTCGCCGCCGGCGAGATCGAAGGCGAAGCCGCCATTGGCGACCTTGCGGGCGGGACGGGCGGCGGCAGCCTTCTTCGGCTGCGCGGCCGCAGCCATGCTCGCGGCCTTGCCGCGCAGCTGCTTGACCGCCCGCTCGACGGGCTCCTCCGCGCGCGGCTTCGGGCTGCCGTCGCGCACGCGGAAGAAGGCGATGGTGGCCTGCAGCTGCTCGGCCTGGGAGGCGAGTTCCTCGGAGGTAGCGGAGACCTCCTCGGAGGCTGCGGCGTTCTGCTGCGTCACCTTGTCGAGCTGCTGGATCGCCTGGTTGATTTGGGTCGAGCCGACATCCTGCTCGCGGCAGGCGGCGGTGATCTCCTCGACCAGTTCGGCCGTTTTCTTGATATCCGGCACGAGCTTCGCCAGCATCGAGCCGGCTTCCTGCGCGACCTTCACCGTATCGGTCGAGAGCGTGCCGATCTCGGCCGCGGCCGCCTGGCTGCGCTCGGCGAGCTTGCGCACCTCGGAGGCGACGACCGCGAAACCCTTGCCGTGCTCGCCGGCCCGCGCCGCTTCCACGGCGGCGTTGAGGGCGAGCAGATCGGTCTGGCGGGCGATCTCCTGCACGATGTTGATCTTCTGCGCGATCGTCTGCATCGCCTCGACCGCCTTGCCGACCGCCGCCCCGGAGGCCTCGGCGTCCTGGGCGGACTGGGTCGCCATCTTCTCGGTGGTCTGCGCGTTCTCGGCGTTCTGCTTCACATTCGCGGCCATCTCCTCCATCGAGGATGAGGCCTCCTCGGTCGACGAGGCCTGCTCGGTCGAGCCCTGCGAGAGCTGCTCGGCGCTGGCCGAGAGTTCCTGAGAGCCCGAGGACATGTTCTCGGCGGCGGCGGCCAACTGGGCGACGACCTCGCGCAGCTTGATCACCATGTTCTCGAGCGAAATGCCGAGCGTGTCTTTCTCGGAGAGCGGCTTGGCGTCCACCGTCAGGTCGCCGGAGGCGATCGCATCCGCAACCGCCGCGGTGGCGTTGAGGTTGGCGGTCATCTCGGCCAGGCCCTTGGCGACATCCTGGCTGAGCCCGCCATAGTCCTTCTCGACGGACTGCGAGAGATCGCCGACCGAAACGGCCGCCACGACGCGGGAGATGTCGCCGAAGGCGTTCTCGACAGCCAGCGCGCAGCCCTCCATGCGGCCGATCTCGTCCCGGCGACCGGTCTCGACGGGAGCGGCCAGCGTGGCCAGCTTGGCGGTGACGCGGGTGATCGGCCGGGCGATGGTGCGGGTCAGCAGCACGCCGATGCCGAGCGCGATGAGGATGTTGAGAATGACGCTGCCGTAGACGACCTTCTCGGTGATGTCGAAGGCGGTCTCCTGAGCCTTCAGCCGCGGGATCGAGAGCGTCTTCTCGTGGCTGAGGACTTCGGCGACCTTGGCGCGGAGCCCGTCCATCGCGGCCTTGCCGGTGCCGGAGATCTCGATCTGGCGGGCCGCCTCGCGCGTCTCGGGCTTCGCCATCAGGGCGATGGCGCGGTCGGCCGATTCCCGATGCCAGGTCTCGGAGAGCTTCTGGATCTCGCCGAAGCGCGCCTGCTGAGCGGCATCGTCCGTGGTCAGCTGCCGGGCCTTGGCGATCCAGCGGTCGAACTCCGCGGCGCCAGCGCGATAGGGCGCGAGGAAGGCGTTGTCGCCGGAGAGCAGGAAACCGCGCAGCCCGGTCTCCTGATCGACCATCGCCGACAGGAGGTGGTTCGACGCCTCGACGACCTCGTCTGTGTGGTCCGTCCACTTCGTCGTCTGACGAATCTGCGAGGACTCGATGTGGGTGATCACGCTCGCGCCCACCATGACCAGGATCACGACGGACAGCGCCGTCACGATCTTGCTGCGGATCGAGAGGTTGTCGAAGAACGTCATGGCGGATCTCCGGAGGTGATGGCCGGTCGCCCGGCCGGACCCGACGCAGGCTCGCGTCGGATCGTGGCGGGGTCAGCGGTCAGTTGCGGTGAAAGGCGGCGTCGTCCTGGTCGCCGCCATCGGCGAGGTCGAAGGAGAAGCCGCCGGCGGCAGCCTTGCGGGCGGGTTTCGCTGCGGCCGGCTTGCGGGGCTGGATGGCCGCAGCCATCGTCGCCCCCTTGCCGCGCAGCTGCTTGACGGCTTTCGCGACCGGCTGCGCGATCTCGACCGCGCCCGCCCGCTCGTCGAGCCGGAAGAAGGCGATGGTGTTCTGAAGCTGCTCGGCCTGGGCGGCGAGTTCCTCGGAGGTGGCGGAGACCTCCTCGGAGGCCGCGGCGTTCTGCTGCGTCACCTTATCGAGCTGCTGGATCGCCTGGTTGATCTGGGTAGACCCCACATCCTGCTCGCGGCAGGCGGCGGTGATCTCCTCGACCAGCTCGGCAGTCTTCTTGATGTCGGGCACCAGCTTCGCCAGCATCGAGCCGGCTTCCTGCGCGACCTTCACCGTGTCGGTCGAGAGCGTGCCGATCTCGGCCGCGGCCGCCTGGCTGCGCTCGGCGAGCTTGCGCACCTCGGACGCCACCACCGCGAAGCCCTTGCCATGCTCGCCGGCCCGGGCCGCCTCGACGGCCGCGTTCAGGGCGAGCAGGTCGGTCTGGCGCGCGATCTCCTGCACGATGTTGATCTTCTGGGCGATCGTCTGCATCGCTTCGACCGCCTTGCCGACCGCGACGCCCGACGCCTCCGCATCGCGCGAGGACTGGGCGGCCATCTTCTCGGTGGTCTGCGCGTTCTCGGCGTTCTGCTTCACATTCGCCGCCATCTCCTCCATCGAGGAGGAGGCCTCCTCGGTGGACGAAGCCTGCTCGGTCGAGCCCTGCGAGAGCTGCTCGGCGCTCGCCGACAGCTCCTGAGAGCCGGCCGACATGTTCTCGGCGGCCGAGGTAACCTGGCCGACGACCTCGCGCAGCTTGATGACCATGTTCTCGAGCGAAATGCCGAGCGTGTCCTTGTCGGAGAGCGGCTTGGCCGCCACCGTCAGGTCGCCGGAGGCGATCGCATCCGCCACCGCGGCAGTGGCGTTGAGGTTCGCGGTCATGGTGTTGAGCGAGGTGACGAGATCGCCGATCTCGTCATTGCTCTTGACGGTGATCGTCTGGCTGAGATCGCCGATGGCCACCGCATTGGCGAGGCCGACGGCGCTGGAGAGTCCACGGCTGATGCTGAGCGCGATCCAGGTGGCGGCGACGACGGCGATCAGCAGCGACAGGCCGAGGATGCCGAGCAGGAGCTGCTTGGCGAAAGCGGCGGCCTCGGCGGCGGTCGCAGCGGCCTCACCGGCCGCCTTCTCGACGTGATGCGCATAGTCCTCGAGCGTCTTCGTCAGAGCGGCAGCCGCATCGCGTCCCGTCGTCAGCGAGGCGGTCGTCGCCTTGATGGTGCCGGCCTCGGCGGCGATCGCGACCGTCTTGAGCACGGAGACGATGCCCTTGTCGAAAGCGGCGACCATCGCCGTGGTGGGGATGTCGAAGGCGGCCAGCTCCGCGGCCGATTTGGCCAGGCGCGCGCGGACCTGGGCGGCCTGCTGCTGGATGTCGACGTTAAGCTTCTCGATCTCGGCGACGCTCGCCATGTTGAAGGACAAGGCGGCGGTCCGCGTCATGCGGATCCATTCGAGCCGCGCCTCCTGGAAGCCAAGACCGGCGCGGAGCAGTTCGGCGGATGCGTCCGGACGGGTCACCTGCGCGATCACCGGGTTGGTCGTGGCGGTGACGCCCTGGATCAGGGGGACCGTCTCGGAGAGCCAGGCCTGGGTGGCGCGGTTGTTGGAGTTCAGCTTGGCGAAGGCCAGCGTCTCATCCTGCGCGCTCGCGAAGCGGTTGGCCTTGGCGACGATCTCCGCGATGCGGCGCTTGCCTTCTTCATCGGCGATCTGCGCCAGTTCATCCTTGCGCTTCATCGCGGCCTGCCGAAGCTCGCCGGCCGTGGCGATAAAGCCAGCGATGTCCTTGTCATCGGACGCCATCACGGCGTTCTTCTCGGCCCGAACCGAGTTGCTGACATGTTCGGCAATGTCGCCCAGCGCGTTGAGGCGCTGGGTCCAGGTGACCAGCTCCTGCTGGGTCTCCGTCATGTTCGACAGCTTCACATAAGCCAATCCTCCCGCTGCCATGGAGAGGGCGATGACGACGCCGAAGGTGGCGGCGAGCTTGGCTTTGATGGTCAGGCGCATGGCGAAAACTCACAGGTTGGTTGGGTGCTGTCCGAGACGGCAGGCCCGGCATGGTGGGAGCCTCCGCCGGGGCGGAGGCTCCGTGTCGTGGTCAGGAGGCCCGGCTGAAGGCCGCGTCTTGGTCGTCGCCGCCGTCATCGAGGGCGAAGTCGAAGCCGCCCTTCTTGGAGCGGGCGGGCGCCGCCGCCTTGCGGGGCTGGGAGGCGGCCTTCATCTGCTTGGCCTTGGCGCGGAGCTGGCCGACGGCCCGGTCGGTGGCGGCAGCGCTGCCATCCGTCTTGAAGAAGGCGATGGTGGCCTGCAGCTGCTCGGCCTGGGCGGCGAGCTCCTCGGAGGTGGCGGAGACTTCTTCGGAGGCCGCGGCGTTCTGTTGCGTCACCTTGTCGAGCTGCTGGATGGCCTGGTTGATCTGGGTCGAGCCGACATCCTGCTCGCGGCAGGCGGCGGTGATCTCCTCGACCAGCTCGGCGGTCTTCTTGATGTCGGGCACC
>NZ_JBHSLU010000082.1:0-245326 GCF_042655245.1 Allobosea massiliensis | reverse complement strand
TCGAGCCGGCTTCCTGCGCGACCTTCACCGTATCGGTCGAGAGCGTGCCGATCTCGGCCGCGGCCGCCTGGCTGCGCTCGGCGAGCTTGCGCACCTCGGACGCCACCACCGCGAAACCCTTGCCATGCTCGCCGGCTCGCGCCGCTTCCACGGCGGCGTTGAGGGCGAGCAGATCGGTCTGGCGGGCGATCTCCTGCACGATGTTGATCTTCTGCGCGATCGTCTGCATCGCCTCGACCGCCTTGCCGACCGCGACGCCCGACGCCTCGGCGTCCTGGGCGGACTGGGTCGCCATCTTCTCGGTCGTCGAGGCGTTCTCGGCGTTCTGCTTCACATTCGCGGCCATCTCCTCCATCGAGGAGGAGGCTTCCTCGGTGGACGAAGCCTGCTCGGTCGAGCCCTGCGAGAGCTGCTCGGCGCTCGCCGAGAGTTCCTGCGAGCCCGAGGACATGTTCTCGGCGGCCGAGGTCACCTGGCCGACGACCTCGCGCAGCTTCTCGACCGTGCCGTTCAGCGCGGTGACGAGATCGCCGACCTCGTCATTGGACTGCACCTTGGCGGTCTGGGTCAGATCGCCGGCCGCAACCGCATTGGCGATGGCGACGGCGCCGGCGACACCGCGGCTGATGTTGAGCGCGATCCAGACGGCGGCAGCGACGGCGATCAGCAGCGAGGCCGCGACGATCGAGAGCAGCATCATCTTGGCGAAGGCGGCTGCCGAGGTCGCCTCGGTCGCGATCTCGGCCATGCGCTTCTCGGCGAAGGCCGTGTAGGCGTCATAGGCGGCGAGCGTCTCGAGCAGGGCCTTGCGGCCTTCGCTCTTGGTCAGGTCGGTCGCCTTGATGACGCCGCCCTCGCGAGCGATGTCGGAGGCGCGGGTGCCGACCGACAGCACCTGCTCGCCCCGGCTTTCGATGTCCTGGGTCGGGAGACCCACGCCCTTCAGCGCGGAAACGGCAGCCGCCTTGGTGCGCTTGAAAGCCTCGCCCTGGTTGGCGAGCGCCTGACGCTTGGTATCGAGATCCGCCATCGTCGTGGCGGTGAAGGTCTCGATCAGCATGCGCAGATAGCGCGCCGTCTCGTAACGGGCCGTCATCACCGCGCGTCCGGCGACGGTGTGCTGCATCGAGTCGGGCTGCTTGGCGAGTTCGGTCAGGGCTGCGTCATAGGCGGCGTTCTGCGCCGCCAGTGCCGGGACACCTTCGGCGGCCCAGAGATCATAGGCGCGATTGGCCGAGTTCAGCTTGGCGTTGCGGACGGTTTCGTCCTGGACATCGTTGAGGACCTTGCTCTTGGCCGTCGCCTGGTCGATCAGCCTTTTGCCCTCGGGCGAGGCGATCGCATAGAGTTCCGAGGTGATCCGCGCGGCATTGGCCCGGCGCGTCATCATCTCGGCCGCGGCGGCCTCGATGTCCTTCGTCTCGGAGGCGAGGATCGCGTTCTTCTCGGCGCGGACCTGGGCCTGGAGCTGGCTCTGGATCTCAGCGATCTTCGAAATCCGCTGGCCCTGACCGATGATGGTCTGCTGGGACGTCTCCATCTTGGCCAGCTCCTGATAGGAGAGCCCGCCGGCGACCATGGAGAGTGTGATGATGACGCCAAATGCTGTCGCCAGCTTGGCCTTGATCGTGAAACGCATACTCTTAGCCCCCAATCCCCAAGTAAAACTCAGCCCAGAATCCTGGACATGTCCGGAACGATGACGAATTCCTCACTCCACTTCGTGATGAAGCGGATGAACTCCGGCCGCCAATGGCTGCCGAGACGCGGCGTCTGCTGCATGTGCCGTGTCGAGACCTCGGTGACCTCGTAGACCTTGTCGGCGAGCAGCCCGAGCGTGACGGGATCGCCGTCGATCTCGACCTCGATCACGACGATGCGCGTATCGGCGGTCTGTTCGGTCTTCGGCATGCCGAAGCGAATGCGCAGATCCGCCAGCGGAATGACGTTGCCGCGCACATTGATCAGCGCCGGCAGGAAGGAGCGGGCGCCGGCGACGCGCGTCACCGGCACGGGGTCGATGATCTCGCGGACCATGTCGGTCTCGATCGCGAAGATCTCGTTGCCGAGCCCGACCATCAGCACCTGGAGCTGCGTCTCGGCCATCGGCGGAAGGCCTGCGCCGGCATCCGCGCCGGCGACCTGCATCTGAGCTTGCGTCATCACGCGGCCTCCGGGGTTCTGTCGGTCTCGGCGCGGGACTGGCCGAGGGTGACGAGCTGGGCGACGTCGAGGATCAGCGCCGCCGAGCCATCGCCGAGGATGGTGGCGCCGGAGAACATGGTGACGTCGGCGTGGAGCTTGGACAGCGACTTGATCACCGTCTGGTGGCTGCCGATGATCTGGTCGACGACGAGGCCGACGCGGGTGTCGCCGATCGAGGTGACGATGACCTTCTGGTGCGGATCGGCCTGGCCCTCGGAATCGAAGAGATCGCGCAGCCGCAGGAAGGGCACGAGGTCGCCGCGGACATTGAGGAAGCTGCGGCCCTTGGCGCGGGCCTCGTCGGCCGCCGTCAGCTCGATGCATTCCTCCACCGCCGAGAGCGGGATGATGTAGCGTCCCTCGCCCACCCGGATCAGCAGGCCGTCGATGATGGCGAGCGTCAGCGGCAGGCGCAGCGTGACCGAGGAGCCATGCCCGGGGATCGTCGTCAGATCGATGGTGCCGCGCATCGCCTCGATGGTGCGCTTGACCACGTCCATGCCGACGCCGCGGCCCGAGAGCGCCGAGATCGTCTTGGCGGTCGAGAAGCCGGGATGGAACAGGAACTGGTGGATCTCGTGCTCGCTGAGATTGGCGCCGGGCGGGATCAGCCCGTTCTCCTCGGCCTTGGCGCGGATGCGGGCGGTGTTGAGCCCGGCGCCGTCGTCCTGCACCGTCACCAGCACCTGCGCGCCGACATAGCGGGCAGCCAGCTCGATGCGGCCGGTCGCCGATTTCGAGGTCTTGGCGCGGTCCTCGGCGCTCTCGATGCCGTGGTCGATGGCGTTGCGGATGAGATGGACCAGCGGATCGGCAAGACGCTCGATCATGGTCTTGTCCATCTCGGTGTCCTCGCCGACCGTGACGAAGTCGACCGGCTTGCCGAGATCGCGCGAGAGGTCGTGGACGAGGCGGCGGAAGCGGGCGAAGAGCGAGCCCATCGGCACCATGCGCACGCCCATGGTCGAGTCGCGCAGGCCCGAGGCCAGGCGCTCGATCTCTTCGGCGATCGCCTTGATGGCGAGGTCGTTGCCGGAATGGGCGATCTGGCTGAGGCGGGCCTGGGCGATCACCAGCTCGCCGACGCGGTCCATCAGCTCGTCGAGGCGCTCGGCCTGGACACGCACCGTCGTGGTGCCCTTGTCCTCGGCCCGGCGGTTCAGCTCGGCCTTCTCGGGGGCCGGCGCGGCGGGGGCGGGCGCAGCCGCGCGGGTGGCCGGGGCGGGCGCGGCCTCGGCCTTCGCGACGGGCTCCGCAGCCGCGGCCGGCGCCTCGCCCGGCATCGACATGTCGAGGCCGAAACCGGCCTGGCCGGCGGCAGCGAGAGGGGTGATGACGAGCTTCATCTCGTCGCGGACGAACATGAAGACGTCCTCGATCTCGTCCTGCGAGCAGGCGCTCTCCAGCGTTACCGTCCAGGTGATCAGGCAGGTCTCGGGGTCGAGGTCGGCCAGGACGGGGATCGCGGCCGTGTCGGCCTCGACCGTGCAGGGACCGAGCGCGCGCAGATCGTCGAGCAGGACGAGCGGGTTGGTGCCGTTGCGCAGGATGCCGGGCTCGAAGGCGATCTCGATACGCCAGCCGGCGGAGGCGGGAGCCTCGGGCGCGGCTTCGGGGGCGTTCTCGGCCGCGGGGCCTGCCTCCTTCGCCGTGGCCGGGCCGGCGCCGATCAGGCGCTGCAGCTCCTCGACGATCGCGTCGCCGATGATCGGGTCGGTGGAGTCGGGGTCCTCGATCAGCGTGCGGATGTAGTCGCGGGCCGAGAGGGAAACCGTGACGATCTCGTGGTTCGCGTCGATCTTGCCCTTGCGGATCAGGTCGAAGGCGGTCTCGAAATCATGGGTGAAGGCCGCGACCTTGTCGAAGCCGAACATGGCGCCCGAGCCCTTGATCGTGTGCAGCGCCCGGAAGGCGGCGTCGATCAGGTCGCGGTTCTGCGGCGACTGGCCGAGATCGAGCAGGACGCTCTCGAGTGAGTCCAGCAGCTCGGACGCTTCCTGCCGGAATGTTTCCGTCGGATCGAGTTCCATCAGGCCCTCACGAGTTTGGCGACGACGGCGAGCAGCTGCTCGGGTTTGAACGGCTTGGTGATCCAGCCCGTCGCGCCGGCGGCCTTGGCCTCCTGCTTGACGGCGTCGTCAGATTCCGTGGTCAGGAAGACGATGGGCGTGCCCATGAAGGCCGGCAGGGCGCGCAGCGCCTTGATCATCTGCATGCCGTTCATCACCGGCATGTTGAGGTCGGTGATGACGAGGTCGAAGCTCTGCGCCTTGGCCTTGGCCAGGCCCTCCGATCCGTCGCCGGCCTCAACGACATTGTGCCCGGCCGGGCCGAGCACGAGCTTGATCATCTGCCGGACGCTCGGCGAATCGTCGACGGTGAGGATGTTGGCCATGGTCAGATCCCGGACAGTTCGGAAGGCATCGAGCCGGGCGCGGTGACGCCGGCCCGTTGGAAAGCGGAGGCGACGACGTCGCTCATTCCGCCGAGGGCGAAGGAAAGGTTGCGCGCCGCGCAGCTGCGCTGCGCCGCGACGAGCGTCTGCACGAAGGTGATGTCCGCCTGTTCGACGCCAGAGCAGTCGATCTCCAGGCCCGCGCCCGACTCCAGCAACGTGGTCAGGGCCGCGGCCGTCGCCTTGGCGTTTCGAAGCGTCGAATCGGCTCCGGCCTGGAACCTTTGCAGGTCACCGGCATTTGTCTTGCTCATCGTCTTGGCCCCGAACCGAACGTTACTTCGATCTTTTGCGCTGCATACAAAGAATCTCGGCTAACAAGCTTATAATTCACTTAAAAATGCAGTCTTTTATTTTAAGCGATTCAAGACGATTCTGCGCGCGCCGAGTCGGCGCCGCGTGCGCGGAGTCGGGCGGGCCACGCGCGGAAAGATTGGATTCACCATGTCCGATGACAGGTTGTTACGTTAGGGCACATACCCACTCGGCAGAGTGCCCGGGCGCTGCTGTGTCGAAACGATGCGGAGACGTGCCGGGCCGGCTCAGCGGCGGCGGCGGGTCTGCGAGGGCTGCTCGCCGAAGGCCGTGCGGTAATCCAGCGCGAAGTGGCCGCGATTGACGAAGCCCCAATGCCGCGCGATCGACTCGATCGAGCGTGTGGAGGCCGGGTCGAGCAGTTCGCTGCGCACGCGCGCCAGCCGCGTCTGCTTGATGTAGTCGTGCGGCGAGACGTGCTTGTGCTTGCGGAAGCCCTCCTGGAGCGAGCGCAGGCCGATGCCGACCGCGTCGGCGACCTCCTGGACCGTGAGCAGGCCGGCCTCATGGGCATCGATGAAGGCGATCGCGCGGCGGATCTGCCAGGGTGCGGGCGCGGCGACCGGAGCCTCGAACCAGGCGGCGTAGGGGTTGGGGCAACGCGCCAGAACGAGCAGGACCAGCGCATCACGCAGCGGGCGCGCAGCCTGCGGCGTCTGCGCCAGCGGCGCCTCGCCCGTCAGCCCCGCTTCCATTGCCGCCAGCAACCCCGCGATCGTGGCGCCGTCCGCGGATGCCAGATCGATCGTCGCGGCGATGGCGAGGCGCTCATTGGCGGGACGCCCGAAAGCCCCCTGCAGGATACGGGCGACCTCTTCCCCGGGCAGGGTGAAGGTCGTGTGCACGCTGCCGCGGCCGTACTCGCCGGAGTCGCACAGTCCGGTGTTGAGGATGAGGCCGCGGCCGGGCACCGCGGCCAGTGTCTGCGGGCCTGCGGAATAGAGGCTTCCGCCGGCGGCGACGATGCGGATCGTCAGATCGTCATGCCGCTCGCCGCGTTTCAGCCGCATCCCTTGCGGATACTCGGCGTGGATCAGCTGGGCGCCGGCCAGGGCATGCGCCGTCAGCCGCGCCTCGAACCCGTCGGGGCCCAGCGGCTCCAGCCGCATGTCGCGAAGCAGCCTGGCATTGAGCCAGGCCTGTGTCTCGGCAATATCATGGCTGATCAACGCGTGGACCGGCCTGCCGGGCCTGTCCTCGGCCGTCGGCTGTTCACGGGAGCGTGGCGGCAGCATCGGCGTCACCCCTCCAGATGACGCCGTTGCCCCAACGTTATCAAGCCCCTCCCGCGCGGGGGCCGTCTCCTCCCAGCGGGAGGCGGAGTGGCCGGGCGGCGGGCGCCGGACAGGAGAAGCGTCAGAATGCAGCAGGACATCACGGGCGGCCCTCGTCGCGGCGCAGCCGACACGGCGCAGTCCGTCATCGATTTCTGGCGCGACGCTGGTGCCGAGCGCTGGTTCAAGAAGGACGCTGCCTTCGACGCCTTGTTCCGCGAGCGCTTCCTGGGCTTGCATTTCGCGGCGGCGCGGCGGGAGCTGGACGGCTGGGCCGAGAGCGCGCCGGGCAGCCTGGCGCTGGCGATCCTGCTCGACCAGTTCCCGCGCAACAGCTTCCGCGGCACGGCGCATATGTATGCGACCGACCCGCTGGCGCGGCATTTCGCGCGGCTGGCGCAGGCGCGCGGCCACGGCACGGCGACCGAACCGGAGTTGCGGCTCTTCCTGCACCTGCCCTTCTGCCATTCCGAGGATCTGACGGATCAGGACCTCTCCGTCGCGCTCAGCACGCCGCTCGGTGGCGATGCGGCCAAGCATGCGGAAGGTCATCGCGACGTGATCCGGCGCTTCGGGCGCTTCCCCCACCGCAACGCGCTGCTCGGGCGGGAGACGACGCCGGAAGAGGCGGCCTTCCTGGCCGAGGGCGGCTTCGCGGGCTGAGCGCGTCAGCCCTGCGGCAGCAGCCCGGCGGCCGCGCCCGCCTCCAGCGCCGCGTCGCTCTCGTCCTTGAGGCCGACGCCGGTCAGCGAGTGGCGGAAGCCCTGGTCGATCAGCCAGGCGAGCCGGAAGGCCGCCTCCGCGAAGCCCAGCCCGCCGGGGCGGATGTTGGAGATGCAGTTGCGCGCCTCGTCGGTCAGCCCCGTCCGCGGCGCGAAGGTGAGATAGGCGCCGAGCGAATCCGGCGAGGACAGGCCTGGCCGTTCGCCGACCAGGACGAGAACCATGCGCGCGCGCAGCGCCTCGCCCGCCGCGTCGCCCAGCGCGACGCGTGCCTGCGAGGCGATGACGACCGGCGCCTGCGTCCGCGACTGACGCCGGAGCAAGGGGAGCAGGGCCTCGACCAGCGGCGCGGCGTTCTGGTGGACGGCGGTGGAGGAGAGACCGTCGGCGACCACTATGGCGAGATCGAACCGGCCTCGCCGCGCCTGCAATGCGGCCAGGCTCTCCGGCGACAGGCTGCGCCCCCAGTCCGGCCGGCGCAGATAATCCTCGCGCGAGCGGGCCGCGCTTTCGACGGCCAGCGTCTCGATGCCGAGCCCGGCGAGCGCGGCGGCGACCTCGTCGGGCCGGAACGGGGCATGCACCGCATCGCGCGCCTGGGCATGGGCGAGGCCGAAGCGCAGCAGCTCGCTTGTCGGCCGCGACGCGCCCGTGCGCCCCAGCGCGATGCGGGCGGGGGTCAGCCGCGCGAGATCGGCGAAGCGGCCCGGGGCCGGCGGCTTCTCCGGCTCGCTCATGCCGCGCGGTCCTGCATCGCCGCGAGCAGCGCGGGCCCGCCCTGACTAACGCTGAGCTTTCCAGCTGCGTCGGCAATGTCCATGCGCAGCAGCCAGTCCTCGAACTCCGGGGCGCGCTTCAGGCCCAGCACCTCGCGGATGTAGAGCTGGTCGTGGAAGGAGGTCGACTGGTAGTTCAGCATGACGTCGTCGGCACCGGGGACGCCCATGATGAAGTTGACGCCGGCCGTGCCCAGCAGGGTGAGCAGCGTATCCATGTCGTCCTGATCGGCCTCGGCATGATTGGTGTAGCAGATGTCGCAGCCCATCGGCACGCCCATCAGCTTGCCGCAGAAATGGTCCTCCAGCCCGGCCCGGATGATCTGCTTGCCGTCATAGAGATATTCGGGGCCGATGAAGCCGACGACGGTGTTGACCAGAAGTGGCTGGTAGGCCCGCGCGACCGCATAGGCGCGCGCCTCGAGCGTCTGCTGGTCGACACCGTGATGGGCGTTGGCGGAGAGCGCCGCGCCCTGCCCGGTCTCGAAATACATCAGGTTGTCGCCGACCGTGCCGCGCTTCTGCGAGCGGCCGGCCTCCAGACCCTCCTGCAGCAGCGCCAGCGTGACGCCGAAGGAGGCGTTCGCGGCCTGCGTGCCCGCGACCGACTGGAAGACCAGATCGACCGGCGCGCCCTGCTCGATCAGCGCGATCGAGGAGGTGACATGGGTCAGGATGCAGCCTTGCGTCGGAATGGCGAAGCGCGCGATCAACTCGTCGAGCAGGCGCAGGAGTTCGCCGATCTTGGCGGTGCTGTCGGAGGCCGGGTTGATGCCGATCACCGCATCGCCACAGCCATAGCTCAGCCCGTCGATGGTCGAGGCGAGGATGCCGGCGGCATCGTCGGTCGGGTGGTTGGGCTGGATGCGCACCGCCATGCGGCCCGCCAGGCCGAGCGTGTTGCGGAAGCGCGTGACGACGCGGCATTTGCGGGCGACGAGGATCAGGTCCTGGTTGCGCATCAGCTTTGAGACCGCCGCCGCCATCTCGGGCGTGACGCCCGGTGCAAGTCGGGCGAGGACCTCCGTGGTCGCGGCGTCCGAGCAGAGCCAGTCGCGGAAGGCGCCGACGGTGAGCGAGGCCACGGGAGCGAAGACCGTTGCATCATGCGTATCGACGATCAGCCGCGTGACCTCGTCGGTCTCATAGGGGATCAGCGCCTCGTGCAGGAAGGTGCGCAGCGGCAGATCGGCCAGCGCCATCCTCGCCGCCATCATCTCTTCCATCGACCCGGCCGCGAGCCCAGCCAGCCGGTCGCCCGAGCGCGGCGGCGTCGCCTTCGCCATCAGTTCCTTCAGATCGCTGAAGAGATAGCTGCGCGTGCCGATCGCGACGCGATATCCCATCGACACTCTCCCGGGCGGACGGCGTCAGGCCGCGGCGCCATATCAACCGCTCGCGGCGGCCCAAGCAAGCGGCGGGCCGTGGATGCCACGGGTTTGAGGCCTCCTGCACAGGCCGTTCGCGCCAACGCGCCATTGCCGCCTCTGGCCGCGCCGCTTAACGGTGGGCGCAGAGCGGGAGCGCACCCGCCGCAGCCCCGAGGGACGCCATGGCCGCAGCCGAAGAGACCGACCGCCGCACGATCGGCCGTTTCGACTATGTCGTGATCGGCGCGGGTTCGGCGGGCTGCGTCGTCGCCAACCGGCTGTCGCGCAACCCCAGGACGCGGGTGCTGGTGCTGGAGGCCGGCGGACGCGACGACTGGATCTGGTTCCACATCCCGGTCGGCTATCTCTTCGCCATCGGCAATCCGCGCGCCGACTGGCTGTTCAAGACGGAGGCGCAACCGGGCCTCGGCGGCCGGGCGCTGGCCTATCCGCGCGGCAAGGTCGTCGGCGGCTCCTCGGCCATCAACGCCATGGTCTATATGCGCGGCCAGGCGGCAGACTATGACGGCTGGCGCCAGCTCGGGCTCTCCGGCTGGGGCTGGGACGACGTGCTGCCCTATTTCCTGAAGCACGAGGACCATATCGGCCCGGGCGAGAGCGGGGTCCACCGCAGCGGCGGGGAATGGCGGGTCGAGCATCCCCGCGTGCGCTGGGCGATCCTCGACGCGATCCGCGAGGCGGCGGCCGAGGCCGGCATCGCCAAGATCGACGACTTCAACACCGGCGACAACGAGGGCTCCTCGTACTTCCAGGTCAACCAGCGGCGCGGGCGGCGGCTGAGCGCCTTCAACGCCTTTCTGCGGCCGGTGCTCGACGCCCGCGAGGACCATCTGCGGCTGGAGATCAATGTGCTGGTCGAGCGCGTGGTGATCGAGGATGGCCGCGCGACGGCGGTCGAGTTCACGCATGGCGGCGAGAAGCTGCGGGCCGAGGTTTCGGGCGAGGTCGTGCTGTCGGCCGGTGCGATCGGCTCCCCGGCGTTGCTCGAGCGCTCAGGGATCGGCGACGGGGCGCGGCTGCAGGGGCTGGGCATCGCGACGGTGGCGGATTTGCCCGGCGTCGGCGAGAACCTGCAGGACCATCTCCAGATCCGCCCTGTCTACAAGGTCGAGGGCGTGCGGACCCTCAACAGCGACTACGCCAAGATCTGGCGCCGGCCGCTGATGGCCCTGCAATATGCGGCGCTGCGCAGCGGGCCGCTGACGATGGCGCCATCCCAGGTCGGCGCCTTCGCGAAATCCTCGCCCGAGCACGCCACCGCCAATCTGCAGTATCATTTCCAGCCGCTCTCGCTGGATTCCTGGGGCTCGGGGCTGCATCCCTTCGACGCCTTTACCGCCAGCGTCTGCAATCTGCGCCCGACCAGCCGCGGCCATGTCCATATCGCCACGCCGCGCGCCGAGGACGCGCCCTCGATCTCGCCGAACTATCTCGACACGCAGGCCGACCGGCAGGTCGCGATCGACGCGATGAAGCTGACGCGCCGTATCGTCGGGCAGGCGCCGCTGGCGCGCTTCCGGCCGCAGGAGCATCTGCCGGGGCCGGCGGCGACGAGCGACGAGGATTTGCTGGACGCCTCGGCGCGGCTGGGGACGACGATCTTCCATCCCGTCGGCACCGCGAAGATGGGACGTCCGGACGATGCCCGCGCCGTGCTCGACGAGCGGCTTCGGGTGCGCGGCGTGGCGGGCCTGCGCGTCATCGACGCCTCCGTCATGCCCGCCATCACCTCCGGCAACACCGCCAACCCGACGATGATGATCGGCGAGAAGGGCGCAGCGATGATGCTGGAGGATGCGAAGGTGGGGTGAGCCTCCTTCGGTCCCGAATCACCTCGTCACACAAGCGCGAGTCGTCCCGGGCGACCGGCAGGGAGACCCGGGACCCATTCCGGAACCTCTCCGGCAAGCGCTCCGGCATGGGTCCCGGATCTCCGCTTCGCTGCATCCGGGATGACACGCGCTTGATCCGGACGCCCCAGAATTGCTGGGATCACGGAGGATTGAGTCGGCGCGACGCAAGCCGATGAGCGGCCGGGCGCGAGGCAGGGACGATCGATGACGCAGCCGCCGACCCGGGACGAGACACGCGGCCCCCTCGCCAGCCTCCTCTTCGCCATCCTGCGCGCGGTCCTGACCGTCGTCATCGTCTTCGACGAGATCGCCCGGCCGCTCTACCGGCCGCTGATCGACTGGGTGGCGTCACTCCGGATCGTGGCGCGAGCGGAGGCCATGATCGCGCGTCAGTCGCGGCTTTCGATCCTGGCGCTGCTGGCGGTGCCCTTCGCGATCGCCGAACCGCTGAAGCTGCTGGGCCTGTGGATGATGGCCGATGGCCGTTTCCGGAGCGGGCTCGTCGTCTTCGCCTTCGCCCATCTCGTCAGCTTCCTGCTGGTCGAGCGGATCTACCATGCCGGGCGCGAGAAGCTTCTAACCTATGGCTGGCTCAATTGGCTGATGACGCTGCTCGACCGGCTGCGGCGCCGGGCGCTCGACTGGGTGTGCAGCAGCGCGGCCTACGCCTTCGCGCTCCGCGCCCGCGACGCGGCGCGCAGCTGGTGGCGTGGCTTGCGGGCGTGAGCGACTTATTCTGGAACCACCCGGTCATTCCGGGGCTTCGCAAAGCGAAGAGCCCGGAACCCATGACCACCGCAGCCGCCGAAGGACCTCCGGGGCCGGGCCCACCGACCTCCTGTCGTGTTCATTGATTCCGGGCTCGGGCCTTACGGCCCGCCCCGGAATGACGGCGTGATTTTGCAGGCTCTGGTCAGACCACCTGATTGCGCAAGGTCGTCTCGCCGCGCCCGAGGCGGGCGAGGTTGTCGACCAGCAGGTCGACCACATTCGTCTCGTAGGCGCGGGTTTCGCCGGCGCTGTGGGGCGTGACGATGACTTTCTTCATCGCCCAAAGCGGCGAACTCGCCGCCAGCGGCTCCTCGACGAAGGTGTCGAGCCCGGCGCCGGCGATGCGCCCTTCCGACAGCGCCGCGATCAGGGCCTTCTCGTCGACGACCTTGCCGCGCGCGACATTGATCAGCAGCGCGCCCGGCTTCATCGCAGCCAGCGCCGTCGCGTCGATCAGGTTCTCGGTTTCGGGCGTCAGCGGGCAGGTCAGCGCGACGATATCGGCCTGCGCCAGCACCTCGTGGAGCTGGTCGGGCCGCACGATCGCCTCGATGTCGGGATGCGGCTCCGGGCTGCGGCGCACGCCGATGATACGCAGGCCGAAGGCGGCGGCGAGCGTCGCCAGCCGCAGGCCGATGCGGCCCAGACCGACGATCAGCAGCGTCTTGCCGCCGAGCTCGTCCTCGCGCCGGGCGCGGTCACCGATCATCGGCCGCCATGTCGCGGCGGTTTGGTTGTCGCGGGCGAGATGGATCTGGCGGGTCAGGCCGAGGATCAGCGCCATGGCATGCTCGGACACGGCCCGCTCATTGGCTCCCTGAGCGCTCGCCAGCCGGATGCCGGCCGCCGCAAAGGCGGCCTTGTCGTACTGGTCCGTTCCGGCAGAGACCGACTGGACGAAGCGCAGCTTCGGGCAGGACGCGATCAGCTCATTGCGCCAGAGACCCGACGCCACCACGACATCGGCCTCCGGCGCCCGTGCCTTCAGCTCGTCGAGCGAGCGGACCTCGAAGCTCCTGGCGGCATGGCCGCGGGTCGCGAACTCGGCCTGCAACTGGTAGGCGGCATGGGCGAAGCAGATGGTCAGGTCGCTGGCAGGCGGTAGGGCAGGCATCAAGGCAATCCTCGGGGGGTGAGACAGGCGGCGGCCACCTTAGCCTGCCGCGGCGGCTGACCGCCACGGCGCAGACGCAGCGCCCGCCGCTCAGCCGCCATGCGGGAAACAGGCCAGCGCCGCTTCCAGCCGCGCCCAGCCCGGCGCATCGCCCGGCAGGCCAAAGCGCAGCCTCGTCGGATCGGCCTGGAAGCGGCGCACATAGAGCCCGCGGCCGCCCAGATGGGCGAAGAGCGCCGGCGCCTCGGGCGTCGCGAGCAGCCGGAACAGGGCGGTGCCCCCGATGATCTCGCCCCGCGGAGCCAGCAGCGCATCGAGCCTCGCGGCGTCGGCGGCGCGCGCGGCGCCGGCCTGCGCCAACCACGCGGCATCGGCGAGCGCCTGCACGCCGATCGCCAGAGCAGGACCGGCCACGGCCCAGGGCCCCATCGCGTCGCGCAGCGCCGACACCAGATTTGCCTCGCCGATGGCGAAGCCGAGCCTGACGCCGGCCAGGCCATAGGTCTTGCCGAAGGAGCGCAGCGCGAGGGTCGCGGGCGGTAGGGCCGGGACCAGGCTCGCCTCGGGCGTGAAGTCGCAGAAGGCCTCGTCCACGACCAGCAGCCCGCCGCGGGCGGCACAGCGCGCCGCGAGCGCGGCAAGCTCCGAGACCGACAACAGGCGCCCATCCGGGTTGTTGGGGTTCACCACCACCACCGTCGCCGCATCGGCGGCTTGCGCCAGCGTGTCAGCCTCCACGACAGTCGCGCCCATCTTCCGCCAGGCGAGCGCATGCTCGGCATAGGTCGGCCCCAGCACCGCGACCGGGCCGGCCCTGATGAGATCCGGGACGACCCGCGGCAGGAGATCGATCAGGATCTGCGTACCGGGAGCTGCAACGATCCCGGCCTCGGCCGGCACGCGATAGGCGTTTCGCGCCGCCGCCAGCAGCGCCGCCTCGTCATCGGCGGCGGGCAGGCGCTGCCAGAGGCTTAACGGCAGCGCGGGAAGCGGATAGGGGATCGGGTTGATCCCGGTGGAGAGATCGATCCAGGGCTCGGGCGCTGCCGGAAACAGCGCCCGAGCCCGGCCGAGATCGCCGCCATGCCAGATGCCCCCGGTCCCCGTCGTTTCGCCCATGGCTTTGTCTGATCTCTGGCCCGACACACTGCTTCTGCTGCTGGCCGCGCTCGCGATCGAGGCCGCGTTCGGCTATCCGCAGCGCTTGTATGCGCGGATCGGCCATCCCGTCACCTGGATTGGCGCGCTGATCGCCGGGCTCGACCGCCGGCTGAACCGGGAGATGGCCGGCTTCGCCGCCCGGAGGGCGGCGGGCGTGGCCGCGCTCCTCGTCCTGCTCGCGGTGACGCTGGCCGGGGCGCTGGCGCTGAGCGCTCTCTGCCGTCTGCTGGGGCCGGCGGGGCTGTTGCCGCTGGCGCTGCTCGCCTCGACGCTGCTGGCACAGCGCAGCCTTGACGAACACGTCGCGGCCGTCGCCCAGGGGCTGGAGACGGGAGGCCTCGCCGAGGGGCGCAAGGCGGTGTCGATGATCGTCGGCCGCAACCCCGACAGCCTCGACGAGGCCGGCGTTTCGCGGGCGGCGATCGAGAGCCTGTCGGAGAATTTCTCCGACGGGGTCGTGGCGCCGGCCTTCTGGCTCGGCGTCGCCGGCCTGCCGGGTATCGCGTTGTACAAGGCGATCAACACCGCCGATTCGATGATCGGCCACAGGACGCCGCGCCATCTCGCCTTCGGCTGGGCCTCGGCGCGGCTCGACGACCTCGTCAACCTGCCGGCCTCGCGGCTGACGGCGCTGCTGATCGTCGCGGCCGCCGCGCTCGACCGCGATGCCGATGCCGCCGGCGCCTGGCGGGCCCTGCGCCGCGATGCGCGCCGCCACCGCTCGCCCAATGCCGGCTGGCCGGAAGCGGCGATGGCGGGCGCGCTGGGACTGAGGCTGGCGGGGCCGCGCATCTATGGCGACGTCGTCGTCGAGGATGGCTGGATGGGCGATGGCCGGGCCGAGGCGACGGCGGCGGATATCCGGCGCGGCTTGCGGCTGTATCGGACAGCGTGCGGGTTGCTGTGGGGGCTGGCGGGATGCGGCGCGCTGATCGCGCTTACGCTGTCGCGGGTGTGAGCCCTACCTGGCAAATCTTTCTGACATTGCTGTTCTCATCGCGCCAGTTGAACGGGGCCATCCCGGACGCAGCGGAGCGGAGATCCGGGATCCATTCCGGAACGCCCGGTCTCGAAGGTTCAGGCATGGATCCCGGATCGGCGCCGCTGAAGCGGCTTGTCCGGGATGACGGCGCGGGGTCGATCAGCGGCTGTGCCCTTCAAAACTCGATCCCCTCCTGCGCCTTCACGCCCGCGGTGAAATGGTGCTTCACCAGCGTCATCTCGGTCACGAGGTCGGCGGCCTCGATCAGCTCCGGCTTGGCGTTGCGGCCGGTGACGACGATGTGGAGATCGGAGCGGCGCGCCTGCAGCGTGGCGATGACTTCGGCCAGCGGCAGATAGTCGTAGCGCAGCGCGATGTTGAGCTCGTCGAGCACGATCAGGCGGATGCTCTCATCGGCCATCAGTTCCTTGACCTTGTCGAAGGCGCGGGTGGCGGCGGCGATGTCGCGGGCCTTGTCCTGCGTTTCCCAGGTGAAGCCTTCGCCCATGGTGTGCCAGGCGATCTGCTCGCCGAAGGCGTCGAGCGCGCGGCGCTCGCCAGTCTCCCAGGCGCCCTTGATGAACTGCACCACGCCGACGCGCCAGCCATGGCCGAGCGCGCGCAGCATCAGCCCGAAGGCGGCCGTCGACTTGCCCTTGCCGGGGCCGGTGTTGACGATCAGCAGCCCCTTTTCGATCGTCTTGGAGGCGACCTCGGCGTCCTGCAGCGCCTTGCGCTTTGCCATTTTCGCCTTGTAGCGAGCGGCCTCGTTGGTCTCGTTCGTCATCGCGTTCTCACTTCACCTGCCCGCTCACTTCACCAGCATCGGCAGGCCGGCGACCATGAAGACCACGCGGCCGGCCCTTGCCGCAATCGCCTGGTGCAGCCGGCCGGCCTCGTCGCGGAAGCGCCGCGCCAGCGCATTGTCGGGCACGATGCCGAGCCCGACCTCGTTGGAGACGAGGACGATGGGCGCCGTCGCCTGCGCGCAGGTCTCGATCAGGGCGCTTCCGGCAGCGGCAGTGTCGTGCTCGGCCAGGATCAGATTGGTCAGCCACAGCGTCAGGCAGTCGACCAGCACGGGGCGCCCCTCGGGCAGGCCGCGGATGGCGCCGGGCAGGTCGAGCGGCGCTTCGAGCGTGATCCAGTCCGCGGGCCGGCGGGCGCGGTGCTCGGCGATGCGGGATTTCATCTCGTCGTCCCAGGCCTGGGCGGTGGCGATATAGGCCCAGGGAGGCGGCAGCGCCTCGATCAGCGCTTCGGCATGGCGGCTCTTGCCCGAGCGGGCGCCGCCGAGGACGAGGGTGAGGTGGGGGATTGAGGATGAATTCACCGCAACGCACCTCTCCGTCATCCCGGCCGAAGCGAAGCGGAGAGCCGGGATCCATGCCTGAGCCTCTGTCGGAAAGGTTCCGGAATGGATCCCGGGTCTCCCTGCGGTCGCCCGGGATGACCCGCGACGACCGGTCGAAGCACGCCCTGCATTGCACAGCCTCTCGCACATGGCTAATGATCGTCGCCGACGGTGCCTCCGCGAGGAGGTGAAAAGGGAACGCGGTGCGATGCCGCGGCTGCCCCCGCAACTGTAAGCGGCGAGTTCCGCGCCATCGGCCACTGGGAGCGATCCCGGGAAGGCGGCGTGGAATGACCAGACCCGCGAGCCAGGAGACCTGCCGTCGACAGTGTTCCTATGGGCCCATCGGACGGGGTGTTCCGACGGCGGCTGTGTTCGCGTGGCGACAGTCATGCGGCTCCGTCCTTGGGAACGTGAGGCCGGTCGCGAGATCGGCCGCCTTCTGACGGAGACCGGAACCATGACGCTGCGCAACCGCCTGACCCTCGCCTTCACCGCCCTGCTCTGCAGCCCGGCGCTCGCCCACCATCCGATGGGCGGCCAAACGCCGTCGACGCTGACGGAGGGGCTGCTGTCCGGCCTCGGCCACCCCATTCTCGGGCTCGATCATCTCGCCGCGCTGGTCGCGGTCGGCCTCGTCGCCTCGCGCTACGCGTCGGGCGCCCTGCTGCTGCCGGTGCTGTGGATCGTCGGCATGGGGCTGGGCGCCTTCGCCCATATGAACAGCATCGACCTGCCGGCCGGCGAGATCCTGGTCGCCGGCAGCCTCGTGCTGATCGGCGCCATCGGCGTGCTCAGGCCCTCGCTGCCGCTGCCGGCCCTCGCCGCGCTCTTCGCCGCCGCCGGCTTCGCCCATGGCCATGCGCTCGCCGAATCGATCATCGGTGCCGAGACCGCCGTGGTCGGCGCCTATCTGATCGGGCTCGTCGCGATCCAGGCCGCCATCACCGTCGGCACGATCCTTGTCGTCCGTCGGCTGTTCTCGCCGGAGACGCGCCTGTCCCTGCCGGTGCGCGCGGCGGCCGCCGCCATGGCCTGCGTCGGCCTCGTCTTCCTGATCGCGGCCCTGCCCGCGACGGCCTGATTCCGGCCGGATCATGAGCACGCAACTGCCGCAGCCGCGCCCGGAAACGGGCACGGCGCCGATCCGCATCCTCGTCTGCGCGACCTGCCGCGCCGCCGGGGGCGACCCCGACGCGCCGCGTCCCGGCGCCGTTCTCGCCGCCGGCCTCCGCGACGCGCTCGACCCCGCCGGGGATGCGGCGATCAGCGTCGAGACGGTCGAGTGCCTTTCCGTCTGCAAGCGCCCCTGCACGGTGGCGCTCAGCGGCGAGGGCCGCTGGACCTATGTCTATGGCGATCTCGACCCGGCAACGGGCGTCGAGACGCTGCTCACCTTCGCGCGCCAGTACCGCGAAGCCCCGGACGGCATCGTGCCCTGGCGCGAGCGCGCCGAGGCGATCCGCAAGGGCGTGGTGGCGCGCCTTCCTCCCCTCCCGATCGCGGGTTCCCGATGACTTCTCTCACAAAGACCCCCTGCACCATCATCACCGGCTTCCTCGGCGCCGGAAAGACGACGCTGGTGCGCCATCTGCTCGAAAACGCCGAGGGCAAGAAGCTCGCGGTCCTCGTCAACGAATTCGGCGATCTCGGCTTCGATGGCGAATTCCTCAAGGGCTGCGGCATTTCCGGCTGCACCGAGGAGGACGTCGTCGAGCTGCCGAACGGCTGCATCTGCTGCACGGTGGCGGATGATTTCGTGCCGGCGCTGGAAAAGCTGCTGAACCGGGCCGACCCGCCGCAGCATATCCTGATCGAGACCTCGGGGCTGGCTTTGCCCAAGCCGCTGGTCCAGGCCTTCAACTGGCCGGCGATCCGCGCCCGCGTCACCGTCGACGGCGTCATCGCAGTGGTGGATGGGCCGGCGGTCGCCGAAGGGCAGTTCGCCGACGACCCCGAGGCGCTCGCGGCGCAACGCGCGCAGGACGCCTCCGTCGAGCACGACAACCCGCTGGAGGAGGTCTTCGAGGACCAGATCCTCTGCGCCGACCTGATCCTGCTGAACAAGAGCGACCTGATCGACGCGGCGACGCGCGAGCGGGTGAAAAGCGAGATCGCCGCGCATCTGCCCAAGGCGATCAAGATCGTCGAGACCAGCCGGGGTACGATCGAGCCCGCGCTGATCCTCGGCCTCAGCGCCGCGGCGGAGGCCGATCTCGCCTCGCGTCCGTCGCATCACGGCGATGGCGAGGATCACGAGCATGACGATTTCGATTCGGTCGCGCTGGCGCTGCCGGACGGCCTCGCACCGGACGCGCTGGCGGCGCGGGTCGGCAAGGCCGCCGAGGCGCAGGGCGTGCTGCGGCTGAAGGGCTTCGCCGCCGTGCCGGGCAAGCCGATGCGGCTCGTCGTGCAGGGCGTCGGCCGGCGTGTCAGCCATCATTTCGACCGGGCCTGGGGCGCGCAGGAGGCTCGCCAGGGCCGGCTGACCGTGATTGGGCTCAAGGGCTTCGACGTGAAGGCGGTGGAGGCTGCGCTCGCCGGCGCCTGAGCGGCGGCCCTTTTCGAAAGCCAGGCATGCATCTGCTCCCGACCAGCGAGATCAGGCTCGACGACGGCGAAGACGCCGTCGATCTCAGCCTGCCTCCGGGAGATGTCCTCGTCCTGTCCTTCGCCGACAGCGATCTCTCCGCCATTTCGGCGGCGGCCAGTGACTGTGATCTCACCGTCCGCCTCGCCTCGCTGCGGCGGCTGCGGCATCCGCTTTCGGTCGACCTCCTGATCGAGAAGACGGTGGCGAAGACCCGTTTTGTGCTGGTGCGGTGCCTCGGCGGGCTGGACTACTGGCGCTACGGCATCGAACAGCTCAGCGAGACCTGCCGCGCCAGGGGCATCGCGCTGGCGGTGCTGCCCGGCGACGACCGCGACGACGCGCGGCTCGCCGAGTACGGCACCGTGCCGCCGGGCTGCGCGCGCGCAATCCTGTCCTATTTCCATGCCGGCGGCGGCGCGGAAAACATGCGGCGCCTGCTGGCGATGGCAGCGGGTTACCTCGGTCGCGACCGGCCGTCGTCTAATTTCGCGCCCCTGCCTCTCCCGTCTCTCTTCGCGCTGGGCGCCTACGCCGCGCCGAGGCCCTGGCGCGAGGCGCTCGCAGCGCTGCCCGACCGACCCTTCGTGCCGATCCTGGTCTATCGCTCGGCGGTCAGCGCCGGCGACACCGCCACCGGCGAAGCGCTCGCCGCGGCGCTGACCGCGCGCGGACAGGCCCCGCTGATCCTGGCCCTGACCAGCCTGAAGGACCCTACGGTGACCGCCGAACTCGCAGCGTTGATCGCGACGCGGCAGCCGGCGGCGATCGTCACCACCACCGCCTTCTCCGCCCGCGAGGGCGCCGATTTCGTGCTCGACGGCGCCGATTGTCCGGTGTTTCAGGCGATGCCGGTCGGCAGTGCCCGCGACGCCTGGGCGGCCTCGGCGCGGGGCCTCTCGGCAGCCGACCTCGCCATGCAGGTGGCGCTGCCGGAATTCGACGGGCGGCTGGGCACCATTCCGGTCGCCTTCAAGGCCGAGACCACCGACCCCGCGACGGGGTTGGCGACGCGCCGGCTGGTGCCCGACGCGGATGGCGTCGCCGCGCTCGCCGATCTCGTCGCCGGCTGGATCGCTCTGTCCGCCAAGCCGGTTGCCGCGCGCCGGCTGGCGCTGGTGATGTCGGATTATCCCGCGCGCGGCGGGCGGGCGGGTTTCGCCGTCGGGCTCGACACGCCGGCGAGCGTTAGCGCGATCCGGGTGCTGCTGGCGGAGGCGGGGTACGACATCCCTTTCCGTCATTGCGAGCGCAGCGAAGCAATCCAGTGGGACGTCGAGCGAGACGGTTCTGGATTGCTTCGCTGCGCTCGCAATGACGGCCAAACCCTCATGGCCGCCCTCACCACCGACCCCGCCGACCTCGCCCTCCCGCTCGACGCCTATCGCGCCTGGCTCGCCACCATCCCCACCGACGCCCGCGAGACGCTGCTCGCCGCCCATGGCGCGCCCGAGGCCGATCCGGCCATCAGCGGCGGCGCCTTCCGCTTCCGCGCCGTCGCTGACGGTGCCCTCACCATCGCGCTGCAGCCGCCGCGCGATGCGACGCCGGACCGGAAGGCGCGCTATCACGACCCCGATGCACCGCCCTCCCATGGCTATCTCGCCTTCTACCGCGCCCTGCACGAGACGGCCGGCATCGACGCGCTGATCCATCTGGGCACCCATGGTACGACCGAATGGCTGCCGGGCAAGGCGGTGGCGCTGTCGGCCTGCTGCTGGCCGCGGCTGGTCACGCAGGGGCTGCCGGTGGTCTATCCTTATGTGGTCGACGACCCCGGCGAGGCCGCGCCGGCCAAGCGCCGGCTCTCGGCGGTGACGCTCGGCCATCTGCCGCCGCCGCTGGCGGAGATCGGGGCTGGCGGCGAGACGGCGCTGCTGCGCGACCTCGTCGAGGAGTTCAGCCAGGCGCAGGTGCTCGATCCGCGCCGGGCCGACATCGTCGCGAGCGAGATCCGGGCGCGGGCCCAGGCCAGCGGGCTGGCGGAATCCTGCGGCGTGACGCTGGACCTGCCGATGGCAGAGGCCCTGACGCGGCTCGACGCGCATCTCTGCGACATCGCAGAACTGCCGTTCCGCGATGGCTTACACGTCTTCGGCCGGTCGACGCTCGATCCCGCGTCCGCGCAGGCCGAGCGCGAGGGGCTGCTGCGCGCGCTCGACGGGCGCTTCGTGCCGCCCGGCCCCGCCGGCTCGCCGCATCGCGGCCGGCCGGATGTGCTGCCGACCGGGCGCAACCTCTCGACGCTCGACCCGCGCGCGATCCCGACCCGAGCGGCCGCACGGCTCGGCGCGCTGGCGGCGCAGGCCGTCATCGCGCGCCACCTGCAGGATGAGGGCGAGCCGCCGCGCCGGATCGTGATGGATCTGTGGGCCTCGCCGACGCTGCGCTCGGGCGGCGAGGACATCGCCCATGCGCTGGCGCTGATGGGCGCAGCCCCGCTCTGGGACGATGCCTCGACGCGCGTCACCGGTTTCGCGATCACGCCGCAGCCGAAGCTCGACCATCCGCGTATCGACGTCACCGTGCGCATCTCGGGCGCCTTCCGCGACACGTTTCCGAGCCAAGTCGCGCTGCTCGACGCGGCGGCGCGCGCGGTCGCGATGCTGGACGAGCCCGACGAGTGGAACGAGCCCGCCGCGGCCCGCCGTCGCGGCGAGGCCGGGGCGCGGGTGTTCGGCGCCGCACCGGGCCGTTATGGCGCGGCCGTCGCCGACCGTGCGCTCGATGGCCATTGGACCAGCCGCAACGAGCTGGGCGCGGCCTATCTCGCCGCCTCCAGCCACGCCTATGGCGGTCCGGAGGGCGCGGGGCATGCCGATGACAGCTTCTCCGCCCGAATCCGGACAGCCGACGCCTTCGTGCATGTCAGCGACACCGCCGGGCGCGACATTCTGGAAGCATCAAGCGCCGCCGACGTCATCGGCGGGCTCGCGGCCGCGGCACAGTCGCTCGGCGCCAACCCCTCGCTCTACAGCCTCGACAGCTCGAACCCGGAGACGCCGAAGGCGCGCACGGTGGTGGAGGACATCGCCCGCATCGTCCATGGCCGGCTGACGCATCCGCGCTGGATCGCCTCCCATCTCGCCCATGGCTGGCGCGGCGCGGCGGAACTGGCGGAAGTGGTGGACACGCTCTTCGTCTTCGCCGCGAGCACCGATGCCGTCGCGGACGGGCTGTTCGACGCGGTCTTCCAGGCCTGGTGCGCCGATGCCGCGGTCTGGTCCGCGATCGAGGCCGCCAATGCTCCGGCCGCGGAGGCGATCCGCGCGCGGCTGGCGGAGGCGGCGCGGCGCGGCCTGTGGACGAGCCGGCGCAACTCGGTGGGGGCGTTTCTGGCGGGCATGCCCGCGACGCGGGAAGCGGCGGAATGAACGCGCCTTCCCCCGACACGCTCCGGCGCGGCTGGTGCCCGAGCACGCTCAAGCCGATGGAAACCGGCGATGGCTGGCTGGTGCGGCTGCATCCGCCGGGCGCGCGGCTGACCCCGGCGCAACTGCAGCGCATCGCGGCGCTGGCCGCCCGGCACGGCAACGGGCTGATCGAGATTTCGGCGCGCGGCAACATGCAATTGCGCGGCGTGACGGCGGGCAGCCATCCGGCGCTGGTCGCGACGCTGCTGGCGGAGCGGCTGGTCGACGAGCATGACGGCGACGGGCCGCAAAGGCTGACGCTGGTCTCGCCGCTAGCGCAGCTCGGCTGTCATTCCGGGGCTTCGCGGAGCGAAGAGCCCGGAATCCATGAACACGACGAAGCCTCAGGACGTGCAGGCCCGTTGGGCGCCTCTTGCATCCAAGACAGTGTTCATGGGTTCCGGGCTCAGGCCTGCGGCCTGCCCCGGAATGACGGCCTCGGAGACCGGATCGACGCGCTCGCCCTCGCGGCCGAGATCGAGGCGCGCGCGCGCGAGGTCAGCGGCCTGCCTGCCAAGTTCGCCGTCGTCGTCGATGGGGGCGGTGAATCGTCGCTCGAGGCCTTCGCGGGCGATCTTCGCATCGTCGCGACCGCGCCGGGGCGGGTGGTGATGGCGCTGGCGGACCGGCTCTGGTTCGGGCCCCTCGCGGAAAGCGAGGCCGGAGCCGTCGTCGCCCAGGTCCTGGCCCGCTTCGCCGCGAAGCGGGCGCAGACACCCGATGCCATCCGCCGCATGGGCGATCTCGCAGCCGACGAACTGGCAGCGCTCACGGACCTCCCCGCCACCGAGGCGCCGGCAGCGCGCCCCGCGTCCCGGCGGGCCGGGCTGTTCGCGCTCGGTGAGAGCCATGCCGCACTGGTCGGGCTGCCCTTCGGTCGCGCGGCGGCCGCGACGCTCGACCGTCTCGCACAGGCGTCCGAAATGCTCGGCTGCCCGGAGATCCGCCTCTCGCCCTGGCGTGGCCTCGCTTTTCGCGGGCTGTCCGAGGCCAACGCGATAGCCCTGCTGGACGGCGCGGCGGCGGATGGCCTGATCACTTGTGACGACGACCCGCGCCTGTCGGTTCAGGCCTGCGCCGGCGCACCCGCCTGCAGCCGGGCGGAGGCTCCGGCGATGGCGGATGCAGCGCGCCTCGCGCAAGTGCTGGCGCCTGACCTCGCCGCGGGGCTGAGCCTGCATGTTTCGGGCTGCGTCAAATCCTGCGCGCGGCCCGGCGCCTCCGACCTCACGCTGGTCGGAGAAAGCGGGCGCTACCGCATCGTCATCGGCGGCGGCGCCCGGGACAGCGCCGTCGCCACCCTTGACCTTTCCGCCCTGCTGACGCGATTGCAGCCCGGACAGGACCTTCATGCCCGCCTGCGCGCGGCGGGCCGGCTTTCAGGACCGACCAAGTGACGACGGGCTACGACTATATCCGCGATGGTGGGGCGATCTATGAGCGCTCCTTCGCGATCATCCGGGCCGAAGCCGATCTCTCGCGCTTTGCCGGCCGCGCCGCCCATGTCGTGGTGCGGATGATCCATGCCTGCGGCATGACCGATCTGCCCGATGATGTGGAGATGTCGCCCGATTTCGCGGGCGCTGCCGAGGCCGCGCTGAAGGCCGGCGCGCCGATCCTCTGCGACGCCAAGATGGTAGCGAACGGCGTGACGCCATCCCGCCTGCCGGCGCGCAACCCGGTGATCTGCACGCTCGACGATCCGCGCACCGCGCCGCTGGCCGCCGAGATGGGGACGACACGCTCGGCCGCGGCGATGGAGCTGTGGCGGCCGCATCTCGCGGGCGCGCTCGTCGTCATCGGCAATGCACCGACCTCGCTGTTCCGGCTTTTGGAGATGCTCGACGCCGGGGCGCCGAAGCCGGCTGCCGTGATCGGCATCCCCGTCGGCTTCGTCGGCGCGGCGGAATCGAAGCAGGCGCTGGCGCAGGACGGGCGCGTGCCCTTCCTCGTCGTGCATGGGCGGCGCGGCGGCTCGGCGATGGCGGCAGCCGCCGTCAACGCGCTGGCGCAAGAGAAGGAGTGAGCCGGTGAGCTTCGAGCCGGCCAGGAAGCCTTTGGGACAGACACTGCTGTTCGGCGTCGGCCTGGGCCCCGGCGACCCGGACTACATGACCGTGCGGGCCCGCGACATCATCCTGAGTGCCGACCGGCTGGTGCATTTCTGCAAGCGCGGCCGGCGCGGCCATGCCCGCATCACGGCCGATGCGGTCGTCGGGCAAGATGCCGCCCGCGAGATCGAACTCGCTTTTCCCGTGACGATCGAGGTCCCGGTCGAGGACGAGGGCTATAGCGGCCCGATCACGCAGTTCTACGACGACTCCGCCGCCCTGCTCGCCGCCGAGATGGAGGCCGGGCGCAGCGTCGCGGTGCTCTGCGACGGCGACCCGTTCTTCTATGGCTCCTTCATGCATCTGTGGCGGCGGCTGTCGCATCGCTTCCCCACCGAGGTGGTGCCCGGCGTCACCGGCATGGCCGGCGCCTGGACGCGCGCCAACGCGCCGATCACCTGGGGCGACGACATCCTGACCGTGCTGCCCGGCACGCTGCCCGAGGCCGAGCTGGTCCGGCGCCTCGCCGACACCGACGCCGCCGTGATCATGAAGCTCGGCCGCAACCTGCCGAAGGTGCGTCGCGCGCTCGGGGCCACCGGGCTGATCGGGCGGGCGATCTATGTCGAGCAGGCGACGATGGCCGGCCAGGCCATCATCCGCCTCAGCGAGCGCGGCGACGCGGAGGCGCCCTATTTCTCGATGGTGCTGGTGCCCGGCGAGGGGCGGCGGCTGTGAGCGGCTCCCTCACCATTGTCGGCCTCGGGCCCGGCCCGGCGCAGTGGCTGACGCCGGCGGCGCAGGCCGCAATCGACTCTGCCTCCGACCTGATCGGCTACGGGCCCTATCTCGACCGCATCCCCACGCGCGACGGCCAGACCAAGCATGCCTCCGACAACCGCGTCGAGGTCGACCGGGCGACGCATGCGCTACGGCTGGCGGCGGCGGGGAAGTCCGTCGCGGTCGTCTCCGGCGGCGACCCCGGCGTCTTCGCCATGGCGGCGGCCGTGTTCGAGGCGCTGGAGGCGGGCGACCCCGCCTGGATTGCCCTGCCGATCGCGATCGAGCCCGGCATCACCGCGATGCTGGCGGCGGCGGCGAAGGCCGGCGCGCCGCTGGGCGGCGATTTCTGCGCGATCTCGCTCTCGGACAATCTCAAGCCCTGGGAGGTGGTGACCGCGCGGCTCGCAGCGGTGCTCGCCGCAGACCTCGTGACATGCCTCTACAACCCGATCTCGAAGGCGCGGCCGTGGCAGCTGCGCGCGGCGCTGGAACTCGCCGCCCGCCATCGTGATCCGCAGACGCCGGTGATCTTCGCCCGCGCCGTCGGGCGCCCCGACGAGGCCCTGCGCATCCTGGCGCTGGAAGACGCGATCGAAACGGCGGCGACTGCGGACATGGCGACGCTGGTGATCATCGGCGCGTCGAGCACGCGGCTGATCACGCGGCCCGGCGAGGCCGCGCCTTGGGTCTACACGCCGCGCTCGGTGACAAAGAGCCCCTGCGCCACCAGCCAAGGCAGGACCTGATCGACATGGGCGACGGTCTCGACATCCGGCTTGGGCGGGCGGGCGACCATGATCACCGGCAGGCCGAGCCGGCGCGCCGCAACGAGCTTGCCCGCCGTGGCGTCGCCGCCGGAGTTCTTGCTGACGAGCAGCTCGATGCGCTTCTCGCGCAGCAGCACCTCCTCGTCCTCGGCGCGGAAGGGGCCGCGCTGCTGGATGACCTCGACATGCGGCACCGGCAGGCGATCGCCGATCGGCTCAATGGCGCGCACGAGGTAGTGATGCTGCGGCGCCTGCGCGAAGACCGGCAGATCGAGCCGGCCGATGGTCAGGAAGACGCGACGGGGCGCCTCCCCCAGCGCGGCCGCCGCGGCCTCCATGTCGGGAACGTCGCGCCAGTCGTCGCCGGCTTGCCGCTGCCAGGGCGCGCGGCGGATGGCGAGCAGCGGCACGCCTTCGGCCTTGCAGGCATGCTCGGCATTGAAGGGCATGATCGCCGCGAAGGGATGCGTCGCGTCGATGACGGCAATGATGCCCTCCTCGCGCAGATATTGCCTGAGACCTTCGACCCCGCCGAAGCCGCCGACGCGCACCGGCAGATTCGCCGGGCGGGGGTCGACGGTGTGGCCCGCCAGCGAGATGATGGCGCGGATATCGGGCGCCTGCTCGGCCAGATGCTGGTCGAGCGTCGCCGCTTCGCCGGTTCCACCGAGGATGAGCACGGTCATGTCCCCAGTTACGCTTGAAAACCCGAATCTGTCGAGCGGCGCAGGCGAGGCGCAGGCGCCCTGGCTGTCCCTGATCGGGCTGGGCGAGGACGGCCCATCGGGGCTCTGCGAGCAGGCGAAGGCCGCGCTGGCCGAAGCGGAGATCGTCTTCGGCGGCGAGCGACATATCGCGCTGGTCGGCTCGGTGCCCGGCGAACTGCGGCCCTGGCCGCAGCCCTTCCGCAACGCGCTGCCGCAGATCCTGGCCGAGCGTGGCCGCAAGGTCTGCGTGCTGGCGACCAGCGACCCGTTCCATTACGGCATCGGCAACAGCCTGAGCCGGGCCATCCCCGCCGCGGAGATGCGGATCATCCCGCAATCCTCCTCCTTCTCGATGGCCTGCACCCGGATGCGCTGGCCGCAGGAGGAGTGCGCGCTGGTCTCGCTGCATGGCCGCACGCTCTACCGGATCGTGCCGCATCTGCAGCCGCAGGCGCGCATCCTCGCTCTGTCCTGGGACGAGACGACGCCGCGGGCGGTCGCCGAACTGATGACCGCGCGCGGCATGGGGGCGAGCCGCATCACGGTTCTGGAATCGCTCGGCGGGCCGCAGGAGCGCATCCGTGAGACGCGCGCCGATGCCTTTGCCTTCGACGACATCGTGCCGCTCAACATGATCGCGGTGGCCGTCGATGCCGGCCGGGATGCGCGCGTGCTGCCGCTGGCGCCCGGCCTGGACGAGGAGTGGTTCGCCCATGACGGGCAGATCACCAAATCCGAGGTCCGCGCCATCACCATCTCCGCGCTCGCCCCGCGGGCGGGCGAACTGCTCTGGGATGTCGGCGCGGGATCGGGCTCGGTCGGCATCGAATGGTGCCAGCGCCATCCGCGCAACGCGGCCATCGCCTTCGAGTCCAAGGCGGAGCGCATCGAGCGGATCACCCGCAACAGCCTCGAACTCGGCGGGCTGTCGGTGAAGGTCACCGGCGCCGCGCCGGAGGGCTTTGCCGGGCAACCTTCGCCCGATGCCGTCTTCATCGGCGGCGGGCTCACGGTCGAGGGGCTGTTCGAGGGCGCCTGGGCGGCGCTGAAGCCCGGCGGGCGCCTCGTCGCCAATGTCGTCACGCTGGAGGGCGAGGCGAAGCTCGCGGCGCTGCATGCGCTGCATGGCGGCTCGCTGAGGCGCATCGCGATCGACCGGCTCGTTCCCGTCGGCGGCAAGCATGGCTGGCGGCCGGCGATGCCGGTGACGCAGTGGCGGGTCGAGAAGCCATGACCGGCCGTCTCGTCGTCGGGCTGGGCCTGCGCGCCGACACCAGCGAGGCCGATATCCTCGCCTGCCTCGACGAGGCGCTGGCGATCGCCGGCCTGTCGGGCGAGGCGACGCCGCGTCTGGCGACGCTGGCGAGCCGGATCGGCGAACCCGGGCTCGCGGCCGCCGCCGTCAGCCGGGCCGCCGAGGTGGTCGGCGTGCCCGACGAGGCGCTCAAAGGTTTCGAGGCCAGCTGCGCGACGCGCTCGACGCGGATCGCCTCGCTCTACGGCGTCGGCTCGGTGGCGGAAGCCGCCGCGCTGGCGGCCGCCGGGCCGGGCGGAACGCTGGTGCAGCCGCGCATCGCCACCGCCCGCGTCACCTGCGCGCTGGCGCGGTCATCATCATGAAGCGCGCGGCATGACCATCCATTTCATCGGCGCCGGGCCCGGCGCGCCCGACCTCATCACGTTGCGGGGCCGCGACCTGATCGCCTCCTGCCCGGTTTGCCTCTATGCGGGCTCTCTGATCCCCAAGGCGATGCTCGACTGGTGCCCGCCGGGCGCGCGCATCGTCGACACCGCCCCGCTCGATCTCGACGCGATCCTCGCCGAGATGCAGGCCGCCCATGAGGCCGGGCAGGATGTGGCGCGGCTGCATTCCGGCGATCTCTCGATCTGGAGCGCGACGGGCGAGCAGATGCGAAGGCTCGACGCGCTCGCCATCCCCTACAGCGTGACGCCGGGCGTGCCGGCCTTTGCGGCCGCCGCCGCGACGCTGAAGCGCGAGTTGACCTTGCCGGGGCTGGCGCAATCGCTCGTGCTGACGCGGACCTCGGGCCGGGCCTCGGCCATGCCGGAGCGCGAGCGTCTCGCCACCTTCGCCGCCTCGGGCGCGACGCTGGCGATCCATCTCTCGATCCATGTCGCCGAGCAGGTCGTGGCAGAGCTGTCGCCCTTCTACGGGGAGACCTGCCCGGTCGCGATCGTCTTCCGTGCCTCCTGGCCGGACGAGCGTGTGCTGCGTGGGACGCTTTCCACGATCGCCGCGCAGGTGCGCGAGTCCGGGCTGGAGCGGACCGCGCTGATCCTGGTCGGCCCAGCGCTGGCGGCCGAGGATTTCGGCGAGAGCGCGCTGTATTCCACCGGCTACGACCGCCGCTTCCGGCCGGGGGGCGGGGTATGACAGCGCCCGGCCTGATCATCGCCGCGCCGCGCTCCGGCTCGGGCAAGACCACGATCACCCTCGGCCTGCAGCGGGCGCTGACGCGGCGCGGACTGGTGGTGCGCGGCTTGAAATGCGGGCCTGATTATATCGACCCGGCCTTCCATGCCGCTGCGACCGGGGCGCCGAGCGCCAATCTCGATTCCTTCGCCATGCCCGACGCGCTGCTGCGCGCGATCGCGGGCGATGCGGCTGATGGAGCCAACCTCGTCATCGCCGAGGGGTCGATGGGGCTCTTCGACGCCGTGCCGGGGCCGGAGGGACATACCGGCGCGAGCGCCGACATCGCCGCGCTGCTGGGCTGGCCGATCGTGCTGGTGATCGACGTCTCCGGCCAGGCGCAGTCGGCGGCGGCCATCGCGCTCGGCTCCATGCATTACGATCCGCGCATCACCATCGCCGGCGTCATCCTCAACAAGGTCGCCAGCGAGCGGCACCGCCGGCTGGTGACGCAGGGGATGGACACAATCGGCCTGCCCGTGCTCGGCGCGCTGCCGCGCGAGGCAAGCCTGATCCTGCCCGAGCGCCATCTCGGGTTGGTGCAGGCGGGCGAGACCGCCGATCTCGAAGCCAGGCTCGAGGCGCTGGCCGATGCGGTGGCGGCGGCGGTCGATCTCGACGCGGTGAGGGGAGTGGCCCAGGCAACTCGTTTGCCGGCTTCTTCGATGACGATTCTGCGCCTGCCGGCGCCCGGCCGCCGGATCGCGATCGCGCGCGATGCCGCCTTCAGCTTCGTCTATCCCCATGTCGAGGCGGGCTGGCGGGCGGCCGGCGCCGTGCTGGTGCCGTTCTCGCCCCTGGCGGACGAGCCGCCGCCCGAGGATTGCGATGCCTGCTGGCTGCCGGGCGGCTATCCGGAGTTGCATGCGGGGCGGCTGGCCGGCGCCGGCCGCTTTCTCGGCGGCCTGCGCGCCTTTGCCGAGACACGGCCGGTGCATGGCGAGTGCGGCGGCTACATGGTGCTGGGGCGGAGCCTGATCGATGCGGACGGCGTCCCCCACGCGATGGCCGGCCTGCTCTCGGTCGAGACCTCCTTCGCGAAGCGGACGATGACTCTCGGCTATCGCCGCGCCATTTTGGAGGCCGATGCGCCGCTCGGCGCAGCCGGCGACGCGCTGACCGGCCATGAGTTCCACTACGCGACGATCGTCACCCAAGGCGAGGACCCGCCGCTGGCGCTGGTCACCGATCCGCATGGCTCGGCGCCCGCGCCTGCGGGCAGCCGGCGCGGGCACGTCACGGGGTCGTTCTTTCATGCGATCGCGGTGGCGGACTCGGCATGATGGTCTGTCGATCAACCCACAGCCCTCATCCTGAGGAGCCGCGCAGCGGCGTCTCGAAGGATGTTCCAGGAGGCTCCCGCACAAGCTGGATCATCCTTCGAGACGCGCTGCTGCGCAGCGCTCCTCAGGATGAGGACTGAGGAGGATGTCCAACTCCCCTCCCTACTTCGACGAAGCCTTCGCGGCGCAATTCGCCGCGTTGCTGGCCTGGCGGCGCGATGTCCGGCGCTTCCGGCGCGACGCCTTGCCGGGCGGGCTGGTCGAGCGGCTGCTGGCGCAGGCGGAGCTGTCGCCCTCGGTCGGCCATTCGCAGCCCTGGCGCTGGATTCGCGTCGCCGATCCGGGGCAGAGGGAGGCCGTGCTGGCGAGCTTCCGCCGTTGCAATGCCGAGGCGCTCGCGGATTACGAGGGCGAGCGGGCGCGGCTCTATGCGGAGCTGAAGTTGGAAGGGCTGCGCGAGGCGCCCGAGCAGATCGCGGTGTTCTGCGACCATGGCACGGCACAGGGCCACGGCCTCGGCCGCAAAACGATGCCGGAGATGCTGGATTATTCGGTGGTCGCCGCGATCACGCAGTTCTGGCTGGCGGCACGGGTTCAGGGCGTCGGCGTCGGCTGGGTCTCGATCCTGGAGCCGGAGGTGGTGCGGGAGGCGCTGGGCGCGCCGCCGGCGTGGAAGCTGATCGCCTGGCTCTGCGTCGGCTGGCCGGAGGCCGAGAGCGAGTTGCCAGAGCTGGTCAAGGCGGGGTGGGAGAGCGGCAAAGTTCGATAGTCCAGCCGTCATGCTCGCCCTTGTGGCGAGCATCCACGTCTTGAGCGTAGCGCTCGACCTCAGAAGACGTGGATGGTCAGGACAAGCCCGACCATGACGGATGAGCTCAAACCGCCACCTTGAACGTCGCGCCCGTCTTCGCCTTGATCTCGTTGAGGGTGACGCCCTCGGCCAGCTCGATCAGGGTCATGCCGCCGCCATTCTCGTCGATCGAGAAGACGCCGAGATCGGTGATCACCATGTCGACGACGCCCGCTCCCGTCAGCGGCAGGTCGCAGGCCTCGAGCAGCTTCGGCGACTCGGTGCCGTCCTTGTTCTTGGCGACGTGCTCCATCACCACGACGACCTTCTTGACGCCGGCGACGAGGTCCATGGCGCCGCCCATGCCCTTCACCATCTTGCCGGGGATCATCCAGTTGGCGAGGTCGCCATTCTTCGCGACTTGCATGGCGCCGAGGATGGAGAGGTCGATATGGCCGCCGCGGATCATCCCGAAGGAATCGGCCGAGGAGAAGAAGCTCGTCGTCGGCAGCTGGGTGATCGTCTGCTTGCCGGCATTGATCAGGTCCGGGTCCTCGTCGCCCTCATAGGGGAAGGGGCCCATGCCGAGCATGCCGTTCTCGGACTGGAGCTGAACCGACATGCCCTCGGGGATGTAGTTCGAGACCAGCGTGGGAATGCCGATGCCGAGATTGACGTAGAAACCGTCCTTCAGCTCCTTGGCGGCGCGCTGGGCGATCTGTTCGCGGGTCCATGCCATGTCGGTCGACTCCGTATCTTTCTCTTGCGCGAATTCTGATCGTCCGGCCGTTCCGGCCGGACGGAACGCGCGCTCAGGCCGCGCGCTTGCGGACGGTGCGCTGCTCGATGCGCTTGACGCTCTGCGGCGTGTGGACGATCCGCTTCACGAAGATGCCCGGCGTGTGCATGTGGTCGGGATCAATCTCGCCGGCCTCGACCAGATGCTCGACCTGCGCCACGGTGAAGCGCGAGGCGGTCGCCATCATCGGATTGAAGTTGCGCGCCGTCTTCCGGTAGACGAGGTTGCCTTCGGTATCGCCCTTCCAGGCATGGACCAGCGAGACGTCGGCGAAAATGCCGCGCTCCATGATGTAGCGCTCGCCGTTGAATTCGCGCTCCTCCTTGCCCTCGGCCACCAGCGTGCCGACGCCCGTCTTGGTGAAGAAGGCAGGGATGCCGGCGCCGCCGGCGCGGATGCGCTCCGCCAGCGTGCCCTGGGGCGTGAATTCGAGCTCGAGCTGGCCGGAGAGATAGAGCTCCGCGAAGAGCTTGTTCTCGCCGACATAGGACGAGATCATCTTCCGGATCTGGCGGGTCTCGAGCAGGATGCCGAGGCCGGCGCCGTCGACGCCGGCATTGTTGGAGACGAAGGTCAGGTCCTTCGCGCCACTCGCGCGGACCGCCTCGATCAGGATGTCGGGGATGCCGCAGAGGCCGAAGCCGCCCGCCATGATCGTCATGCCGTCCTTGATGACGCCGGCGAGAGCCGCCGTGGCGTCCGGATAGACCTTCTTCATCATCTCGCCTCTGCCGCTGAAAGGATGCCGCCGGACGGCGCGGTCCAGAACTAGCCGAGCCGGCGGGCGGGTGGCAACTCTCCGTTCGGCCAAAACGGCATCTTGCCGCGCCAGCGGTTCTCCAAAAGCAAAACGCGGCGCCGGGCGCCGCGTCTCGAAGGCCGAGATGACCGCCCGCCGGGTTGCGGCGGGCGTCACGATCAGCGGCGGAAGCCGCCGCCCAGCGCGCCGCCGACGACGCCGCCGACGATGCCGCCGAAGATGGCGGCGCCCGTGGCGCTGCTGCCGCCGCCGGCGCGCTCGCGCTCCAGATCGCGGCGGATCACCGGGTCGCGCTCATAGGCGACGCCGCCGCGGGTGCGGGGCTGCGGCTCGGCGGGTTCGCGCGCGGTCCGGGTCTTGGCCGGCGCGGGCTTGGCCTCCTCGGCGAGAGCGCGCTGATAGGCCGGCTCGGTCTGGGCGCGCAGCGCCCTGAGCTGCATCGGGGCGAGGAAGCCGGTGGCGGAGAGCGCCCGCGTCGTCTGCCATTCCCTGATCGCGGCGCGCTGGCTCGGCCCGAAATTCGGGCTGGTCTTGCCGGGCTTGAAGCCGGCGAGGCTCAGGCGACGCTGCAGCTCGCGACGGTCCTTGGCGGTCAGCTTGAGCGCGGCCTCCGTCTCGGCCGTGGCGACCTCGCCCTTCATCGCCTCGTCGGCGACAGCCTGGCCCGTCTCCCGCGAGGCCGGCAGGGCAGCCGCGGCAGCGGAAGACAGGGCGGCCGCCCCGGCTGCGGCCGGAAGCGCCGCGACGGCGACCGAGGATGGCTCCAGCCGCGACAGGCGATTCTTGGCGAAAGCGGCGAACTGCCCGTTGGGGAAGGCGTCGAGATAGGCCTTGTAATCGCCGGCAGTGTTGCCGCGCTCCGCCGTCTCCCACATGCGGACGTCCATCTGGGCACGGTCGAGCCCGACCGGCGCCGGGGTCGCCGGCACCGGGACGGCGCCGTCGATCGCCTTGATCGTCACCGAGGGGTCGACCGCGGCGAGCTTGAGCGTCGGGTTCAGCTTGAACTCGCCGATGATCGAGGAATTGGTCCAGGGCTTCTGCTTCTTGCCGGTCGACTCCCAGACATCGGCGCGGACACGGTCCATTACCGTGGTGATCGACACCTCGGGCGTCTCGATATGCTTGAGCAGCGCGGCGGTGAAGGGGCTGTTGCCGTCCTTCTCGCCGTCGAGCGCGGTGGAGCGCGGATCGGTCGCGAAGGCGATCAGGATGCCCGAGGCCGACTGCGTCTCGATCGCGGTCAGGCCGCGGGCGACCGAGCGGGACTTGGCGGCGAGCTGCGTGGCGAAGGGGTTGTCGCGGCAGGCGTCGAGGATCAGCACGTTGACGCGCTCGTCGCGCTGCATCTGGCGCAGGATCAGCTGCACGTTGACGGCGCGAAAATCGAGATCGGCCTCGGATTTCAGCGAGGCATCGACGGGAATGAGATAGTTCTCATCGCCCACCGCGATGCCGTGGCCGGCATAGTAGACGACGCCGGCCTTGGCGCCGTCGAGCTTCTGGGCAAATTCACGGACGATGCCGGTCATCTCGTCCATGCGCAGGTCATAGCCCTCGACGACCTCGAAGCCGAGGCGCTTGAGCGCGGCCGAGATGGCGGTGGCGTCCCGTTGGGGATTGGCCAGGCGCGGCACCGCCGTATAGGCGCTGTTGCCGATGACGAGGGCGACGCGGCGCTCGGGTACCGCCTGCGCGGGCACGGCAAACAGGACCGCGACCAAGCCGAGCAGCGCCGCCATGAGGCGGGCGCGAATGTCCAAACCCGGAGCGAAGTTCAAGATACCCTCCCTGATCGGCCCGCCACGTCTTGAAAAGGCCCGACGCGCGTCGGCGGAAACGCGCAGCCGGCCGATGCCGCCATGGGACGGCCACAGGATCGCCAGGAAACAGCCAGAAACACTACTGGAAAACTGCCCCGACGCCAACGGCCTTCCGCGCCATCTTCGCTGCTTGGTCGCGCCGCGCGCGCTTCCGGTTCAAAGCGCCGGGCGGCATAGCCCGGTCGGCCCGGCCCGGTCGTCATCCATTTGGATGAGCCCGTCACGCAGGCCCGGCGGGCCGGGCGCCTAAGACGAAGGGATGAGCCTTGATTCACAAGGCCGTATTCCCGCCCGCGCAGCGTTGACTCATGCGACGAGCGCGGTGCAGCATGCCATACAAGGGGAGACGGTCGAGAACAAGAAAGACCAAGATGACGACGACAAGCGTTGCGCATGGCTGAGGACATCATTCTCGCTACGACGGGTTTGACCAAGGAATTCGGGGGCTTCACGGCGGTGAACGGCGTGGACCTGCAGGTCAGGCGCGGGACGATTCATGCGCTCATCGGGCCCAACGGCGCCGGCAAGACAACCTGCTTCAACCTGCTCACAAAATTTCTTGCGCCGACGAAGGGCTCGATCGTCTATAACGGTCGCGACATCACGCGGCAGAAGCCGGCGGACATCGCCCGCCTCGGCATGGTCCGATCCTTCCAGATCTCGGCGGTGTTCCCGCAACTCAGCGTCAAGACGAATGTCCGGATCGCGCTGCAGCGCAAGCGCGGCGATTCGTTCGATTTCTGGCGCTCGGAAGAGGTGCTGCAGCCGCTCGACGACGAGGCGTTGCGCCTGGTCGATGCGGTCGGCCTCGCCGCCTTCGCCGAGCTGCCCGCCGGCGAGCTCAGCTATGGCCGCAAGCGCGCGCTGGAGATCGCCACGACGCTCGCACTCGATCCCGAGATGATGCTGCTCGACGAACCCATGGCCGGCATGGGCCGCGAGGATGTCGAGCGGATCGAGGCGCTGATCCGCAAGGTCTCGGCGAACCGCACCATCCTGATGGTCGAGCACAATCTCTCGGTCGTCGCCTCGCTGTCGGACCGCATCACCGTGCTGGCGCGCGGTCAGGTGCTGGCGGAGGGCGACTATGCCGCGGTGTCGAAGGACCCGCGCGTGATCGAGGCCTATATCGGTTCGGGAGTCGGCCATGCTCACTGAGGCCGTGCGGTCCTCCGCCGCCGGAGCGGCGGCGCCGATGCTGAAGGTGCGCGGGCTCGAGGCCTGGTACGGCGAATCGCATGTGCTGCACGGCATCGATTTCGACGTCGCGCCGGGCGAGGTCGTGACGCTGCTGGGCCGCAACGGCGCCGGCAAGACGACCACGCTGAAGTCGATCATGGGCGTCATCGGCAAGCGCAAGGGCTCGGTCGTGCTGGAGGGTACGGAGACGATCCAGCTGCCCTCGCGGGCGATCGCGCGGCTCGGCATCGGCTATGTGCCCGAGGAGCGCGGCATCTACGCCTCGCTCAGCGTCGAGGAAAACCTGATGCTGCCGCCCCGCGTGCGGCCCGGCGGGCTCTCGCTCGACGAGATCTTCACGCTCTTCCCCAACATCAAGGAGCGGCTGAAGAGCCAGGGCACCAAGCTCTCGGGCGGCGAGCAGCAGATGCTGGCGATCGGGCGCATCCTGCGCACCGGCGCGCATTTCCTGCTGCTGGACGAGCCGACGGAAGGGCTCGCCCCGGTCATCATCGACCAGATCGGCGCGACCATCCGCAAGCTCAAGCAGGAGGGCTACACGATCATCCTGGTCGAGCAGAACTTCCGCTTTGCCGCGACGGTCGCCGACCGTCACTATGTCGTCGAGCAGGGCAAGGTGATCGACATGATCGAGAACGATCAGCTCGACGCCAATATCGACAAGCTGCACGGCTATCTCGGGGTCTGAAGGCCGCCTTCCGGCGGATTCGAAGGCCCCCAATCCGATCCATATCGGACATCACGTCGCAAACGACGCCAATCTCAGGGAGAGACACATGAAGCTCAAGACGTTCCTGACCACGACCGCCTTCGCCGCGCTGATGGCGGCGCCGGCGCTCGCGCAGCAGATCAGCATCAAGGCGGGCGTGCTGAACGACCGCTCCGGCCTCTATGCCGACCTCTCGGGCGAGGGCTCGGTGATCGCCGCGCGCATGGCGGTCGAGGACTTCAAGGCGGCCGAAAAGGGCATCAAGGTCGAGATCGTCTCGGCCGACCACCAGAACAAGCCGGACGTCGGCTCGACCATCGCCCGCACCTGGTACGACCAGGACGGCGTCGACCTCATCCTCGACGTGCCGACCTCTTCGGTGGCGCTCGCGGTCAACCAGATCACCCGCGAGAAAAACAAGATCCACATCAATTCCGGCGCGGCCTCCTCCGACCTGACCGGCAAGGCCTGCTCGCCCAATACGGTGCACTGGACCTACGACACCTATGCGCTGGCCCAGGGCACCGGCGGCGCCATGGTGAAGGCCGGCGGCGACAGCTGGTATTTCCTCACCGCCGACTACGCCTTCGGCCATGCGCTGGAGCGCGACACCGCCGCGATCGTCACCAGGAATGGCGGCAAGGTCGTCGGCGCGGTCCGCACGCCCTTCCCGGGCACCGACTTCTCGTCCTTCCTGCTGCAGGCGCAGGCCTCCAAGGCCAAGGTCATCGGCCTCGCCAATGCCGGCGGCGACACGATCAACTCGATCAAGCAGGCGGGCGAATTCGGCATCACCGCCGGCGGCCAGAAGCTGGCGGGGCTGCTCGTCTTCCTCACCGACGTGCATTCACTCGGGCTCGCCACCGCGCAGGGGCTGGTGCTGACGGAGTCCTTCTACTGGAACACCAACGACCAGACGAGGACCTGGTCCGACCGCTTCGCCAAGGCCAATGGCGGCAAGAAGCCGACCATGGTGCAGGCCGGCGTCTATTCCGGCATGCTGCACTATCTCAAGGCGGTCGAGGCGGCGAAGTCGAAGGACTCGGCGGCGGTGATGGCCAAGATGAAGGAAATGCCGACCGACGATCCGCTCTTCGGCAAGGGTTCGGTGCGCGCGGACGGCCGCAAGATGCACGACATGTATCTCTTCGAGGTCAAGAAGCCGGGCGAGTCGAAGGGGCCGTGGGACTACTACAAGCAGATCTCGGTGCTGCCGGCCGAGCAGGCCTTCCGCCCGCTCGCCGAGAGCGAGTGCCCGCTCGTCAAGAAGTGAGGCTTTGAGACAGCGTCATTCTCGGGCTTGACCCGAGAATCTCAGGGTCAGAGCGCTCTGGTTTCCGAGATGGTCGGGGCAGGCCCGACCATGACGCCGATTAGGATCATCCCGGACCGCCCGGTCCGGGATGATGGCTACCACCTTGCCAGTGCCCGCAAAGATGATCTGAGCCCCGCATGTTCGAACTTCTCGGTGTTCCGCCCCAGGCGCTGTTCGGCCAGGTCCTTCTCGGCCTGATCAACGGCTCGTTCTACGCCATCCTCAGCCTCGGGCTGGCGGTGATCTTCGGGCTGCTCAACATCATCAACTTCACCCATGGCGCCCAGTACATGATGGGCGCCTTCGTCGCCTGGATGTGCCTGAACTATCTCGGTATCAACTACTGGGTGGCGCTTTTGCTGGCGCCGCTGGTCGTCGGGGCGACGGGCATCGCGATCGAGCGGCTGCTGCTCAAGCGCATCGCCCATGTCGACCATCTCTACGGGCTGCTTCTGACCTTCGGCCTCGCCCTGATCATCCAGGGGCTGTTCCGCAACGAATTCGGCTCGTCGGGCCTGCCCTACCAGATCCCCGCCGAGCTGCGGGGCGGGCAGAATCTCGGCTTCATGTTCATGCCCTATTACCGCGGCTGGGTCGTCGTCGCCTCGCTGGTGGTGTGCCTCGCGACCTGGTTCCTGATCGAGAAGACCAAGCTCGGCGCTTACTTACGCGCCGCGACCGAGAACCCGACGCTGACCCAGGCCTTCGGCATCAACGTGCCGCTGCTGGTAACGCTGACCTATGGCTTCGGCGTGGCGCTGGCGGGCTTCGCCGGCGTGCTGGCGGCGCCGATCTATTCGGTGAACCCGAACATGGGCGCCGACCTCATCATCGTCGTCTTCGCCGTCGTCGTCATCGGCGGCATGGGCTCGATCCTCGGCGCCATCGTCACCGGCTTCTCGCTCGGCCTGATCGAGGGGCTGACCAAGGTCTTCTACCCGGAGGCCTCGGCGACGGTGATCTTCATCATCATGGTGCTGGTGCTGCTGGTGCGGCCGGCCGGCCTGTTCGGACGGGCCGCGTGATGGCCGCCCGCCGCGAGACGAGGATTTGACCATGGCCGACATCGCCGCCACCGACGCGCCCGCCGCCCCCCTGCCGGGCGAAGCCGACAAGGGCACGCTGCGCCTGCACCGCGCCATCATGATCGGCATCGCGATCCTGCTCGTGATCGCGCCCTTCGTGGCCTATCCGGTCTTCGTCATGAAGGTGCTCTGCTTCGCGCTGTTCGCGCTCGCCTTCAACCTGCTGCTCGGCTATGGCGGCCTGCTCTCCTTCGGCCACGCCGCCTATTTCGGCATGGCGAGCTATGTCTGCGCCTATACCGCCAAGAACTGGGGCCTGACGCCGGAGCTGGCGATCCTGCTCGGCACGGCCGTCTCCGGCGGGCTCGGCCTCGTCTTCGGTGCGCTCGCGATCCGGCGACAGGGCATCTATTTCGCCATGATCACGCTGGCGCTGGCGCAGATGGTGTTCTTCTTCTCGCTGCAGACGCCGCGCTTCACCGGCGGCGAGGACGGGATCCAGGCGGTGCCGCGCGGGCATCTGTTCGGGATGATCAGCCTCGCCGACGACCGGACGCTGTACTGGCTCGTCGCGGCGATCTTCATGGCGGGGCTGCTCGCGATCTACCGCATCATCCACTCGCCCTTCGGCCAGGTCTGCAAGGCGATCCGAGACAACGAGCCGCGCGCGATCTCGCTCGGCTATCGCGCCAACCAGTACAAGCTCGCCGTCTTCGTGCTCTCGGCCAGCCTGGCGGGGCTCGCCGGCGCGACCAAGGCGATCGTCTTTCAGCTCGCCTCGCTCACCGACGTGCACTGGTCGATGTCGGGCGAGGTGGTGCTGATGACGCTGGTCGGCGGGCTCGGCACCGTCTTCGGGCCGATCGCGGGCGCGCTCGTCATCGTCTCGATGCAGAACTATCTCGCCTCGCTCGGTGCCTGGGTGACGGTGGTGCAGGGCGTGATCTTCGTGATCTGCGTGATGACCTTCCGCGAAGGCATCGTCGGCGTGATCTCGAAATGGATCCGGAAGCCGCTTTAGGTTTTTTGCTCCCGCAACAGACGCCGTCATCCTGGGCGAGCGAAGCTCGGCCGGGATCCATCATGAGGCGCCGCCGAACCCTATGATGGATCCCGGGCTTCGCGGCTTCGCCGCTCGCCCAGGATGACCATGAGGTTCCGGGGAAGAAGCCCCCCCTACTTCACCAGCTTGAGCACCTCGCGGAAGCGGGGATGCCCAGCGCTCCGCAGCCATTCGAAGATCACCATCTCGGTCGTGACGATCTCGGCGCCGTGGCGGGCGAGGCGGGCGAGCGCGGCATCCTTCGACTCCGGGCGCCGCGAGCCGGTCGCGTCCTGGACCAGCGTGACGCGGCGGCGATGGGCGAGCAGGGAGAGCGCCGTCTGTCCGACGCAGACATGCGCCTCGCAGCCGCAGAGCACGATCTGCCCGTCGCCCTCTAGCGCCTCCAGAAAGGCGCCCTCGGCACAGGCGTCGAAGCTCATCTTGGCGATGACGGGGCCTGCGCCCGCCAACTCAGGCACCGTGCCGCCGAGCCCCGCCGGGTTCTGCTCGGTCATCAGCACGGGCACGCCGAGCAGGCCGGCCGCGGCGACCAGCTTCTGCGCATGGGCGACGAGGGCCGCCCCCTCATGGATCGCCGGCATCAGCCGCGCCTGGAAATCGATGATGACGAGCGTGGAGTCGCTGGCGCTGAGCAGGGGCATCGGCCTCGTCCGGTTGGAGCGATCATAGCGGGCCTCCGCCGCACCGAAAGCCCCGGCCGGCTCACGCCGCGGGGTTTTTGGGTCTTGAAGCGGATCCGAGGGGATGCGCTGGACGATGGTGGCGTCGCAGTCGACGGCTGCGTGCCGATGTCGATGTCGAATGTCGTGTCGAGGCAGCGTCAACAGCCACCACCTCGCCCCGCGCACGGTTGTCTGATGGTCCCGGCGTCGTGTTTTAAGTCCGGCAAAGGACGGGGCCTGCCTGTTCGGCCCGAACGACGACGGTCCCTCCATGGCGTCGAGCCCGCGACGGCCCTCCCCCATGAACACCGCCTCTCCCCGGCCACACGACGCCTCGCGAAGCCCCCTCGGTCGGGGAGAGCGAGGGGAGAATAGGCATGGGTCTGGGAAGCGGGGATAAGATGCGGACGCTATCCCCGAGCCACTCGAAAAAGCGCCGTCATCCTGGGCTTCGCGCAGCGAAGACCGGGATCCATCATCGAGCGCCGGCCCCCTCCGATGGATCCCTGGCCGACCTTTCGGTCGTCCCAGGATGACGGTTGGCGTGGGCAGGCAGAGACTCGCCTAACCCGCCGTATTGCCGGGAAGCGGGATCTCTTCCTCGATCTCGTGATGGCCCACGGCGCGTTCGAGGCCGTCGGGGCCGCGGACGCGGTACTGCTCTTCCTTGTTGTCACGCGGCGGCATCAGCCGCGTGATCTCGAAGGGGCCGGGCCGGACCTGGTTGTGGAAGCCGGCGGTGAGCTGGACCAGATCGCCGGTCTTGTAGGGAGGGCGTGCCATGATCTCAGGCCTTTCCGCCGATGTCGGCGACGGTGAGCCGGTGATAGCTGCCCTTGTGGCGGCCATAGGCTGCTGCGGCCGCGCTCAGGATGGCGTCGCGATGGCTGTCGAAGGTCGCCAGCATCTGGGCCTCGCCCGGCTCGGCGCCGAGCCGGCGCAGCGCGTCGATCTCGATCTGGAAGGCGATCTCGAGCGAGGCGTCGGAGCCCCAGAAGCTGACGCAGGAGCGGCCGGCATCGAAGCTGCGGACCGGATTGGGAAAGTTCAGCGACATGATGACCTCTGTTCTGCGCTGCGGCTCAGGACGCCAGGAAGGCGGCCTGGGAGACCGGAACCGAAGCGTGGACCGGGATCGAGACCGGCCGGCGCGACGGGATGGACGGGGCCAGAGCGGGCGCGAGATCATCGGCGCTGAGGTGGTCGTCCAGAACATCGAGGATCGTCTCATCGACGGATGCGTCGAATTTGCGGGCGAAGAGGCAGGCGCTCGCCAGAAGCTCCGGCGCGTCGGAGGCGAGATAGGTGCGCGGGCGCAGCTTGATGTCGCCGTCCGGGACCCAGTCGATCATGCGCAGATCGTCGCTGACGATCTCGCCATGCTCGGCGGTGTTCATCATCACCGTCTGGAAGAAGCCCTCATCGGCGATGAAGGTGTTGCGGTAGAACGCCTTGTAGCGCTCGGCCTCGCGATCGTGGCAGACGAACTCGCAGAAGCGGCGGCTGACGATCATCCACTGATTGCCGATATAGGGCGAGACGCCGGCCATGAAGCTGCGCGGGAACGGCGTCCGGACGATGCGCTTCTCGAATTCGACGACATAGCGGCTCACGCGCTTCATCGTCTCGGGCCGCGCCGTGCGCTGGTCGAGAACCTTGATGAACTCCTTGCCGCGGTTGCGCTTCAGGAACGTGGCGATCTCGTCCTGGCTCTTGAGCGGGTAGTCCTGGCCGCTGAGATTGACGAAGAACTCCCAGTCCGCGCCCATTTCCAGCAGCTGCGCCATGCCGCGCAGTTCGGCATCGACGAGGCTGTAACCGCCCCAGCGGGCGTGATGGCTCGCAAGGATGGCGCTGTTGGGAAAACCGCGCAGAAACCGCCGAATATCGGCTTCGAGTTCGGGCCCCGAATTCTTGTCGACATGGATCAAATAATGATTGGCGGGATCGTAGATCGACTTGAACATGCGCTTGAACTGCGCGGGATACCGGTGAACCAGAACCAGATAAGCGATCAACGTGAGTGTCCTTGCAGTGGGAACGAACAGGATCAGATCAATAGCCGCATGACGGCCCGCGCCTCGGCCACGCTCCGGCAACCGATGCGCGACAGCGCTCCTCGCCTCCCGGCGAAGCGCGGCCGAATATCGTCTTGTCTCGAGGCTGGCCCTGGCGATTGGCAGCGACCGCAAAGGCGGCTTCTCGCGTAGACCGTGAATCCGACATGGGGAAGCCGACCTGAGATTGTAAGGTCGCAGCGAAAATAAGACCGGTGCGGTCCCGCTTCGGTGTCATGCCGCTGATGCCCTTCGGCGCTCCGCCAGGAGAGGCGCCATGCCGCCGTGCATGGCCGCCAGACCGGCTCCGCTCGCCCCGCCTCTGGTGCATGGCCGGGCCGCCACCTAGACTGGCGCCCTCCTCAGATGCACGGGCAGGCACGACACTTCATGGATCAGCGGGTCGACCCCCCGGCGCATCAGGCGGCGGCCGCGCAGGCGCCGATGCGGCATGAGGACATCCGCCGCATCCTCTTCGGCATCATGCTCGCCATGTTCCTGGCAGCGCTCGACCAGACCATCGTCGCCACCGCGATGCCGACGATCGGGCGCGAGCTCGGCGACGTCACGCATCTGCCCTGGGTGGTGACGGCCTATCTCCTGGCCTCGACCGCGGTGACGCCGCTCTATGGCAAGCTCGCCGACATCCATGGCCGCCGCATCGTGCTGCTCAGCGGCATCGCCGTGTTCATGGCGGGCTCGCTCGCCTGCGCGCTGGCGCCCTCGCTCTGGCTCCTGGTGCTGGCGCGCTTCGTCCAGGGGCTCGGTGGCGGCGGGTTGATCGCGCTGGCGCAGACCATCGTCGCCGACATGGTCTCGCCCAAGGAGCGCGGGCGCTACCAGGTCTATATCGCCTCCGTCTTCATGGCGTCCTCGCTGCTCGGCCCCGTGCTGGGCGGCGTCATCGCGGAGCGGCTGCACTGGTCGGTGATCTTCTGGATCAACCTGCCGCTCGGCGCGGCTGCCTATCTGATGACGAGTTCGGCGCTGAAGCGCCTGCCGCGGCATGAGCGGCCGCACAGGCTCGATCTGCTCGGCGCGGTGCTGATCACCAGCGCGACGATGACGCTGCTGCTCGCGCTCTCCTGGGGCGGCACGCATTACCCCTGGGCGTCGGCGCCGATCGGCGGGCTCGTGGCGCTGTCGCTGCTGCTCTGGCTCGCCTTCGCCTGGCGGCTGCGCACCGCGCAGGAGCCGCTGATCCCGCTCGACATCCTCGCCAATCCGGTGGTGCGGATGGGCACGGTCGCGGCCGGCTTCGGCATGGGCACCTTCATCGGCCTGACGATCTACCTGCCGATCTATTTCGAGAGCGTGATGGGTCTGAGTGCCGCCTCCTCGGGGCTCGGCCTGCTGCCGCTGACGGTGGGCACGGTCATGGGCGCGACGCTGTCGGGGCGGGCGATGACGCGGCTGACGAATTACAAGCGCGTACCGGTGATCGGTCTCAGCGTCGCGCTGGCCGGGGTGGCGCTGCTGGCCTGGCAGGCCGGGCGCATGCCGCTCGTGCCCTTCTGCGCGCTGCTGGCGCTGATCAGCGTCGGGCTCGGCACGATGCTGCCGGTCGCGACCGTTTCGATCCAGAACGCGGTGCTGCCGCACCAGCTCGGCACCGCGACGGGGGCGGCGAATTTCTTCCGCCAGATCGGCGGGGCGCTGATCGTGGCGATCTTCGGGGCCATCGTGCTCGGCGGCATCGGCAGCGCCGGGCCGGGCCTGTCTCATGAATCGATCCGGCTCGACGGCGTCGATCGCGAGACGATGGTGCGGCTGTTCCAGTATGTCTTCGGGGCAACCTGCCTCGGCTTCGCCTGCGCGCTGGGCTTCCTGCTGCGGATGGAGGAACTGCCGCTGCGCAGCGGCGCGGCCCAGGCGGCCAAGGCGCCCGCGGTCGATTGATCGAGATCGCGCCGGGCCCGCCGCTTTCGGCTGGCCTCGCCACAGACCCGTCAAGAAGCGCGGTCTAGTCTGCGATCCCACCCGCGGCAGGAGAGCCCCATGTCCGATCTCGTCGTCATCGTCTACCCGACCGAAGCCCGCGCCGAGGAGATGCGGCAGAAGCTGTTCGGCCTGCAGAAGGAGTATCTGATCGAGATCGGCGACGCGGCCATCGCGGTCATGCAGGAGGGCGGCAAGGTGAAGCTGAACCAGCTGCTCAACACCACGGCGATGGGCGCGGCGTCGGGCTCCTTCTGGGGCCTGCTGATCGGCGCGATCTTCCTGATGCCGCTGGCGGGCGCGGCGCTGGGCGCCGCCTCCGGCGCGCTCGGCGGCGCGCTGACCGATTACGGCATCAACGACGCCTTCATGAAGGATTTGGCCTCGAGCCTGCAGCCGGGAAATGCCGCCCTCTTCGTGCTCGTCCAGCGCGTCACCGGCGACAAGGTGCTGGAGGCGATCAAGGGCACCGGCGGCACCGTGCTGAAGACCTCGCTCGACCACAGCCGCGAGCAGGCGCTGCGCGACGCGCTGGCGGGGGTGAGTGCGGCGGCGCCGGCGGCGGGCGCTTCGACGCCGGTGGGGTGATGGGACCCCGTCATTGCGAGCGTAGCGAAGCAATCCAGACTGAAGCGCGCGGCTGCTCTGGATTGCTTCGTCGGCTTTGCCTCCTCGCAATGACGAGGAGGCTGTTGATCAATCCCGCAGCAGTTCGTTGATGCCGGTCTTCGAGCGGGTCTGGGCGTCGACCGTCTTGACGATGACGGCGCAGGAGAGCGAGGGGCCCGGCGTGCCGTCCGGGAAGGGCTTGCCCGGCAGCGAACCCGGCACCAAGACCGAATAGGGCGGCACCTTGCCGATATGGACCTGGCCGGTGGCGCGGTCGACGATCTTGGTCGAGGCCGAGATGAAGACGCCCATCGAGAGCACCGAGCCCTCGCCGACGATGACGCCCTCGACGACCTCGGAGCGGGCGCCGATGAAGCAGTTGTCCTCGATGATCGTCGGGTTGGCCTGCAGCGGCTCGAGCACGCCGCCGATGCCGACGCCGCCCGAAAGATGCACGTTCTTGCCGATCTGGGCGCATGAGCCAACCGTAGCCCAGGTGTCGACCATGGTGCCTGAGTCGACATAGGCGCCGATGTTCACGAAGGACGGCATCAGCACGACGTTGGGCGCCAGGAACGAGCCCTTGCGCGCGGCGGCCGGCGGCACGACGCGGAAGCCCGCGGCGCGGAAGCGGTTTTCGCCCCAGCCGGCGAATTTGGAGGGCACCTTGTCCCAGAACACGGCGTCGCCCGGGCCGTTGGCGATGATCATGTTGTCGGTCAGGCGGAAGGAGAGCAGCACCGCCTTCTTCAGCCACTGATGCACGACCCAATCGGCGCCAACCTTCTCGGCGACGCGGGCCTGGCCGGCGTCCAGCATCTCGATCGCCTGCTCGACCGCCTCGCGCACCGCGCCTTTCGTGTTGAGGCCGATCTCGGCCCGGGCTTCCCAGGCGGCGTCGATGGTGGCGGCGAGATCGGTCAGATTGGTCATGGCTCGGCTCTCTCGTCGTGGTCGGCCCTGTGCCGACCATCCACGTCTCGCGACGTGGACAAGGTGAAGACGTGGATGCTCGGGACAAGCCCGAGCATGACGGGGCGAGCGATGGCGGATGAGCGGCGTGGCGTCAAGGCGGGTCGAGCCGGACGCCGCCCGCCTTCCCGCAGGGCCGGCCCGTTTCGCCGCAGGAACGCAGCCGGGACCGCTGTGTTAAAGAGGGGTCGATGCCGCGAACCGGCCGGAGGTCCCCCTGATGCGCCTGACCCTGTCCCTGATGCTCCTTGTCCTCGCCGCGCCGGCCCTGGCGCAATCGCGCCCCTCGACGCCGGAGCGCAGCTGCGCCGTCAACCGCCAGAGCGTCGCGGCGAGCGGCGCGATCGTGCTCGGCACCGGCGGCTTCACCTATGACCGCTTCGTCAACGATCCCCGCTTCTGCCAGCATGGCGAGTTCCTCGAGCCGGCCTTCGTGCCGAGCCGCGACAATCCGCAATGCTTCATCGGCTATCGCTGCAAGGTCGACCTGCCCTGGGATTGAGGACCGGCGCTTTACCTCGCCCGGCCGCGGCGGCAGTGTCGGTCCCGACCCTTCCCCTACGCCGGACCTCCCATGCGCCTCTGGATCAGGAACCCGCTCGGCATCGTCGCCGAGGCCGCCTCGGGCGGCGTCGTGGTCGAGCGGGCGGTCATCGTCGAGCTGGTCGCGGCGGGGGGCGAGCCTTCCGCGCCGGTCGACGAGGTCTTCGACGCCTCCGCGCATGTCGTCCTGCCCGGCCTGATCAACACGCATCATCACTTCTACCAGACGCTGACGCGGGCCCATCCGTCCGCGATCGACCGCGAGCTGTTTCCCTGGCTCACCGCGCTCTATCCGCTCTGGGCGCGACTGACCCCGGACGATCTGCGCCTCGCCGTGCGGGCGGCTCTGGCGGAGCTGCTGCTCTCGGGCTGTACCACGGCGGCCGACCATCACTACCTCTATCCGCCGGGGCTGGAGGACGCCGTGGACATCGCAGTGGAGGAGGCGCGCGCGCTCGGCATCCGCGCCACGATCTCGCGCGGCTCGATGAACCTGTCGCAGAAGGATGGCGGGCTGCCGCCCGACACGGTGGTGCAGGACGAGGACACGATCCTCGCCGACAGCGAGCGCGTGCTCGGGCTGTTCCATGATCCCGCGCCCGGCAGCATGATCCAGATCGCGCTGGCGCCCTGCTCGCCCTTTTCGGTGACGCCGTCGCTGATGGCGAAATCGGCGGAGCTGGCGGCGCGCTTCGATGCCCCGCTCCACACCCATCTCGCCGAGACGAAAGACGAGGACGCCTATTGCCTGCAGGTCTATGGCAAGCGCCCGCTCGACCTGCTGGAGGAAACCGGCTGGCTGCGGCCGAAGACCTGGCTGGCGCATGGCGTGCATTTCTCCAGCGAGGAATGTGACCGGCTGGGCAAGGCCGGGGTCGGCGTCTGCCAATGCCCGACCTCGAACGGCGTGCTCGCCTCCGGCTTCTGCCGCACGCGCGAGCTGGAGGCGGCGGGCGCGCCGCTCGGGCTCGGCGTCGACGGCTCGGCCTCCAATGACGGCTCGAATCTGATGGAGGAGCTGCGGCACGCCCTGCTGGTCAACCGGCTGCGCTATGAGAGCGCCGCCGCGGTGACCGCCCGCGACGTCATCCGCTGGGCGACGCAGGGCTCGGCGCGCTGCCTCGGCCGCTCCGATATCGGCACGATCGCGCCGGGGATGCAGGCCGATCTCGCGCTCTACCGGCTCGACGAGCTGCGCTTCTCCGGCGCGCATGACCCGGTCGCGGCACTGGTTTTGTGCGGCGCGCACCGGGCCGACCGCGTCATGGTCGCCGGGCACTGGCGGGTGGTCGACGGGGCGATCCCCGGCCTCGACCTCGCCGCTCTCAGGCGCGCCCATGGTGCGGCCTCGCGCCGCTACGCCTGAAGCCTTTCGCAATCTCGACTCATTTGCGGCCTTTTCTGGCTGGGGCCATTGGAGCCTGGATCATGCCGACCGAAGGATGCCGGACATGAAGATCGCGCCGCTCGCCGCCCTCGCTCTGGCGCTGACCGCCAGCGGCTGCATGACGCTGGAGGAGCGCCGCGCGCTCGATATGGAGCAGTGTCGCGGCTACGGCTTCCGACAGGGCACGGACGCCTTCGCGCAGTGCATGCAGACGATCGATGTCGAGCGGGCGGCGGCGCGGCGCACCTATGTCTACCAGGATTTCAGCGGCTTCTATGGCGGCTATGGGTTCGGCTACGGCTATCGCCGCTGGTGAGGCTTAGCCGCCCTCGCCCGATGGCGGGACGTAATCGCGCAGCGCTGGCAGCCTTGCCTGCAGGCGGCGCAGGAAATCGAGGAGCTGGGCGCGCTCCTGCGGGCTGAAGCCCTCCAACATCAGCTGCTCGCGGGCGGTGGCCAGCGCGATCAGCCGGTCATGCAGGGCATAGCCGCTGGGGGTGAGTTCGAGGAGCTGGCGGCGGGCGTCGCGGGCATCGGGTCGCTCGGCGACATGGCCGGCCGCGACCAGCGTCGCGGCGCTGCGGCTGACCGCGCCCTTGTCGAGGCCGATGACCTCGCAGATGCGCTGCGCCGCGATGCCGGGCTCGATGGCGAGCTGCGACATCACCCGCCATTCGGTGACGCCGACGCCGAAGCGCTCGAGATAGAGCCGCGAGGAGCTGCGCGACCAGGTGTTGGAGATCGCGGTCAGGAAATAGGGGACGTAGCCGCCGAGATCGAGGACATCCCGCTCGGCGCCCTCCCCGGCGGCTCTGTCGCGTCTGGTCGAAGGCATGGTTCGTTCCGCAATCCCTGGCGCGCATCTCACATGGTGGTGCGGCGCGGGGCAAGCGGTGGTCGGTCCTGAAGGATGGCGACGGTCTCCCTCCCCCCGCTTGCGGTGGGGAGGGCCGGGGTGGGGGGCCGTGACGCTCGGCAAGACGATCAAGGACAGGGCTCCGGCTTTGCGGCCCCCCATCCCTAACCCTTCCCCACCGCAAGCGGGGGGAAGGGGATGCGGCTTGCCCAACCGGCCGTCGCTTCAATCGCAGCGCCGGAGCAGATAGATGTCCATGATCCAGCCATGGCGCTCGCGCGCCGCGGCACGGACCCGCACGATCTCGTCCGAAACCGTGGCGAGCGGGCCGGCGATCAGGATCTCGTCGGGCGTGCCGAGATAAGCGCCCCAGAAGATCTCCAAGCCCTCGGGCGCGATCTTCGCGAAGGCCTGCTCGCCGTCCAGCATGACGACGACGCCGTCCGGCGCCTGCGGCAGGCCTTCCGCCAGCTTGCGGCCGGTGGTGATCAGCACGGGTTCGCCAATGCGGTTGAGCGGGATGCGATGGCGGGCGGCGAGCGCCTGGACGCTGCTGATGCCGGGGATGACCTCCCAGTCCAGCGCCAGGCCGCCCGCGCGGACGCGCTCGACGATGCGCAGGGTGCTGTCATAGAGCGCGGGATCGCCCCAGACGAGCAGCGCCCCGGTCTGCCCCTCCGCCAGTTCCAGCCGGAACAGCGCCGCGTAGGACGCGGCGATGCGGGCGTGCCAGTCGTCGACGACGCCGCGATAATCGTCCCCCGCCTCGGCGCGGCGTGGGGTTTCCATCGTCACACTGCGCCGGGGCTTTTCGATGAAGCGCGCGCAGATCGCCTCGCGCAGATGGCGCAGCGCCGCCTTCTCCTGCCCCTTGTCGGGCAGGAAGATCACATCGGCGCGGTTCAGCGCCGCGATCGCCTGGACCGTCATCTGGTCCGGATCGCCGGCGCCGATGCCGATGATCAGCAACTTGCGCATCCGCCTCATCCTCCGTGCTCGGCCCGGCGCATAGCACGCCGCGTCGCGCGGGGCAGCGTCGGTTCCGTCACAGCGCGCGGACGATCTCCAGACGGGCGCCATGGGCCAGCGCCCGGTCGAGGCAGCGATCGGCCGGTCCGAAGAAGGAGAGCGCGAAGGCGCCCTGCCCGCGCCGGCCGAGCTGGCGCGTCAGCCCCTCGCAGGCCTCGCCGCGCGGCTGCGCCAGCGAGAGCATCTGGCGGCCGAGCCGGAATTGCGCCAGCGCGAAGCCGAGGCCGGGCGCGGCCCCGGTCGCGAGCGGCTCGAGCCCGGTGACCGCGCGATAGCGGGCGACAGACGCGGCGAGATCGCGGACGGCGACCGTGACGCCGGCGATACCGGTCACGCCATTGGCGTGGCGGCGGGCCGCGCCTTCGGGCACGCGCAGCGCGCGCGGCGTGACATCCTCGCAGAGGAAGGGGATGTCGGGTTCGGGCGGGCGGGAGGAGCGCCAGGCGATGCGGGTTCCGTCCGGCTGCAGGCGCTCGCCGTCGATCGGCCCCTCGATCGCGATGCCGGCATCGCGGATTCGGGCGGTGTCCTTGTCGAGGTCGTCCGCCGGCAGCAGGGCGTAATCAACCAGGCCACTGCCCGCCTCGTCCAGCACCCGCCACCAGCGGAAGCCGGGCACGGGACGGGCGAAGGCGATGATTTCGAGATAGGCGCCGTCGGCCAGGACGATCAGCGCGTTGCGCGAGCCGCGCGGATGCTCGCCGCCGGGAAGGACAGTAAAACCCAGCGCCGTGTAGTCGGCGACCGCCTTGTCGAGATCGGTGACGGCGATGACGATGTGGTCGATGCTCTGGCGCATGAGGCTCCCCTGACAAGGCCCGATCCGTCATGGGTCGGCCGGAAAGCCCGCCACGACAAGCCCGGCCGGCGCATCGCGCCACTGTTCCGGGATGGCTTGACGCCCGCATCCCCAAGAAAATCGGCGTGGCGAGCGCTAGGGCGTCGCTGTGGCGAAATCTCGGATTGATACGATTCGTTAAGAGTAGCTAAGTTGAGCGATTGATTCGTGTCGGCGTTCCCCAAGCTCCACAGGCGCACTCTTCGAGGCCACCACTTGACCGCGCTCCCTCTCGCCGACTCGCAGGACTGGCTGGGCACGCCGGCGCGCGTGGCGGCGGCCGGCGGAGTGGCCGACGATGAGGCCGCCTCGGCCCGGCGGCTGGTCGCAGCCCAGCAGAGTTTCCTCGAATTGCGGCTCGAAGCGGCTCTGGGCCGGCTTGCGGCCATGGAGACGCTGATCGAGGCGGAGCGGCTGCATCTGCGGCAGGCGCGGGCGGCGCTCGCCGCCACCGAGCGCGCCCTCGAACAGCAGCGGGACGCGACCGCGCAATCCGACCGCCAGAGGCAGGCGGCGGCCGCCGAGATCGGGCGGCTGAAGGAGGCCCTGCACGAGGCGTCGATCGAGAAGGCCAGACAGGCGAGCCGGATCGCGGCGCTCGATGCCGCCCTTGCCGATCGCCTGGCGGAAATCGCCCGGCTCGACGGGGCCGGCGCCACCGCCGAAAGCGAACTTCGCGCCGCCCGGGCGCAGCATGCCTGGGCCACCGACGCGCTGCAGCGTGAATGCCTTCGGCTCGAAGACACGCTGCAGGGCGAGCGCCGCGACAAGCTGCTGCTCCAGCGCGCGCTGGATCTCGCCCGCGCCAACCGCCGGGCACTGCAGGACCAGCTGCTCGCGGCCTCTTCGCTTCCCTGCACGATCCCATTGCCGCCCGTCCGCGCCGATTTCTCTGCCCCATTCACCCTCGGAGAGGACGGGCCCATGCCGCCTGCCCTTCCGGCTCTCACGGAGCAAAGCCATGCAGCCTGCCGTTAGCGATCTCGCCACCGTCACCACCCTGCGCCAGAGCCTGCCGACCTCGGAACAGTTCCTCAACGCCTCCGACAAGATCGCCGCCTTCCCCGCGGCGGCCGTCGCGCCGGCGGAGCCCGCGCGGCCGGCAACCCCGCCCCAGCCGCAGCGGGACTGGCCCTCCGCGCTCGCCCTGATCGAGGAGACGAGCGAGGCGATCCGGATCAGCAATCTGCGCTACGCCCAGCTCGAGGAGCGGCTGCAGCAGACCATCGCGCAGGCGGCGGTGAACATGCGCGAGCTCGAGGCGCAGATCGCCACCGCCAACGAGATGCTGTGGCGGTCCGAGGAGCGGGCCCGCCAGGCCGAGGCGCGCGCGCTGGAAGCCGAAGGCTGGCTCGCCCGGCTGCACGACGCCGTCACCACCTCCTTCTCGCCGGCCAATCGCGCCCAACCGCGCGAGTGACCGTGAACCCGAACGCGCCCAGCCTCAGCCGCGCCATGCTGCGGTCTCCCGCTGGCCGGGAGACGCCGGAGCGCGGGCCTGCGCCGCCGCCGCGCCCGCTGGCACGCCGCCTGACCGGCCGGCCGCACCCGCAGGACACGCTGGCGCTGGTCGAAGGAGCGGGCGCCGCCTTCGAATCGATGCAGCTGCAATTGCTCGACATTCTGCACAAGGCGCGCGGCTCGCTCGAGGACGCCGAGCGCGAGAAGGTCAAGCTGCAGCAGCAGATCGCGGCGCTCGCGCAGGAGAAGGACGAACTCAGCCAGCGCGCCCAGAAGGCGGAAGCGACACTGAGCCGCGCCAACGAGGTTCTGCAGACGCAACAGGGGGTGCTGGAGAAGGCGCTGCTGCGCGAACGCGAGGCGGTGCAGCGGGCCTATATGCTCGAGCTCAGGCTGCGACAGGCCGGGGGTGTGCCGCGGGCCGGCTGACGGCCGCGTTCGCGCCAAAGAAGTTGTTTGCAACTCGCAGGGACAGCCACTGCGATGTTGCCTTGCGGCCCGGCCCGTCCTCTGCTGGCGTAGCGCCTTGAACTGCAGCCCGGAAAGCGCCATCGCCGGGCCTTTTGAAGGCGGCGTGCCCTGCGTCGAGAAGGGCAAGGTGGGTGGGGTGGCTTCGATGATCGGTGCAAGTCTGAGGCGTCTCATCGGGGGGCGGAGCGAGGCGCAGGAGCCGCCGCCGGCTCCCGCCTTCCCCGTGCCCGAGACCGCCGCCAACGAGCCGGGCGATCCGATCGCGCCCCTCGCACCGCCGCCGCCGAAGCCCGGCAGCTCGCATGAGGTCGGCCAACTGATGACCGCCATCAGCGAGCAGTCCAACGAACTCCAGGCCGAATTCGCCAAGATCTCGAACTGGTCGGTCCAGCTCGACCTGCTGATGACGCGCACCGCGACGATGCAGCAGATCCTGCCCAAGTTCATCCAGACCTCGCAGGATCAGGCCGCGCAGATCGAGGAGCTGAGCAGCGTCTGCACCCGCCAGGAGCGCGAGATCGCCGGGCTGCAGAGCGAGATCGGCCATTATCGGCCGCTGGCGATGCGCTACGAGGAGGAGCTGCATCGCAGCCGCGCCGCGCTCGACCACAACCAGGCGGCACTCGCCGCGCTGGAAGCCGAGCACGCCAAGCTGCAGAGCGAGGTGAACGCGCTGATGCAGCGGCTCTCGCGGGCTGATTCGCGCATCCAGCGCCTCTCCGAGGAGCGCCAGGTCGTCGACCAGAAGCTGCTCGAGAAATCCGCCGCGGCGCAGAACCTGGCGCGCGAGGTGGCGATGCTGCGCTCCGACCTCGTCGCCGCCACCGGCGAGAACAGCCGCCTGCAGCGGGACATCGCGGCGCTGGCGGAGAAGATGAGCGGCGAGCGCGAGGCCGCCAATGAGGCCGCCGGCCAGGCGCAGACGCGCATCGCCACGGCGCTGCAGACGATCAAGGAGCTGGAGGCCCAGGCCGCGGCGGCCGCCGAGCGCGAACGCCGGCTGGTCGAGGATCTCGGCCAGCGCGACAAGACCGTCTACGATCTCGAGATCAAGCTCTCGGCCCTGCAGTCCAAAGCCGATTTCCTGACCGGGGTGAACCAGCAGCTGCGCGCCGATCTGCGCCACCACATCGACCATGTCGGCACGCTGGAGCACTCCAACCGCCAGCTGATCGAGGCGATGTCGCGCCACCGGCTCGCCACCGGCGCCGAGGAGGCCGAGGACGGCGAGCCGCCGGCCCGCCGCGCCGCGGGCGAGTAGCCCGTTCCGCCCCGGCCGGTCAGGCCGCCGCGAAGGCCCGCGCGATGACGGCCTGCGCCTCCTCCTGGATGCGGGCGAGATGGCCGGCGTCGCGGAAGCTCTCAGCGTAGATCTTGTAGACCTCCTCCGTGCCCGAGGGGCGGGCGCAGAACCAGCCCTCGCCCGTGACGACCTTGACGCCGCCGATCGCCGCGCCATTGCCCGGCGCCGCGTTGAGGACGGCGGTGATGGGTTCGCCGGCGAGCGTGTCGGTGCCGAGCTGGGCCTGCGACAGGTTCTTCAGCACCGCCTTCTGCTCGCGTGTCGCGGGCGCGTCGGTGCGGGCATAGAGCGGCTCGCCCAGATCCTTCGTGATCGCGGCATAGCGCTCGCCGGGGTCGGAGCCCGTCTTCGCGGTGATCTCCGCGGCGAGCAGGCCGAGGATCAGCCCGTCCTTATCCGTGCTCCAGCTCGTGCCGTCGAGGCGCAGGAAGGAGGCGCCGGCGCTCTCCTCGCCGCCGAAGCCGAAGCTGCCGTCGGAGAGGCCCTCGACGAACCATTTGAAGCCGACCGGCACCTCGACCAGACGCCGGCCGAGCCGCGCCGCGACGCGGTCGATGACGGCGCTGCTGACGATGGTCTTGCCGATGGCGGCGTCCGCCCGCCAGCCGGCGCGGTTGCGGAAGAGATAGTCGATCGCCACCGCGAGATAATGGTTCGGGTTCATCAGCCCGCCGCTGCGGCTGACGATGCCGTGGCGGTCGGCGTCGGTGTCGTTGGCGAAGGCGACGTCGAAGCGGTCCTTCATCGCAATCAGCCCGGTCATCGCATAGGGCGAAGAGCAGTCCATACGGATCTTGCCGTCCCAATCCGCCGGCATGAAGGCGAAGGTCGGGTCGAGCGTCTGGTCCACGATGGTCGCGTTCAGGCGGTAGCGCTCGATGATCGGGGCGTAATAGTCGAGGCCCGCCCCGCCGAGCGGATCGATGCCGATGGCGACGCCGGCGCTGCGGATCGCCTCCATGTCGAGGACACTGCCGAGCTCGGCGACATAGGCCTCGCGGAAGCCATGGCGGCGGACATGGTCGGAGGCGAGCGCCCGCGCATAGGGGATGCGCGAGACGCCATCGAGCCCGGCCTCGATCAGCGCATTGGCCTTGCGCTCGATCCAGCCGGTGGCGTCGGTGTCGGCCGGGCCGCCATGGGGCGGGTTGTACTTGAAGCCGCCATCGGCCGGCGGGTTGTGCGAGGGCGAGATCACCACGCCGTCGGCCAGACCGGTCTTGCGCCCGCGGTTATGGCCGATGATGGCGTGCGAGATCACCGGCGTCGGCGTGAAGCGCAGATCCTCATCGACCAGCGTGGTCACGCCATTGGCGGCGAAGACCTCCAGCGCGGTCTCGAAGGCCGGGCGCGACAGGGCATGGGTGTCGATGCCGAGGAAGAGCGGGCCGTCGATGCCCTGCTCCCGCCGATAGAGGCAGATCGCCTGGGAGATGGCGAGGATATGGGCCTCGTTGAAGGAGCGCAGCAGCGAGGAGCCGCGATGGCCCGAGGTGCCGAAGGCGACGCGCTGGGCCGGATCGGCCGGATTGGGCCGCTCGAAATAGGCCTGGCCGAGCCGGGCGAGATCGACCAGAAGGCTGGGGTCGAGCGGCTTGCCCGCGAGCGGGCTGATCGTGGACGACATCGGGATTCCTCAGCGAAGGGTCTGCGCCGGTTCTAGGACGAGCGGTCTTAGGACGCGAGAGTGAAGCATCCGTTCCCGGCCGGGCAAAGTTGGGGCAGCCGCGAGCGCCCGTCGCCCGCGCGGCGCGGGCCGCTTGATCGGGATCAATGCGGCGGCGGCGGCGTTTGACGATCACAGCCCTGCAGGTCCCCGGGGGCTCCGGTCCCGGGGCAACGGGCCAGACCCAGCCGAGGATTCGTCAATGCAACTCCCCCATGGTGCCGTGATCGCCGTCGTCGACGGCCAGCAGTTCGCGCTCTTCCGCAACAGCGGCAACGAGGCCGAGCCGGCGCTGGCCGCCCTGCCCTCGCCCCATCTCGACGAGCACAACAGGGCCGGCGGCGGCGGGCGCGATTCCAGCTCCGCCAACCCGACCGGGCACCAGATCGACGAGGACGCCCATGCGGCGGCGGCGACCGCCTGGCTCAACCATCAGGTCACCGGGCACAAGATCAGCCATCTCGTCGTGATCGCCTCGCCGCGAACGCTCGGCGAGATGCGGCGCCATTACCACAAGCAGCTCGAGGCCGCGCTGGTCGCCGAACTGCCCAAGAACCTGATCGGCAAGAGCGGGCCGGAGCTTCTCGGCGCGCTGCGCGGGCATTAGCCCTCGCGGGCGGTCCCACTCCCTCGGAAACAGGCCGTCATTCCGGGGCGGGCCGTCAGGCCCGAGCCCGGAACCCATGAACACCACGGCAGATTATGGGGGAACCCCGTTGCCCTTGGGCCGCTCCGGTGTTCATGGATTCCGGGCTCTTCGCTGCGCGAAGCCCCGGAATGACCGGCTGGTTGCAACACAACGCGACCCTCTTCAGTCGCGGGTCAGCCCCGCCCCCTGCATCGCCGCCTCGACCTCGTCGCGGCCGATGCGACCCTGTGCATCGAGCCGCGCCGCGATCGCCGCATGGGCGGCGCGCACCGCCGGCCGATAGAGGATCGCGGTCGCGGCCCTTTCGCAGCGGGCCCGCAGCGGCTCCGCCTGCTCCGGCTGCAGCAAGGCGAGAAAGGGCTGCATCTGGGCGAGGTCGTCGGCATGGGATTCGATCGCGCCCGGATACCATTTCAATCCCGCCGGCTCGTTCCAGTAGAGCATCTCGCCGCAATGGCCGGCGGCGAGGATGGTGATCTCGATCTCGGCGCGCTTTCGGTCCTGCGCGCTCCTGGCATCGAAGCCCCGGCGATAGGGCTCGAAACAGGTCTCGCCGGAGACGCCCTGCGGCGGGCGCAGCCAGGCATGGGTGATGGCGCGGCCATGATGCCAGCCGACGACGATGTGCCCCGCCTCGTGGGCGGCGCAGGCGGCGCGGCGGATCGCGGGGGGAATGGCGGCGAGCTTCGGCATCCTGGCCGGTGGCGGCGCCTCAGAGCCGCGCGTGGCCGGCCGGGGTGATCGTGACCGTGCCGTTCGGCCCGTCCTCGAACCAGCCCAGCGCCTTGCCGTGCTCATAGCTCGCCATCACCGCCTTGGTGTCCCATCCATTCATCGCCGCGATCGAGAGCAGATTGCCGGCGGCGAGCCATTCGCCGGGCTCGGTCTCGAAATGGGCGAAGACGTCGAGCGCCAGCCGGGCCGTTTCCGCATCGCTCGCCGCCATCGCATCGCTCTCCCGCGCGTCTCCGTGACAGGATGTCCGCGCCGCGGCGCGCAGGCAAGCCTGCAAGGGGACGTGGCGCGACGTCGTGGCGGGCGCCGGCCGGGCAGCGCCCGTGCTAGGCTGCCGCGGAGCGAAGCGCTGCCGGCCGGCGGGCGCGCCCCTCCGATGCGGACCAGGTCATGGGAACGTTCAAGATGCTGGCGCTCGGGGGGCTTGGGCTCGTCGCCGCGCTGGCGGCGGTCGCGATCGGGATCTGGATCTATGTGATGAGCACGATCGAGCAGCCGACATACGTGTCGGTCCGGCAGGACGGGGCCATCGAGATCCGCGACTATCCGGCGCTGCGCGTGGCGGAGGTGACGCGGCAGGGCGACCGGCAGACGGCGGTGCGCGCCGGCTTCGCGCCGCTCGCGGCCTATATCTTCGCGAAGAACCGGCCCGGCGACAGCATCAGCATGACCGCCCCGGTGACGCAGACGCCGGCGCAACCCGCGGCGCAGAGCTGGCTGGTGCGCTTCGTGATGCCGTCGAAATACACGCTCGAGACCTTGCCGAAGGCGGCGGGCGAGGATGTGCGCCTGCTGGAGCTGCCGGCGGCGCGGCGCGCCGCGATCCGCTTCTCCGGCGTCGCCACCGACGCGCTGATCGCGGAGAAGGAGGCGGAGCTGCGGGCCTGGCTGGCGAAAGCGGGGATCGCGATCCGGGGCGAGGCGACCTATGCCTATTACAACGACCCCTGGACGCCCGGCCCGCTGCGGCGCAACGAGGTGCTGTTCGAGGTCGAGGGGCCGTAGGGCCAGAACAGCCAGAACGGTCCTCCTCGCAGGCAGACGCACAGACAGCATGGCCTCACGGCCGTTGGACGGGCCGCGGTCACCCGGGCGACGCGCCAGGGGGCTCCCGCTCGCGGTTGGGGTCCGCGCCCGACACGACCAGCCGGCGCAGTTCATCGGCGACGACGTCGTAGACCAGACGGATGCGGCGACTGGTCTGCAGCTCTCGATGTGTCACCAGCCAGAGCGGCACCGGGACGCGCGACAGCTCCGGCAAGAGCTTTCTCAGCCCCGGCATGCGCGCCGCCGCGATGTCGAGGACGACGCCGACGCCGATCCCCCGATGGGTCATCTCCCAGAGCGCCGACGCGCTGTTCGACACCACGGAGCACTGCTCCGGCCCGAGCCGGATCCCCTGGAGCTCCATGTGGCCGACGAACTGCTCGACCGGGTCGAAGGCCAGGACTGTCGCGCCGACCAGATCGGCGGCCGCCCGCGGCAAGCCGTGACGCGCGATCCACGCGTCTGAGGCATAAAGATGCGCGGCCAGTTCCCCGATCAGACGGCCGATCAGTTCCGGCTCCGTGGGGCGGACATGGCGGATGGCGATGTCGGCCTCGCGTCGCCTGAGATCGCTGAGCGCATCGGTCGCGATGACCACGACGGTAACCTGGGGCACCTCCTCGCGCAGGCGCTCGACGATGCCGGGCATGACATGCGTCGCGACCGCATCCGTGACCGACAGGCGGACGAGGCCCGCCAGCTCGGATGCCTGGCCCGCGGCGCCAAGTGCGAGCGCCTCCGCCGCGGCAGCCATCTGGCGGGCGTGCTCCAGCATGCCGGCCCCTCCAGCCGTCAGGATCAGCCTTTTCCCGACCCGCTCGAACAGGGTGACGGCGAGCTGTTCCTCAAGGGCGGCCACCTGCCGCGACAAGGTCGGCTGGCTCAGACCGAGTTGGCGCGACGCCGCGGACAAGGACCCCGCTTCGGCCGTGGCTCGAAAGGCCCGCACCCAGTTCCAATCGATGCCATCCATGCATGTATGAATATCGCATCTCTGAAATCGGTGAAATCCAAATATTGCAGCCTGTGCGATGAGAGGGGCTGATGGAGCCTGGCATGCCAACCCGACGAGAGCCTGAAGACGATCCCGATGCCGCGTTCTGGAACCGGGCGGCGCGGGCCTATTCACGAAGCGCGATCAAGGATCCCGCCGGCTATGAGCGCACCCTGTCCTCGACGCTGGATCTGCTGAGCGCCGGGGATCGGGTTCTGGAGCTAGGCTGCGGAACCGGCGAGACAGCGCTGCGGCTGGCGCCTTCGATCGGCCACATCACCGGGACGGACGTCTCGCACGAGATGATCGCCATCGCCGAGGCGCGCAAGGCCGCGGCCGCCTGCCCGAACGCGACGTTCACTGTCGCGAACGGGTGCGACCCGCCCAGGCCGGACGCGTCTTTCGACGCGGTGCTGGCCTTCAATCTCCTGCACCTGATCGCGGACCGGCCACGCCTGCTGGAGTCCGTCGCGCGGGCCCTGAAGCCGGGCGGGCTGTTCATCACCAAGACACCCTGCCTGTCCGAGATGAATGCGGTCATCCGCCTCGCCATCCCCCTGATGCAGTATATCGGCAAGGCACCGTCGCTGTCGTTCTTCACGGCCGATGAACTGACCCGCGAAGTCACCGCCGGCGGCTTCTCGATCATCGATCGCACGCGCCATGGATCGGGCCGGACGGATTTCCGCGTGTTCCTGGCCGCACGAAAGCCGGGCCCGTGAGCGCCACCCGCCCCGCGGCCCCGGCGGCCTCGCCATGGCTCCGACAGGCCGTCGGCCCGCTCGAGCGACATGTCCTGTCGCATCCCGTTCATCACACCGAGGAGGACCAACCCCGATGAAGACCATGCTGTCGGTGACGACCCTGATGCTGTGCTTGGGCGCCACGCCCATCCTGGCCCAGAGCTGCGAAGGGAATTTCCGCGTCGAGGGCACGCCGATGCTCACCGCGCTGAATTTCCGAACCTCGCAGATCTTCGCCGGCGTCAACCGGGACCGGGCCCTCGACAATCTGCGCAGCGCGATGCTCGCCGAGGGCTTCATCCGCGTCGGCGTCGACCGCTCCGCTGGGGCACTGACGGCCTTTCAGGAGACCTCCGGGTCTGGCCGCCCCCAGACCCTTCGCGTGTCGGCACGCAAGACGGGCAACGGCACGCGGGTGGACGCGGTCTTCATGATCCAGGCCGGCCAACTGGCCGATGCCGCAACCATTCGCGGCTATCTCTGCAGGGTCGTCTCGGCGGCGCGCGGCTGAGGCTTTCCATCCCGAGCGCCGCGCGACCGTCCAGGCCACGAGCGCGGCGCGCCTCGGGCAGCCCCCGCCCCGTCGCAATTCCCTCGTTGCCCCGCGCCGCGCGATCGGCTATCCACCATGCACGGATTGCGCCCGTAGCTCAGCTGGATAGAGCGTTGCCCTCCGAAGGCAAAGGTCACACGTTCGAATCGTGTCGGGCGCGCCATTTCAGAACAGAACTGCGAACGCCGTTCGCCGCCGATTCTACGCTTGAAGCTGCGACGAGGCTTTGCAGAAGGTCCGATTGCGATCCCATGATGCGAACTTCGTCATCTGCGACCTCGATTCGCTGGGCGAACGCGCGCAGGTGATCCCGCCGATAGCCACCCCCTTCCATCCGCAGGCTTTCGCGCGCAGCGACAGACAGTGTGCCGATCATGGTGGGAGTAATCCCGTTGCTGCCCGAGCCATCAAGGGTCGCTTGGGTGCGTTCGGCATCTGCGGTGGCTTGGTTTCTGATCGCTTTCAGGTTTGCGATCCGCTCTTTTAATCCAGCATCATCCAGGGCAGCCACACCCGCTTCGATCGCGTCATAGAGCCGGTTGAGTCGCTGGTCGGTTTCCGTGATTCGTCGGTTCAGTTCTGCGAGATGTTCGCGGCGTCGCTCGATTCGCTCCTGACGGCGGTCGAGTAGGTTGGATAGAATGGTCGCCAGCCGTTCCGGCTGAAGCAGCCGCTTTTCAAGATGGTCCGCGACGAGATCATCGAGCTTGTCCATCGGGATCGAGCGACCTTCGCACCCTGTCTTGCCCTGCCGCGCCTTCGTCGAGCAGGTGTAATAGCGATACATGCCGCCGGCGCTGCCTTTGCCAGTGCGCAGCGTCATCGCACCGCCGCACTTCGCACAGAAGCAGATGCCAGTGAGAAGCGTCGGGCCGCTGCTGACGCGCGCGGGCACTACCATGGGATTGCGGGATTTTAAGCGCGCCTGCACCGCATCAAACGTATCGCGCTCGATCAGCGGCGGCACCGCCATGATTGCGATCTCGTTCTCGGGCTTCTTCTCGCGATTTTTGTGCGAGCGCGTGTTGAACCTGTGCTCGCCGATATAGGTCGTGCGGGTCAGAATTGCATGGATTTGTGCGAGGCCCCAGCGCCCGCCGTCGCGGGTGAAGATACGGCTCTCGTTGAGGTAGGTTGCGATAGCCTTGACGCCCATCGGCCCCTTCGCGCCGTCTCCTTCGAGGAAAAGACGATAGATTAGCCGCACCGTATCGGCGTGCAGCGGATCGATCTCCAGCTTCTTCTTGGTCTTGGAACCGCGCTGCTCGGCCGCAACGATGCGATAGCCGATCGGCGGTAGCGCACCATTCCAAAAGCCCTGTCGCGCATTCTCGTTCATGGCACGCAAGACATGCTTGGCATTTTCCTTCGACTGGTATTCGTCGAAGAGGGCCATGATCTGCCGCATCATGACGTGCATGGGGTCGTCGCCCATCTCCTGCGTGATGGAGACAAGCTTGACGCCATTCTTCGCGAGCTTGCGGACGTAGAACTCCAGCTCGAAATGATCGCGGAAGAAACGCGAGAAACTATGGACCACGACGACATCGAAGGGCGCGGGTTTGGTGGTGCCCGCCTCGATCATGCGCTGGAACTCCGGGCGACGATCATTGGTTGCGGTCGCGCCGGCTTCGACGAAGGTCTCGACGAGTTGGTAGCCGCGCGTTGCGCAATAGGCTTCGCCCTGTTTGCGCTGGTCGGGAATGGAGATGTCGTGCTCGGCCTGCCGAGCGGTCGAGACGCGAAGGTAGAGAGCGGCGCGCTGGGCGATGGAGGGCGATTGCATATTCATGGTTGGCCTCCCTTCGCTTCGCGTCGTTCGAGTAATGGCAATTCCAGCGCCACGCAGTCGCACAGCACCTTCGGCACCATCTTCAAACCTTCGCCGCGTTCCATGCGGACAAGGCCATAGGTCGCCATGGTCTTGAGCGTGCGGGACAGACTGGATTTGGCGCGCCCGGTGATGCGCGCCAGCTCGTCCAGCGAGCGCGGCGACTGTTGGTCTATGACACGCAGCAGCTCCCGATTGCCGCTGGACAGCACCTGCGCGAAGGATTCCGTCGAGGTGAACCACACCTTCGGATCGTCGGACGCGGGCTTTTCCTCGCCGCGCGCGATCCGCATCGTCCTGGCCTTCATCTCGTCATAGTCGGCAATCCCGACTTTCAGGGTGGTCATAGTACGCCTCGCTCCTTCAAAACCGCGTCCACCGCCTGCCAGAAGTCGGCCAGCAGCATGGCCGCATTCTCGTAGGCGTAGGGCTTCACGGTCTGAAGGCGATGACGATGATCCATCGGCTCGCCGCGTTTACCTCGGCCGACCGGATGGGCATTGTCGAACCCGACCAGCCGTTCGCCCGAAGGCCCGTGAAGCGTGAGCGAGTAATCAAGGCCGTGCGGCTTTTCCGGTGAAACCGGAATACGGGTGACGACAAACTTCACCCAATGACCGCCCTCGTGATCGACGACGAGAACTTGACCGTGAAGGTCCAGCAGCGTGTCGAGGCTCGGGTCACGATCCTCGCTCATGCCCCATAGTTAACATCAGATGTTAACTCCTGCAAGGCTTTTGTCCGCGGCGGTGGATCGGTCGGGCAGAATAGGCGGTCGAGCAATTCCCCGAAATAGCGCTCGAAGACATCGACTTCGGCTTCTGTCACAGGGATGCGATCCGACCAGTCGTCAACGACAAGCAGTTTCTGGTCATCGCTATCATCGCGGCCAGAGGCGCGAGGTGCTCGGCCGCGTCGTGGATCGTCATGGACGTAATCGTAGAGATTGTCGGGAAGGATCATCGGCGCCGGAATGCGAGGCCGTCTTTTACGAGGACTTTTCGGAGAGGCGCCCATGACATCCCCTCTCGTCATCGCCCGCTGGCGCGCCGCGCCTTCGCAAAGCCCCGATCCGTTGCAATGAACCGCTCCAGCATGGGCACGATCAGGCGGACGGGATCGGCGGCAGGTTGCCCGGCCTCACGGCCGAGGATTTCGGCATAGGCGATCAGGTCACGATGGAGGCTGACGGGCAGCTCCACCGCGACCTTCACGGGCTTGTCGTCGGCGATCGGGCCGAGCTTCAGCCTCGCCATGTCAGCCTCCATAGGGTTCGAGGACGAGATCGCGCGTAACGATCACACGGACGGGGAAGCCTGGCCGGATGGTCAGCGTCGGCGCGATGTTGAGCTGGCGGCTGACGATCTGCTGGCCAGTCTGGCTGACGCTGTTCGACGCGCCCTGACGGAGCGCCTGGACGAGGCTGTTTTCGTTCTGACTGGTTCCGGCTTCCGCGCCGACACTCAGAATCGTGGACAGCGCGGCCGCCTTGAACAGCTCGCCCCAATGGTAATCGACGCCATCCTCCAGGCCGGCATAGCCTTCGGCGTCGGCGCCGGGCTGGCGTTCGAGCACGATCGAGCGGCCGTTGGGGAAGATCAGCCGATTCCAGACCAAGAGCACGCGGCGCTGGCCGAAGCCGACGCCGGCGTCATACTGACCGACGACGCGGGTGCCCTGCGGGATGAGCAGGATCTTGCCGGTGGGGCTGTCATAGATGTTCTCCGTCACCTGCGCGGTGATCTGGCCGGGCAGATCGGAGCGGATGCCGGTGATGAGCGCGGCGGCAATCACCGCCCCGGCCTGAAGCACGTTGGCCGACGCGGGCGCGGCGACGCGATCGGGCGAGACGGTGCGCTTGTCGGGCGTCTGATTGAGGAAGGCGAGCTGGCGGTCCTGCGCCGAGGGCGTCGATGGCTGCGGCGCGAGGCCGAGGCTGGCGAGATCGGTCTGCGGAACCGGCGTGGCGGTCGCTGTCGTCGGGTTGCTCGCCGGCCGGGTCTCGGTGGACGAGAACAGCCGCGCGGTGCGTGCGGATTCTGTCTCCTGAAGCCGGCGCTGTTCTTGCTGACTGATGCCGGGATTCGGCATCGCCATCGGCGGGACGGGCACGGCCTGGCCGGCATTCTGCGCATTCAGGATCGGGCGGCCGAGATCACCAGGCAGGGGCGGCCCGAGCTTGGGCACGCCCGAATAATCCTTCGGCAGATTGGCGAGTCCGTCCGGCGTCGTGCGGTTGTCGGTGGAGTAGAGTTCCTGACCCTGATTGCCGCCATGACGGGTCTGAAGCGCATAGATCAGCGCGCCGCCAAGGCCGACGCTCGTCACCAGCGCGATCCCGGCGAGCGCCTTGCGCGACAGCCGGGTGACGCGCGGCGGCTCTGGCCGCAGCCGCATGGTCGCGGCCGGCTCGCCGGTCAGCGGCCGGGCGTCATCCGCTGCCTCCGGCGGACGCGGGGCCTCCGGCTGCTTCCTTTCTTCCTTTCCGGGGTCGATCTCGCTCACGATGCCGGCCTCCCGTCAGTCCGGGAGATGCGGACGCGCTTCTGGTCCTTCGCCGCGCCGAAGCGCAGCTCGGCGGCGGCGAAGAGGCGATCGACGATCATATAGTTGCCGCGCACGCGGTAGTTCACCAGTTCGGAAGTGTCGCCCTCGGGGCCGACGACGAACAACGGCGGCATTTCGCCCTGGCCGATGCCACGCGGGAACTCGATGAAGACCTGCTTGCCGTCGTCGAAGGCGCGCAAAGGTTTCCACGGCGCACGGTCGCCAGAGACCTCGTAGCGGAAATTGACCTTCGCCAGGTCGATGCCGGAGGAAACGGGCTGCGCGGCTTGCGCCTCGACGTTCTGGCGACGCAACGCGATGAGCTGGTCCTGCGGATATTGCCAGGAGACCGAGGCCATATAGGTCTTCTCGGTCGAGCGCAGTTCCATGTGATAGGTGCGCCGGTCGGTGTTGATGACGAGATTGGTCATCAGCTCCGGCCGCGTTGGCTTGACGAGGATATGGACCTGCTTGCCCGTGCTCGTGCCGCTCTCGGTGTCGCCGATGATCCAGCGCACGGTGTCGCCGGCGGCGACGGGACCGGAGCCGACGAGGGTTTCGCCAGGCTGAAGTGCGATGTCGGTGATTTGGCCCGGCGAGGAATAGACCTGATAGAGCGCGCCATCGACGAAGGGATAGACCTGCATCGAGTTGATGAAGCCGTTGCGCACCGGCTGCACGCGGGCGGCGGCGTTGGCTTGATTGACGCGCACGGTCGGGTCGGCGGCTTCCGGCTCGGGCCTCGCATCCTTGCCGACCGGCTTCAACTGGCCGGGAAGAGGCAGCGGCTTCGGCAGCTCCACCACCCTGACCGGCGCGGGCGGGTCGGACGCCTGCACGGCGGGCAGCTCGTTATCATAGGAGATTTCCGGAGGCTTCTCGAAGGTCGCGCAGCCGGCGAGCGTCGTAGTGCAGATCAGCAAAGCCGGTAAACCGGATTTACGGAAAATCTGAGAACCGCCGAAGCGGAACCCTGCAACGACGGGATTGAGGAAAGCCGACAATCCCACTCTCCGAGGGGCGGCTTTGCGGAGGGCGGGTGTCATTGTCCAAGCTCCTTCGACCAGTTGATGGCGTTGATGTAGATTCCGAGCGGGTTCTTCCGGAGCCGATCGGCGTCGCGCGGCGGCTGCACGGCGACGGTGAGGATCGCGGACCAGCGTTCGGTGGAACTGAGCGAGCCGTCCTGATAGCGGCGCTCGATCCAGGCGACGCGGAAGCTCGACGGCGAGGCGCGGATGACGCTGGAGATTTCGATGGCGATCTGGACCTTGCCGACATTGGCGAAGGGATCGTTGGCGCGGGCGTAATCGTTGAGCGCCAGCGCGCCGCCCTGCGTGGTGAAGTCGTAGGCGCGGAGCCAGTTCTGCCGCACGATGATCGGATCGGCCGGGATGCCGCGCACCTCCTCGATGAAACGCGCGAGGTAGAAGGCGATCTGCGGATCGTTCGGCTGATAGTCGGTGGTCGCCGGTGCGACGGCCTGCGCCTGGCCGAGCTTATCGACCTGCACCACCCACGGCACGATCGAGCCATTGGCCGATTGCCAAACCAGCGCGGCGGACAGCCCTGCTGAAAGGGCGAGCGAACCGAAGGCCATCAGCCGCCAGTTTTTCGCCTGCACGCGGGCGGAGCCGATGCGTTCGTCCCAGACTTGCGCGGCGCGCTGATAGGGCGTCTCGGGCTGCGGGGATTTGCCGTAATGGGTCGATGGTCGTTTGAACATGGTCAGTCGCTTTCGGAGAGGTTGACGGAGGAGCCGCCGCCGTGGCTGTCGCCGCTGCGCACGGCATGGGCGGCGGCCTGAACGCCGTGGGTCATCGTTTGAGAGCGCTTCATGCGCTGCGCCCAGGCGGGAGGTCCGTCAGTGGCGGATGAAGGGGGTGCGGCGGACGCGGCGGCGTCGGCCTCGGCGGCATCGCCGCCGACCGTGCCGGCGGTCGATGAGCCGCCCGTGGTCTCGAACGCGGCGCGGCTGCCGGCCTGATAGCTGGATTTGAGACTGTCGGCGGCCCGCGATGCGGCGCGCTTCAAGGGAGAGATGGCGGCCTGCGCGCCGGCGTTGGCGACGCCGCCAAGGCCGGAGGCGACGCCCGACGCACCGGACTGGCCGGCCGCTCCAAGGCTGTAGGCGGTGGAGGCTCCGCCGGCGAGTGCGGCGCCTCCACGCGCGGCGGCTGCTGCGCCACCCGCGAGCGCCGCGCCGCCGGATGCGACAGCGCCGACAGTGGCCGCGCCTGCCGCGACCATGCCGCCGGCGGCGAGACCCGTGCCGATCGCCGCGCCCGCGCCGAGCTGCGGGCCGCCGGAGACGAGGCCATTGGCTATGCCGGGACCGAAGATGCCGAGGCCGAGCAGCGATAGCGCCGCGAGCACGATCGCCATCGCCTGATCGATGCTCGGCGTCGCGCCGCCGAAGCCCGCGGTGAACTGCGAGAACAGGGTCGAGCCGATGCCGATGATGACGGCGAGCACCAGCACCTTGATGCCGGAGGAGATGACATTGCCAAGCACCCGTTCGGCCATGAAGGCGGATTTGCCGAACAGGCCGAAGGGGATCAGCACGAAGCCGGCGAGCGTCGTCAGCTTGAACTCGATCAGGGTGACGAAGAGCTGGATCGCGAGGACGAAGAAAGCGAGCAGCACCAGCGCCCAGGCGAACAACATGCAGGCGATCTGGATGAAGTTCTCGAAGAAGGACCAGTAGCCCATCAGGTTCGAGATGGAATCGAGCAACGGGCGGCCGGCGTCGAGGCCGGTCTGCGCGACCTGGCCGGGTTGCATGAGTTGCGAGGTGGTGAAGCCAGTGCCCGACGCCTTCAGGCCGAGGCCGGCGAAGCTCTCGAAGATGATCCGGGCGAGATTGTTCCAGTTGGAAATGAGGTAGGCGAAGACGCCGACGAACAGCGTCTTCTTGACGAGGCGGGCGATGATGTCGTCATCGGCGCCCCAGGACCAGAACAGTGCGGCCAGCGTGACGTCGATGACGATGAGGGTCGAGGCGATGAAGCCGACCTCGCCGCGCAACAGGCCGAAGCCGCCGTCGATGTAGCGGGTGAAGACCGCGAGAAACTGGTCGATGACGCCGGTGCTGCCCATGTCAGCGCGCTCCGCTCATGGCGGGCGCGGGAACGCTCGCGGGGGTATCGCCCGGCGCCGTCGGCGCGATGGCGGCGCCGGGCTGGCCCAGGAACCGGCGGCGGTTCTCGGCCCACGCCTTCAGGCAGGACGGATCGCGCGGCCCGGCTTCGCCGAGGCCGCTGCATCGTGCGAGTTCCGCATCGAGCGGATCGCGCGCGATTATTGCAGGCCCCGGCATTGTGAAATCGGCCTGAAGGGCGTCGGGACGATTCATGTCGATCACCGCCGCGACGATGGCGAAGGCGACGAATACGATGGCGCCGATGCGCGCGAGGGTCTTGCCGTCCATCACGCCGCCCTCAATTGCTGCCGTAGAACATCTGCGCGTTGCCGGGCTGATAGCCCGTGCCCGGCGTCAGGAAGCGACGGCGCTGTTCCTGTCCCTGCGCGGCGGCGGCGGCCTGTTCCGCCGATTGCAGCGCCTGCGCCCGACCATTGGCGGCGACGACGGCGGTCAGATCGGCGAGCTGCTGCGCCTGAAGGGCGAGAAGCTGGTTGCCGGCCTGCGTCGCCTGAAGCGCGCCGGTCGCCGACTGGCTGGCCCCGACCAGCGCCGACATCTGCGTCGAGTTGGTCGAGAGATTGCCGACGACGGTGGCCTGCGTGCGCATGGCGTCCTGCAAGCCGCCGACCGTGTTCTGCCAGCGGGTCTTGGCGTCGGCGATGAGTTGCGCGTCCGACGCCGACATCGAGACATTGGCGTATTTGCTCTGGAACGCCTGATCGATCGACTGGACGTTATAGGCGATGTTCTGCGCCTGGTTCAGGAGCTGCTGGGTCTTTTGGACCGACTGCTGCAACTGCTGTAGCGAGGAGAACGGCAGGTTCGCGAGATTGCGGGCCTGATTGATGAGCATCTGCGCCTGATTTTGCAGGCTGGTGATCTGGTTGGTGATCTGCTGGAGACTACGTGCGGCGGTGAGCACGTTCTGGGCATAGTTCGACGGATCGAACACCACCCATTGCGCATGGGCCGGCGTCGCCAACATCGGCGCGAGCGCCATGGGCGCGGCGAGGAGCGCCAAGGCGAAACGCCGGGCGCGGATGCGGGAACGGGCAGGAATCATGACGTGATCTCCGGGCTGGGGGTGGATGGGACGCGGGTTTGCGGGATGACGTTGGTGAGGTCGGCGATCATGTCGGCCGCCCAGGCGAGGCTGTTTTCGCAGAGCCATTCGTAGAGAAAGCCATTGGTGCCCGAGCGGGCATGGACCTCGGCGATGAGCTGCTGATGCTGGCGCGAGGACGCGGCGCAGAGCGTCAGCGCCACCTCGGATAGGCCCAGCTCGAACAGCCGGTTGCCGCGCCGCGACTGGCAGTAATAGTCGCGTTTGGGCATGGCCCGCGCGACGATCTCGATCTGCCGGTCGTTGAGACCGAAGCGGCGGTAGATGGCGGTGATCTGCGGCTCGATCGCGCGCTCGTTCGGCAGTAGAAGCCGGGTCTGGCAGCTCTCGATGATGGCGGGCGCGATTGGACTGCCGTCGATGTCCGAGAGGCTCTGCGTGGCGAAGATGACGCTGGCGTTCTTCTTGCGCAGCGTCTTCAGCCATTCCCGGAGTTGGCCGGCGAAACCCTCGTCATCGAGGGCGAGCCAGCCTTCATCGACGATGATGAGGGTGGGCGATCCGTCGAGCCGGTCCTCGATGCGGTGGAAGAGATAGGCGAGCACGGCAGGCGCGGCTTCGGTGCCAATCAGCCCTTCGGTCTCGAAGGCTTGCACGGTGGCCGTGCCGAGATGCTCGCTCTCGGCGTCGAGCAATCGGCCCCACGCGCCGCCGATGCAGTATGGCCGAAGCGCCTGTTTCAGGTCGTTCGACTGCAACAGCACGCAAAGGCCGGTGATGGTGCGCTCCTCGACCGGCGCGGAGGCGAGCGAGGTCAGCGCCGTCCAGATGTGCTCCTTCACCTCCGGGCTGATCGGCACGCTCTCGCGCGTGAGGATCGCCACGATCCAGTCGGCGGCCCAGGCGCGTTCGGCCGTATCATCGACGCGGGCGAGCGGTTGCAGCGACACGCTGGCGGCGCTGCCCTCGGTGAGGCCGCCGCCGAGATCGTGCCAGTCGCCGCGCATGGCGAGCGCCGCCGCCCGGATCGAGCCGCCGAAATCGAAGGCGAACACTTGCGCGCCGACGTAACGGCGGAACTGAAGCGCCATCAGCGCCAGCAGCACGGACTTGCCCGCGCCGGTCGGGCCGACGATCAGCGTATGGCCGACATCGCCGACGTGAAGGGAAAACCGGAACGGGGTCGAGCCTTCGGTCTTGCCGAACAGCAGCGGGGGTGCTGCAAAATGCTCGTCCCGTTCCGGCCCCGCCCACACCGCTGAAAGGGGTATCATGTGGGCGAGATTGAGCGTCGAGATCGGCGGCTGCCGGACATTGGCGTAAACGTGGCCCGGCAAGCTGCCGAGCCAGGCGTCCACCGCGTTGATGGTTTCGGGCATCGCCGTGAAATCGCGGCCCTGGATCACCTTCTCGACGAGGCGAAGCTTTTCGTCGGCGGCGCGGGGATCTGCGTCCCACACCGTCACCGTCGCGGTGACATAGGCGATGCCGGCATAGTCAGCGCCGAGTTCCTGCAACGCGAGATCGGCGTCCGCCGCCTTGTTCGAGGCGTCGGTGTCCACGAGGGCGGACGCCTCGTTGGTCATCACCTCCTTGAGGATCGCGGCGATCGACTTGCGCTTGGCGAACCACTGGCGACGGATTTTGGTCAGCAGCTTGGTCGCGTCGGTCTTGTCGAGCAGGATTGCGCGGGTGGACCAGCGATAGGGAAAGGCGAGCCGGTTTAGCTCGTCGAGCAGGCCGGGCGTCGTCGCGGTCGGAAAGCCGGTGACGGTCAGCACGCGGATGTGCTGGTTGCCGAGCCGGGGTTCCAGCCCGCCGGTCAGCGGCTGATCGGCGAGCAGCGCGTCGAGATACATCGGCGTTTCCGGCACGCGGACGCGGTGCCGCTTGGTCGAGACGCAGGCGTGCAGATAGGTCAGCGTCTCCACATCATCGAGCCAGACGCATTCCGGCATGAAGGCTTCGACCAGACGCAGGATGCGGTCGGTGCGATCGGCGAAGCCGGTCAGCGCCTCGCGGGGATCGAGGCCCCGCTGGTCGCGGCCCTCGTAGAGCCAGCTTTCGGCGCGGGCGGCGTCTTCCGCCGGCGGCAGATAGGCGAAGGTCAGGAAGTAGCTGGACTCGAAATGCGCGCCGGCTTCCTCGAAGTCGGCCTTGCGCTCGGCATCGACAAGCGCCGACGCCGAATCCGGAAAGGTGCTTTCGGGATAGCGGTTCGAGACGTGGCGTTGCGCCTCGACGAAGATCGCCCAGCCCGAGCCGAGGCGACGGAAGGCGTTGTTGAGACGGCCGGCGACGGCGACCAATTCGGCGGGCACGGCGCTGTCGAGGTCCGGCCCGCGAAAGCGCGCCGTGCGCTGGAACGAGCCGTCCTTATTGAGCACGACGCCTTCGCCGATCAGCGCCACCCAGGGCAGGAAATCGGCGAGCCGGCTATTCTTGTTGCGATATTCGGCGAGGTTCATCATCGGCGCGGCCCTCGCTCAAACCGAGAGATGCGCGGGGATGCGCAGATGGCGGCGCACCACATCGACGAACATCGGATCGCGCTTTGCCGCCCAGACGGCGGCGACATGGCCGACCGCCCAGATGGCGAGGCCGACCAGCCAGAGGCGAAGCCCCAGACCGATCGCGCCCGCCAGCGTGCCGTTCATGATCGCGATGGCGCGCGGCGCGCCGCCGAGCAGGATCGGCTCGGACAGCGCCCGGTGCAGCGGGACCGTGTAGCCGGGAATCTCTCCGACCTGTTCGACGACAGCGGCCATCAGACGAGCGCCCCGCCGCTGAATGAGAAGAACGACAGGAAGAACGAGCTAGCCGCGAACGCGATGGAGAGGCCGAACACGATCTGGATCAGGCGGCGGAAACCGCCCGAGGTATCGCCGAAGGCGAGCGCGAGGCCCGTGGCGATGATGATGATGACCGCAACGATCTTGGCGACCGGGCCTTCGATCGATTGCAGGATCTGTTGCAGCGGCTGTTCCCACGGCATCGACGAGCCGGAGGCATGGGCGGGCGCGACCGTCATCAAACCGAGGACGGCAACGGAAGCCGACGCAGCGAGGCGGCGGCGCACACGAGAAACAACAGGCATCATGAGAGGCTTCCTTCTTCGGGCTGGGGAGAAACGGGATCGAGGGCGGTGACGCGGTAATCGCCGTCCGGACCGAGACCCTCGACGCGGGCGAGTTCGGCGAGGCGGCGCCTGGAGCCGCGACCGGCGAGCACGGCGACGAGATCGATCGTCTCGGCGATCAGCGCGCGCGGGACGGTGACGACCGCTTCCTGGATGAGCTGTTCCATCCGCCGGAGCGCACCGATGGCGGAACCCGCGTGGATGGTGCCGACGCCGCCGGGATGGCCCGTGCCCCATGCCTTCAACAGGTCGAGGGCTTCCGACCCGCGCACCTCACCGACCGGGATGCGGTCGGGGCGCAGGCGAAGCGATGAGCGGACGAGATCGGAGAGCGAGGCGACGCCATCCTTGGTGCGCATGGCGACGAGGTTCGGCGCGGCGCATTGCAGCTCGCGCGTATCTTCGATGATGACGACGCGATCGGACGTCTTCGCGACCTCGGCGAGCAAGGCGTTGGTGAGCGTTGTCTTGCCGGTAGAGGTGCCGCCGGCGACGAGGATGTTCGCGCGAGACGCGACGCCCTGACGCAACGCCTCTGCCTGCGCTGCCGACATGATGCCGGCCGCGACATAATCGTCGAGGGTGAACACGGCGACGGCGGGCTTGCGGATGGCGAAGGCCGGGGCCGCAACGACGGGAGGTAGAAGCCCCTCGAACCGCTCTCCCGTCTCGGGCAGTTCCGCCGAGACGCGCGGGGCGCCGGCATGGACCTCGGCGCCGACATGGTGCGCGACCAGGCGCACGATGCGTTCGCCATCGGCCGGCGAGAGCCGCTCGCCGGTGTCGGACAGTCCTTCGGACAGCCGGTCGATCCAGATGCGCCCGTCGGGGTTCAGCATCACCTCGACGACGGCGGCGTCTTCAAGGAACCGCGCGATTGCCGGGCCGAGCGCGGTGCGCAGCATCCGCGCACCGCGCGCCCAGCCTTCAGAGTTGTGATGTGAAGCCGCCATTTAATCCCCGTGTGTGCCGGGGAGAAATCAAACGGTCCCCGACCGGGGATGATTAAAAGAGCCGGAAACTAGGCCAGTTCAACAACTATCGAATACCTTGCGGGCATCGGTGCTAATCGGCGGCAATCGGCGGGATTGAATATTCGCTGTTGGGTTACTTAGAACACCTTTGTTGGGCTTGGCGGGTCTGGTCGGTCGCAAGACGAATCAACCAGCCAAATGGGCTTGACGCTGTAGGACAATTGACCTACTGCGTCTCTAGGACATTTGTCCGAATCATCTTTTCTCGTTTTCTCAGGATAGCTTCCATGTCTCCTACACTTTTTAGCCCGCTCCGATTGGGTAACATCCACCTCCGCAACCGCGTCGTCATGGCACCTATGACCAGAAATAGAGCAGATGAAGCCGGTGTACCCACCGACTTAATGGTTGAATATTACAGGCAAAGATCAACAGCCGGACTTATTATCGCCGAATCTTCACCAATTTCCGCTCAAGGGACAGGGTATCCATTTACGCCAGGCATCTATACAGAGAGCCAAGCATCAGGATGGAAAAAAATTGTCGAGGCTGTTCATGCTGAGGGGGGTATCATCTTCCTACAGCTACAGCATTGTGGTCGGATATCTCATCCAGACTATCAGCCAAATAGCGCCGCACCCGTAGCGCCGTCCAAAATTCTCCCATCAGGGCAAGTCTATACCTATTCCGGTTTGAAGGACTTTGTGCCGCCACGTCCGCTTGAATTAAGTGAAATACCGAGTGTCATTTCACAGTTCGAATGCGCCGCCAGATTTGCCCGCATAGCTGGTTTCGATGGCATCGAAGTCCACGGTGCAAACGGATACCTCATCGATCAGTTTTTGAGGGACGGGACTAACCTGCGATCAGACGCATATGGTGGCAATCAGCAGGGTCGAATGCGACTTCTCAACGAAGTCCTTGATGCAGTAATTCCAATTTGGGGAGCCGAAGCCGTCGGCGTTCGCCTCTCACCGCAGAATGCTTTTAACTCCATGAGTGATTCCGATCCCATGGGTCATTTTTGCTACTTTACCGAACAGCTTTCCAATCGGGCGCTTGGTTATCTCCATATCCTAGAGGGCGACATGTCGGGCAGCGTGGAGCCGCTGGACTACAGTGAAATTCGATCTCGCTATCGTGGGAATTATATTGCCAATAATGGCTACAGCAAAATTAGCGCAGAGAATGCAATCAAAAATGGACGAGCCGACCTTGTTGCCTTTGGTAGCCCATTCATAGCAAATCCAGATTTGATTCATAGATTTATTGAGAACATTCCGCTGTCAGAGCCAAATTCAGATTATTTTTATATGGGTGGCGCGAGCGGATATGTCGATTACGAAAGCGCCCCTGCGCCATAGAGTAACAGCATCGACAAATCTATTCTGAGGTGGTGTTCGGATTTTTGCTAATCTCGCGTGATCGCTCCCTCAAGAACCTGTCTCCGGTTGCGAGCTTTCGGCCGAGCGATTGCAGGAACCCCTCGAACCGCTCGGCACCCTTTGCGCGCGCCGATGGATGCGCGCTGTCTGGCAATGGTGGGGTGACGGTCATCCAAAAGCGAATGAAGAGCGATAGCGTTTCACCGAGGATGGCGAGGTCTTCGTCCATTCCATCGATCTGCCGGCTGATCCGGTCCATTCGCCGCGCGAACACCGCCTCCAGCCGCTCGGAAGCATCAGCCGACAGAAAGGACGCGACGGCGGCTTCGATCACGGCGGATTTGGAGATATTGCGACGTAGCGCCAGCGCTTCGACCTTCTTCAGGAGATCGGGATCGAAATAGACGTTCATGCGGGTCTTGATCTGCATGACGTCGCTCCCCTACAATTCGAGACCGTCGGCCGGGTCCATCGTCGCCTGCCGGGCGTTCGACGTAACCTGCTGGCGAAGACTGCGGGCTTTGGCGGCCTCCACGTCCGGTTCGTCGTCGAGCAGATCGAACTCCCCGATTGCGGCATGTTCGGGCGGAACGATCTCCTCATGCTCGGGCAATTCCGGCTCGCGGCGGATACCGGCATTGGTAGGATCGGCGATAGCGCCGTTGATGCCTCCACCTGTTGCGCCGGGGATCGATACGGCCGGGATCGCCAGCGCCGACCAATCGTCGGCGGGCGGCGCAGTCGGGCGCTTCATCGCCTCCGGCTTCGGTGCCGGCAGCAGGCGTTCGCGAAAGCGGGCATCTTCGTAGTAGCGAGCCTTCTTCGCCCGGATCGGCGGCACGCCAGCGACCAGCAGCAATTCGTCGGCAGATGGAAGCTGCATCACCTCGCCGGGTGTGAGCAGAGGCCGGGCCGTCTCCTGCCGCGACACCATGAGATGCCCAAGCCATGGCGCCAGTCGATTGCCGGCATAGTTGGTGGAGTCGCGCATTTCGGTTGCGGTGCCGAGCGCATCCGATACGCGCTTGGCGGTGCGTTCATCATTGGTGGCGAAGGCGACTCGCACATGGCAGTTGTCGAGCACGCTATTATTCGCGCCATAGGCTTTCTCGATCTGGTTGAGGCTCTGGGCGATCAGGAAACTCCTGATGCCGTAGCCTGCCATGAAGGCGAGCGCGCTCTCAAAGAAATCGAGACGCCCGAGCGCCGGGAACTCGTCCAGCATGAGCAGCAGCCGATGACGGTTGGCCGATGTCTTCAGGTCTTCGGTCAGGCGCCGTCCGACCTGATTGAGCAGAAGTCGGATCAGTGGTTTGGTGCGGTTGATGTCGGAGGGTGGCACGACGAGATAGAGGCTGACCGGCCTTTCGCCCGTGACGAGATCGGCGATGCGCCAATCGCACCGCGCCGTGACGCGCGCCACGACGGGATCGCGATACAATCCCAGGAACGACATGGCGGTGGACAGCTCACCCGATCGTTCGTTGTCGCTGTTGTTCAAAAGCTCGCGGGCCGATGACGCGATGACGGGGTGAATGCCGGCCTTGCCCAGGTGCGGAGTATTCATCATCGCGCGCAGCGTCGCATCGACGGGCCGCTTGGGATCGGAGAGGAAGTTGGCGACGCCTGCCAGCGTCTTATCGGGTTCTGCATAGAGGACATGCAGGATCGCGCCGACCAGCAGCGAATGGCTGGTCTTTTCCCAATGGTTGCGCTTATCGAGTGCGCCTTCGGGATCAACGAGGATGTCGGCAATGTTCTGCACGTCGCGGACTTCCTTGTCGCCGCGCCGCACCTCCAGAAGCGGATTATAGGCGGATGACGCCGGGTCGGTCGGATCGAACAGCAGCACGCGGCCATGCTTAGACCGGAAACCGGCGGTGAGGCCCCAGTTCTCGCCTTTAATGTCGTGGATGATCGTGCTGCCTGGCCATGTCAGCAGCGTCGGCACCACCAGGCCGACACCCTTGCCGGATCGGGTCGGGGCGAAGCATAGCACATGCTCCGGCCCGTGATGGCGCAGGTAGCCGCCGTCGAGGCGGCCGAGCAGCACGCCGTCCGGGCCGAGCAATCCGGCTGCCTTGATCTCCTCGTGTTCGGCCCAACGCGCCGATCCGTAGGTGGCGACGTTCTTTGCCTCGCGCGCACGGATTACCGACAGGGTGATGGCGACGATGATCGAGAGAAAGCCGCCGGACGCCGCGATGAATGCGCCCTCAACGAAAATCGGCGGCGCATAAGCATCGTAGCAATACCACCACCAGAAGAAGATCGGCGGGTAATAAACCGGCCAGCCCGCCACATCGAACCAGGGCTGTCCGAGTTGCGCTTGAAAGCCGAGGCGCCACGCCGTCCATTCTGTCGCGCACCAGATCGTGGCGAGCACGATGGCGAGAACGATGGTGACTTGTCCCCACAGGACACGGCTTCCAGACATACAGGCTCCAATCGACAAAATAGACGGAGCCGATCAGAGAATAGCCGTTCCGGCCAGAAGCAACAGAAAATCCGAAGCGTCGGGGTTTCGGATACCATGGCGAAGAAAAAGGACGGTCAGTGCCGCGTCGATCGTGCCTCGGCTGCTGCCTGCACCAGTATTTTGCGATAGCCTGTCTTTGTCATCCAATGCGCGCGGCTGAGGTGACTTTCCCAACAGCTTCGTGTGCGATCTGCTTCGGTTGCTGGATCGCGATGCAGCACGATCCGCGCCACCTCTTTCCAATCCGCCCCGTCCGCCTCGGCGTCGAGCAAACGCAGATAAGTGACGAAATGCCGTTCGTCATAGATCGTGATCTCCGATCCGGTCGGGGCCAGATCATCGACGTCGGGGTCAAGCTCGGGACGCACACGCATCGCACGGCCCTCCCTCAGACCTCGCATCCAGAACAATCCCGAAATGGGATAATCCTAAATCAGGATTAGCGCACTGGCTCGCCCTTTTCAATGGAGAGCCAGTCCGAATGCAGAAATCCTTGCGCACGCCCCGACAAATACTGCTGCAATCTCTTCTCGTCGAAGCGCGCAAGGCTAAAGGATTGACCCAGGCGGAATTGGCTGATTTGCTGGGGAAACCACAATCCTTCGTCGCCAAATATGAGAACGGCGAGCGGCGGATTGATGTCATAGAGTTCGTCGACATCACCGCGATCCTCGGAATTTCGACTCACAATCTTCTTGCGAAGATCGAACCGGCTGGCGCAAAAACGCGACCAACCGCACAGTAAATACCATGGATCATTCCTGTGCTGGTTCCTCTCATGCCATGGATCTCAAGGAGGTCATGGCGGTCAACCTGCGCCGGATTCGTTATGATCGGAACATGACGCAAGAAGATTTGGCGGACCTCGCCAACTTGAGCGCGCGTTACATCGGCGCGATCGAGCGTGCCGATGTGTCAGCGAGCGTCACAGTCCTCGGGCAAATTGCTGACGCACTTGAGGTCGAGCCAGGCGAATTAGTGAAGCTATCAGATAAGGCGTGCTGATTGGCTCATTTCAAAGGCGAGTTCGAGCAGGTTCAATAAAGCCGGATTGCGGTTGTACGGCGACCACACGGCGCTAAATCGAGCCGATTCCGACTCATCAGAAATAGAGCGAAATACCACGCCGGGAAATGGCATATATGTCGTCGCCTCGCTGGTAAGCGTAATGCCATCGCCTGCGGCGACTAGCCCCAATAGAGTGTCGCGCGCGACATCATAGCGATGGATACGAGGTGAACGCTCACGCTCGCTAACTCGACGCACGACATGTTCAAACACCTGCGGGCCGGTGCCGCCATGTCTCACAAGAAAGGTCTCGCCAGCAAGATCGAGCCAGGTGATCGCTTCCCGCTGGACCAAGCGATGATCGGCCGGCAAGGCTACCACGATCGGCTCACACCATAGCAGTCGAGAATGGCAATCGGGTGCGTTCACCGCCCCAGCAATGAAAGCCAGATCGAGCCTGCCTTCGCGGACCAGCGCAATCGTCTCCGATGAGCGCCCCTCTAGCACCGATTGCTCGATCAAGGGATAACTGACCCGATACCGACGGCGAAGATCGGCAAGAAATCCGGCGGCGATCGGGCTATGCAGGCCGATCGCTAAGCTGCCTTTCGTCCCGTCCAGCATAGCCCCTGCCGTGCGCACCGCATGGTCGATTTGCGCGATACCGGCAGAAACCTCGGCAACAAAGTGACGCCCGGCCTCAGTCAACCTGACACCACGATGACGCCGTTCGAAAAGCAGAATGCCGAGCGTTTCTTCCAATGCCTTAATACGGGTGCTGACGCAGGATTGGGTCACACCTAGGACGTTAGCAGCGTGTCGGAAATTCAAATGTTCCGCAACGGCCAGTGTTTGGACAAGAGCTATCAGCGGTATTTGTCCGCTGGCGACGCGCACAGGTTCTATTTTGCGGCGTGCCCTGCGCATCTTGGCGCTATCTAGGCGGTTGAAAGGCCACTCTCGCCTGAGCGACCTTTTCGCGGATGATACATTCATACAGATGATCGTTGATAAGGCCCATGGCCTGCATGAACGCATAAACGGTTGTTGGCCCGACGAAGCTCCAACCTCGTCTTTTCAGGTCCTTCGACAACGTGTGTGACGCTGCTGACATTGATGCGGTCTGCGCCGCCGCCAGTTCCTCGACCTTTGGCTCGAAACGCCAAATATACGCGGCAAGCGATCCCTCCTGCGTGACCAACTCTTGTGCCCGTTTCGCGTTGTTGATGACAGCAGAGATCTTGCCGCGATGCCGAACAATTCCTTTGTCGTTTAATAGACGCTCGACATCAGCGTCGGTAAATGTAGCGATCCGGTTAAAGTCAAAACCATGGAACGCCACGCGAAAATTCTCTCGCTTGGCTAAGATAGTCCGCCAGCTTAATCCCGACTGAAAACCCTCCAGGCACAACTTCTCGAAAAGGCGGTTGTCGTTATCAACCGGAAAACCCCATTCCCTATCGTGGTAAGCCATAAATTCGGGAGCCGCCGCGCACCAGCGACAACGTGAGAGGCCGTCTGGACCGGAGATCGTGGCGCTCATGGCTACCCTTTCAGGAAAGCTAGGCGCTCATCGACGCGACCTGCCGTGATTTCAAGAATCTCGGAACTAACGACGCCCTGCGTTACGAAGGGATCGTCCTGCACGCGGGCCTCAATGTCAGCGCGCGAGACGTTATGAGCGATGATCGCGCCACCAGCATTTGGTTGAAGGCTACCGACAAAGAGGAAAACGCCATCATCGAAACCGCGCTTTATCCAGGCATTATGCCCATCCATCAATTGCGGCGCCTTCGTTTTGTCGGCAAACTGAAGAATTATAACAAACATAGCGGCTCCATCATGCGTGCTGTCGAGGGTTAGGTTGAGATGCCTCAGCGGCGGCCGGGCAATGAGCGTCGAGCCAAGCGTGGATGTCCTCGACTTCACGGCGAATGAAGTCCTCGTCCCGAAAAGCTGTCGCGAGTGTCGCCACGCCTTGGCTGCGCATCAGAACATGCATTGCGAGTTTATCGGCATCCGCTTTGCGCCCGAGTGCAATGAACTGGCGAGCGAGCCATTCGCGGAACAGAATGAACAACTTTACAGCGTCATCCTTAGCGACATGATCGAGCTTGGCGAGTTCGTTGGAAAGTGTGCCGACTGGACAGCCGTGCGCCATGATCTTCGTCTTGTTCATAATAAGAATATGGACGAAGCTACGGATACGTTCGGCGGGTTGGGAGGCCGCTTCTTCCCATTCGTCGAGCATTGCTTGCGTGTTGGCGATGCGAAGTGCGATCACCGCATCGAGAATTTCGTCCTTCGTTTTGAAGTGATAGTAGAAATTACCTCGTGAGAGGCCCACAGCCTTCGATATGTCTGCGAAGGAAGTCGCCTCGAAGCCGTTCTCGTAAAAAAGTTGGTCGGCAGCTTCTACGATTTGTTGGCGGGTTTCAGTAGCCCCCATCAGGCATCCCTTTCTGACTGACAGGCCAGCAGGCGGCACATTTATAGGACAAACGCCCTACAGTGCGTTCTAGGGCATTTGTCCTATGCAGTCAAGACTGACCTGTTACGCTTTGTGGCGAGGCTATGGGGTTGCAACATTGAGAAACTGCATCCAATTCATAGTCCTACCCCTCTCTGTCGCCCCAACTGCCAAGACACCGATCCGCCTTGCACGATGCCGGAGACCTCGCGCCCAAGCTGGCGGTCGATGGTTGGCCGCCACGGAACCAGCGTGAACTCTTGGCTCTTCTCGACGATGGCGAACTTGCCGCTCGATAGCTGCACGGTCCCGGTGAACTTGCCGCTGATGGTCTCGCCATCAACGGCGGCGCGGAACGGCAGCGCCTTCTTCACCGCCAGGTCTTCCCCGGCGTGGGCGACCTCGCGCTCCTGAAGCGTAGCGATCAGGTTGCGACGGTAACGGACACCGCCGTCCTCGTGTCTGATCGCATCCCCCCGGTCGATCAGCGTCTCGCGCCGCCGCTCCATCGCCTCGCGCACGTCATTGCCGAACCCGGCCGCCGACAGGTCCGCTGTGCCAGCGCTGACTAGCCGCCGGTCGAGCCAGGTCGCACCCTCCGATCCAATCTGGCGCTCAAGGTCAAAGGTCGAGAGAACGCGAATATTGGCGCGAACGCCGCGACCGGCGTCATGGGCGGCGGCACGCGCCTCGAAATCGTCGGGAATACGCCATTGGTCTACGTCGATCCGCTCGGCGATCCCGGCGCGGCGTAGCGCCTCCAGTCGCCGGACATGGGCCTGCACGAACCCCTCATAGTCGCCGCCCGGCACGCGGCCGTCGAATCGGGCCTGTTCCAGATGGCGGCTCGGTCGATAGATGCCGTCATCGGCCATGCCGACGATGGCGCGATCCGATGGACGGCCGGCGCTGTCTGGCGGCCCGATCTCGATGATGCTGCCGATGCGGGCGTCCTCGACGCGGGTCGGGTCGATGCCGGCGACATGATGCGTCCGGCCGTCGATGCCATCGACCACCAGCGTCAGGTTCTCGCCCAGCTCATCGCTGAGGTGCTTGTCGATGACGTGGCCGACGATCGGCGTCGGCGGAGCCGCGTCATGAATCTGGAAACTCATCGGATCACGCTCCAGGCCATCGGCCCTCAGCGCCTTCTGCATGGTGCGGATGATGTCGCCGCGCTCGCCCATCTCGCGCAGCGTCGGCTCCAACCGCTCGCTCAATTCCCAAACGCCCGGAGCGTGCTCGGTGGCAAGGCCCATGTCCTCCAACTTGCCGAGGCGGCGCAAGCGCAGCGTCCGGTCGGATTGGCCGCGCGGATCATCCGGCTCGTGGTGCAGGTCAATGAAGCGATCCTGGCTCTCCGCGATCATCGCCCGGTCGATGCGGGTGTGCCTATCCTGATCGATCTCGGCCATGAGCTTACGGCGCTGCTCGATCTCGGTGACGGGTCCGAGTTCCAGCGTCGCCAGTTCACTCGCCCGCTCGCGGATGCCATTGGCGAGATAGTCGCCATTGATGACGAGATCCTCGCCCAAAGTGTCGCGGCCGTTCACAACGACATGGACATGGGGATGGCCGGTGTTGTGGTGATTGACCGCGACCCAATCGAGCTTGGTGCCGAGGTCGGTCTCGATCCTAGCCATCAACTCACGGGTATAGCCGGTGAGGTCTGCGAGATCGGCGGCATCCTCGGGCGAGACGATAAGCCGGAACTGGTGCCGATCCTCTTGGCCGCGATCGAGGAAGCTATCCCCATCGGCACGATCCTCGGTCGCCGAATAGAGCCGGCCGCGCTCGCCGTCGCGCGACGTACCGTCACGCTGGATGTAGCGCAGATGGGCGGCGCCCTTGCCGCTACGGCCGGCAGCACGAACCGACCGGGACTTGACGATGACGCGGCGGCTGCCGAGCTGGCGATGGCTCCAGCGGTTCGACAGGTTGCGGGCGCGCACGAAGGCCGCACCGCGCCCGCGCTGCACGCCCCGGCCGGAAGAGACGATGCTTTTGCCCTTCGACGCATGGCCGGAGCTACCGCCCTTCGCGGACCGGCTGCGGCCCGACGCGGCCTGCTGCTGCCGAGTGATCTTCCGAACCTTGCTGAGGAAGCTCTTGGCCCGGCCTGCCCTCGAAGCGTCGGAGCGGACGCGGCCGGGCCTCGGCCGAAAATGGGTGTCGTCGTCGCTCATAGCTGGCGCGCCGACTGAAACCGCCGATTTCGGCGGAGAGTGCCGCGAGAAACGCGGCAGATGCTGTCTTTGCCGCGCTTCGCGGCACCATGACGGCGCGGAGACGGTGCCGCCTCGAACAGTGTGCAGACAAGGGCTTGCCCTGCGGATCGGACCCATGGGGTGCCGTCCGCTTTAATCTTGCCCTCCCGCCCTCTTTCCCCTTCTGCCCCTCCAGCCAACGAATGAGACTGACGCCAGCCCCATCCGCTGCACACAGAAACCTCTCGTCGGACCACCGCGACCACGATCCTCATGGCTGCCGTCCGGCATCGGCGCGTGCGACAAACAGGCCGCCAGGTTGCGGCATGATGGCAGAGACATCGCGCACCGTGGGCGTGGAAGACGTGACTTTCGGCGGCGTTCCGTTTCGCGCAGAATCGGCAGCGGAAACGCGATATCCCTGCACGACGAACAGCGGTGCTCTTGTCCAGGACAGCGGATCGGCTGTCGCGATGACGGTATCACCGCGATCGCCCGCACCGTCCAAATGGGACGCAACGGCGGTGAGATAGGCGCGGGTTTCCGGCGGCAGCGAACGTCCTTTCAGCGACGCCTCGTAGCGACCGGGACCGGCATTATAGGCAGCGATCCAGCCGGGTGATCCGTAGCGGTCGAACAATTGGCGGATATAGGCCGCGCCCGCGATGATGTTGTCGTGCGGCCCGTAAGGATCAGCGCCGAGGCGATGACGGGCGCGAAGATCGCGCCAGGTCGCCGGCATGATCTGCATCAGCCCGATTGCGCCCTTGGGCGAAATCGCGCGTGGATCGCCGTTGCTTTCGGCGGTCATCACAGCACGTATCCAGGCGGCGGGAAGCTCGAAGCGCTGCGCCGCCTCAGCGATGTGATCGGCATAAGGATCACGCGGCGATGGTTGGGCGGCGGGCGCGTTTTGCGCCAGAGCCGTGGTCGCGAGGTTCGGCAAGAAGCCGGTGAACAGGATGAGCGCAAGTCGAATGGGCGTGCCGATCTGCGGCATGAAAGCCTCCTTGGGATGACGGTGATTGACAGAGCGGGCGCGGCTCAGCGCGTGGCGGCACGCCAGACGTAACGGCCATCGCCGTCCTCGTCGGTGTAGAGCGGTATCGCCTTGCCGATGACGGTGCGTGCCGGGATCGGGCCGAAGTAGCGCCCGTCGAGACTGTCCGGCACATCCGGGTTCATCAGGAAAATGTCGCCGTCCGCGATGCGGCGACAGCCCTGCCAGACCGGCAGCGGACGCCCGCGTTTGTCGCGGTTGAGCGCATCGCCCAGCGGCATGGCATCGACGGTGACGGCGATGCCGGTGCGGCAGACGGTCTGCCCCGGCAGCGCGGCGATGTGCTTCATCAGCGGCACGCCGCGCCCGATATAGCCGCGCTCGACCATGAAGTCGGCGAGCGGCTTGTCCGGCATGACGGCGACCAGATCGCCGACCGCTAGATGGCGCGGCGGATGGAGATCGTAGAGACCTATCGGCACGCTAGCCGAGGCGTTCCAGACGAGGCGCAGCGGCGTCGGAACGAAGGAGGCGATGGCGACGCCCATCGCGGAGAAATACGTCACCATGACATAGCCGAAGCGGGTCATCGTTCGATCTCCCGCCGCTTGAGCCACGCCTGATGGCGATCCGGCGTGTAGGCGCGCGGCTCATGACCGGTGCCGATCCGGTTGCCGACATGCCGCCAGTGATCCGGTGCGACGTCGCAGGCATCGACGCCGGTGGCCTCCACCGCGTCGATGTGGCGGAGTACCTGTTCGACCTTGGGCCAGTCCTTGACCTTCAGCAGGATGTCTCCACCGGGGCGCACGAAAGGCAGCGTCTGGTAGCTCTCGCCCGGATCGACGGCGCGCACGATGTCGATGCGCGAGATGATCGTGCCAAAGTCGTTCGCCGCCCATCGGACGAAAGCGAAGATGCTGCCCGACCGGTAGGAGAAGACACGGCGACGGCGATCGAGGATCTGTTCATGGACCTTACGGCCAAACCTGATCCAGTTTTCGATCCGCCTTTCAATATGCGTCAGTTCGACATGGGTGAGGTTGTCGGATGAACGTGGGAACGGCACGGGGCCGCCGTGCACGCGGGGAACCGCGTTGCCAGTCATGATGGGTCTCCTGGGGTGGGTGGGAATTCGCGCGCGAGCAAGTCGCGCAACATGTCTGCGACGGTGATGCCGCGCTGAAACGCGGCGATTTTGATCCGACCACGCAAGTCTGGCGTCACGTCGATTGTCAGCCGCGCGGTGAAACCGGCGGCATTACCATCACGCGGCGCGCTATCCGCCGCCTTGATCCAGTGCTCGGGATCGGCGGGCCGAGCGGCAAAACCGCGACGGGACGGACGTTCACTCATGGTGCCGCCCTCCCGATGCTCAAGCGCTTGATCTCCGCCGCCAGCGCCGCGATCTCGCGCGCGGCGGGCGTGTCGTGCAGCTCTGACACCAGCCGGCCAGATTGCGCGGTGACAGCAAAAGCGATGCGCTGGCCGATTGTGGCGGCAAGCACCGGCGGATCGTGGTCGGCCAGCGTTTCGGCCGTCTCGCGGGCCAGCACGGTGCGCGCCCCGCAGCGGTTGAGGATGAAGCGAGCCGCCAGATCGGGCCGGTAGATGCGCGCCTCGGCAACGAGCGCCAGCATCTCGGCCGAGGCCCAGCCATCGAGCGGCGACGGCTGCACCGGGATCAATACCAGGTCAGATGCGAGCAAGGCCGAGCGCATCAAGGCGGCGACGCGCGGTGGCCCGTCGATCACGATATGATCGGCATTACGCGCCAGCTCCGGCGCTTCCCGGTGCAGCGTATCCCGCGCTAGGCCGACGACACCGAATAGGCGTGGCAGGCCCTCGCGGGCACGCTGCTGCGACCAGTCCAGCGCCGAGCCTTGCGGATCGGCGTCGATCAGGGTCACGCGCTTTCCCTGCCGCGCCCATTCGCCTGCGAGGTTCAGCGCCAGCGTCGTCTTACCGACGCCGCCCTTCTGATTGAGGAGCGCGACAATCATGGCGCACCTCGCCTGACGGCACTGGCACCGTGCCTTTCATGCGCGCGCGTCAACAAAGAAGAGTTAGATTCTTTGTTAGACTCTAAGTTAGCAGTCGGAATCCGCGTTTCAGGCCAGAGACTTAACTGCGGTTCGTGCGCCCGAAATCCCGATAGTGCTGCGCCCGAAGTCCCGATAGCGTTTGCGCCCGAAGTCACGAGCGTTTCCACAGCGCTGTCCACAGGCACTGTGGACAGGTTGCAGGGGCGAATTTGCAGCATCTCGCGCCGCCCTTCGCGCCAGATATCGAGCCGATAGCCGGGTAGCGGCTGACGTGCGGCGATGCGGCGCAGGTCGAGCGCGAAGTCGGAGAGACGCGCCAGGCTGCCCGACTTCTCGTGAAGATGGCTGACCTCGAACAGCCAGCCGTGCGGCTGATGCCCGGCGTGCTTGCGGGCGACACGGTAAAGCCAGCGTTCGATGCCGCCGGTCAGCCGGAAGTAGGCGGGATCGATGGTCAGGACCAGCGAACGGTCGATGACACCGCGATAGAACCAGTCGGGCAGGACAAACTCCATGCCCTCGACGCGACCGTCGCGGGTGGTCAGTTCCTCCCATTCGTTGATCCAGGAGAACTGATGCCGTCGCCAATGCTCGCCGTGACGGATCGTGGTGCGGATCACCGTCGATTGCAGACGGGCGAGCGCGCCCTTCAGCAGGCGGTATTCGCGCGCGCCGGTGGCGCGGCCAATCCCCAGCAAGAGCTGATAGGGGGTGAAGCGGAGGAAGCGCGACGTGCGCAGGCCGTGGTTCTCGGCCTCGACGGTCTGGCTGGCGGCCCAGATCAGCACATCGGCGTCCCAGATCGTCGCCATGCCGTGCTCGGGCATCCCGAAGACCTCGACGTGCTGGCCGCCAGCCTCATAGAGGATCGGGGCAACGCGCTTGGTCTTGGCGAGCGAGAAGAACGGCCGCTCCATGAGGTCTTGCTGATCACGGGGTGATGCGTCACCCGTGGCGATCACAAAGGGATCTAGCCGCTGGCGTTCGCTCCCGGCGGAAAGGTGTCGGCCGTGTTGAGGATCGGTGGCCGACATTCAGCGGGACGCCTTCTCGGCCGGAGTCAGCGGACGAGCTGGAAAGACGCGCGTCGCCGTTTCCTCACGGGTCGATGTGCGGACGCCGATCTCCGTCCATGCCTGAAGATCATCGACGGAATAGACGATCCGCCCGCCGATCTTGCGATAGGTCGGGCCGGTGCCGTAGGTGCGGTGCTTCTCCAGCGTGCGGATGGAAATACCGAGGAAGCGCGCCGCATCGGGCGCCCGCAGGTATCGGGGCGGCAGCCCCGTTTTCGGGTCGATCACGATCGGGTCTCCGGTCGGGTTCGGCGGCTGTCAGCGGCGACAGCGGGCTATGGCGAACCGTGGCGGAGAACCGGCGGCGGCGAGCGTGCCGGAATCAGGGGGTGGCGATTCCGGCACCCCGGCGGCCATAACAACATGCAAGCGCTATGGCGATCAGCGGCGGCGCGGCAGGCGAAGAGGATAGTGCAGAAGGTCGCGATAGCCGCCGCGCATGTAATGCTTGCCATCGGCGACTAACCGACGGGTCTGGTTCTTGCTCGGATCGGTCTCCCAGTCGGCCTTGGTGCCACGAAACCCAAGCAGCGTTTCGGCGATCTTGCGATAGCTCGCGCCGTCGCTGTGGCCGTCGAGCGCGCGCAGGATCAGGATATGTCGGCTGCGGCTCTGTGGCGGCAGGCCGTGGGCATATTCGCCCGGCGGTCGTCCGACCACGGCGCGCCAGAAGCGCAGGATCGCCAGAGCGCGCAATTCCGTGAATGCGTCCAGCGGCAGCAATACGATATAGGACGTTGCACCGCCGACCGTGGCATCGCTCATCCAGAACTGATGCCCGGTATCCCCGCGCCGCCAGAGGCCATGCTGTGTGCCATTCTCGGCCGCGCGGAGATCGACATTGGGCAAGCGGACGAGATCGATGGGCATCGCCGCTGGATCGCTGGAAACGGCAGCGACGGACTTAAATTCGAAGGCGTCAGGAAGCAGCGCCGGAAGCCAGAATACTGGGGCTGAACCGGCCGATTGATCGGGATCGGCCGGGAAATCGCAACCCCCAGCGTTCGGAGAACGCGCTGAGGGTGTCCGACTTGTCTGTTGAGCCAGCGCTCACGCGATGAAAATCGCGGCGATAGTCTGCGTCGCGGCGGAGATATTCCCAGGCAAAGCCGGCAGCAGGAATGCTCTTGGCATGTGCATAGGCTGCCGGCGAGCGCCAATCAGAACTCGGCATGGCGTCACCTTTCCAGTCATGCGCCTGTAGGGCGGCGCTTGAGCTGAACAGCATGAACAACCATGGGTTTATTTTGGAGAGACTGCTTCGAGATATGTTGATCGCGCAAGACGATCAAAACGGGTTAATGATTACTATCAGTTCACACCGTCTTTGGCGAGCCGGGCCACGCCCGGCGAGCCGCCGTTATTTGGCGCAGCCAAAATGCCGCCGATCCGCCAAGTCGGATCGGCGCAAAAACTGAAAGGTGTATAACCCGAAAGAAGGAAAGCCGTAGAACCGACAATCCGGCTCTACGGCTTTACGGTCAGGCGGATTTTAGGCGCTGCATCCCTTCGGCCAGCGTCCACAGTGCGCGGTTCAGCCCGACATTCTGGTCGATACCGTTGATGGGTCGGGTCTGGCTACGGCGGATACGGCCATCGGCGGTCTGGCGGCGTCCGGTGATCCCGCCCCGGATGAGGTTTTCCTGAATGACGTTGAAGGTCTGCCACAGGCTTTGTCCGACATCCTCGCGGCGGCGTGGCTGGATGATCTGGTCCGGGCGGATGGGGCTTTCGTCCTCGCCGTAGCGGGCGACAAGGCTCGCCTCGGCCAGCACGCGCTGTTCGTCCTGCGACAGGCGCGTCTCCTTCATCGTCTCCGTGGCATCGATCAGACGCGGGAAGTCTTCCGCCACGGTATAGACGCCCTCGATGATTTGATCCTGAATGCCGCCCTTGTGGGGGACGCGGACCTCCTCGAACCGCTCGCCCGCAATCATGGAATTGGTGCAGACGAAACGGAGCATCCCGGCGAACATCTGATAGGCGCTGGTCCCGTCATGCGAATTGACGATGATGACTTCCGCCGCCTCCGGCTTGCCGATCCCGTCATCGCGGCGCAACCGCAACATATGCTTGGCGTGGCCCATGCGGGTGCCATCGCGCGGCACGGCCTGCACGGCGAAGAACGGGAACCAACCTTCCCGGCGCAAGCCTTCAACGACATCGATGGTGGGAACGTAGACATACCGCTCCGACCGGCTGTTATGGGCTTCGCGGGCAAAGATCGACGGGACGTGGCGAAAAAGGGCTTCGTTATCGAGGGCTTCGCGCCCGCCGATCTGATGGGAATTGCGGCCGAACCGGGTGGCAAGGTGGTGGTAGGTCATGGTCTTGATCCTCTTGGGCTTGGGTTTCCGCGCAGCGGGAAGCGCCGCGCTGAAACCCTGCCCGTCGGCGAGACCGGGGGGTGCAAGGTGCAAGGGCGGCCGGGACGGAGGGGGATCACCTGGCCTGCACGCAATGAAATGAAGGAAGGCTGGGGAAACCGTCCCGGACGAGCGTCAGCGACCCTTGCGCCGCGCCAGGGGGCAGAGCGCCCCCAAGCAACTTGTCCGGCGTGAGCACGAGCGGGAGCCGGCCACAAGACCGAATCAGGATGTAAAAGCCGCTGAACCTGAAATCCGCACATCCTGATTGCCGTATGACCTGAAAGACGGCGACAAGCATGACGAAGCCCCGCACCATGTGCGGGGCTTCGGGACGATGTCCGGCCTTAGTCGCCGTTGCGGCGGGACCAGATGAGGTTGTGGGCCTCGCCGCCTTCGTCCTCGATCAGGCTGGCGTAGATTGGAGCGGGGAAGCTCGGATCATCCAGCTTGACCGATAGATAGTCGCGGCCGGTTTCGCGGGCGGTCTTCTTCCAGGCCGCCCCGAACTCCGTGGTTCCAGCGAAGATCCGATAGTCGGGGCCGCGCTCGCTTTCGCCTTCGGTGGGGACGAATTTGGCCTTGACGTTGAGGGTCAGGGTCTTGACCGTGCCGGTGAAGTCGCCGTTCGCGGTCTTGGTGAAGGTGCCGATGGTCGCCATTGCCTTGTCTCCATGTTTCGGGCCGCGCCTGTCGCGACCTCGATGGCGGTCGTGAGACCGGAGACGATCAGCCCGCACCCGGAGGGCTGGAACGCAGTGGAAGGCGGCCGGAGACGGCTTTTTTGCCTCGCGGTGCAAAGCGCGCTCGCGCGCGGCGGAAAAAAACCGGTGACGGTCGTTGCGGGAGGATGATCGAGGCGAAGCCGCTCTTCGGTCAGACCCATGCCCTTCGAGGACGCCGCGGGCGTGGCCCGGTAGGACGGTGGAGGCAGGACGATGCGATCCCGCAGCTTTTGACTCGATAAGACCGGCGGATGACGGTTTCACCGGCATGGCTGGCCCGGATATGAAACGGCTGTCTGTCCCAACCACTATGGAGATCGAGCGCGGTTTCGGCCCTCGGATCGCCCACGCCCTCGAAAGCAGCGGCAGGAAGTGCCGTACCCGTCTGGTCTGCCCTATCGGGCGTCGATGCCGGATGGTTTGCTTTCCCCGCGATCAGCCATTCCGGTCAATGGGACAATTGTAGAGCGTCGTGCGCCGGTCGTCGTAGTGGAGACTGAGGACCGACATCTCCCGAAGCCTTGCTATGTGTGGCTTTTCGCGCCGTGGCCGCCATCCGCGTTAGCGATCGATGCCGAACGGCGGAAACACGCGCAAGCGGGGTTCCGGCGCAGCCGAGAGCGCGGCCCGGAGGGAAACGCCAAATCGCACGCCTCTTAAGCCTCGCGATCACGGCTGTTGATCTGGGTATAGCTCTCGGATGATGTCGGTGACGATCTCGAAGGTCGTCAAGAACATCGGTGGATTCAAAACGGTATCGCTTCCGTGCATGAACATGTTACGCATATGGCTCAGATAATCGATTTCCGAGGAAATCAGTTTTTGTTGCTTGGCGGATTTCAGCAACTCGTCGAGCATCGCGGGACGCGGTCGTCCGTTCTTGTGCACTCGCCCGGCGAACTGGTGGCCGATCCGTTCGCGCAAGGCGAGTTCGAGGCATGGAAACGTCTGGCTCGCCGCCATGGTGAGTAGGTCATAGGAAAAATAGGCGTAGATATAGGCGTGCCGAATGGCGTCATGGGATCGCCGTACAGATTCAGGGACCACAGCAGGCAGCTCGAATGCACACATATCGCGATGCAGTTCTTGAATAGTGCTTCCGACAAATCCAGCTGTCCCGGCGAAATAGGGATCAGGTAAGTTGAGAGTGGATAGGCCTTTTAGCATATGAAAGACTTTCATTCGATGGCCGGTTGAAGCATTCATAGCCTGAAACATCAAATATATTAGTCGCCCCGACGACTGGGCGACGCCGTTCCAGCCAGCCGCACGAGCGCCGACAAGCCGGTGACACCGCCGCCGACAAGACAGAAGATCATGCGCCATACCTCTGACGGGACAGCCTCGCGCGTAATGCCGTGGACCAACGCGAAGCCTGCGACGGCGGCAGGCGCGGCGAAGACGAACGCCACTGCAAGGCGCAGGATCGGCGGGCGCGCCGTCATAAACAGCACGATCAGTAGGCCATAGGCGGCGGCATCCGCCACCAACCCGATCAGTCCTGCGCCGATCAGGCCGGAGCCGGAGGCGTAGGCCCATTTGGTGGCCTCGACGCCGAGCATGAACGGCAGCGCATAGACGGCGAGCGTATAGGCCAGGACGGAAAGACCGGCGATCAGCGCAACGGCCATGAGCATAAGCACGATCATCGAATGATCCTCCTGTATCCGATGGTCGCGACGGGCATCGGATCGGTCGCGCGGGGTCGATCCCCGCGCGACGCGATTTTTGGATGATGGGAGAGCAGGAAGGCCGGGACCGCTTGGGCGATCCCGGCTCGGTCCCTCACTCGGCGGCTTGCAGGTAGGCGTCCGTTTCGAGCCATGCGGGCCGCGCGGTGCGCAGCACGGAAGGCAGCCAGCCGGTTCCGGCAAGAAGCTGTTCGGCAGCTTGCGCCATCTCCGTCTTCCTCAAGCCCGCGATCCGCTCCGCCGCCTCATCGCTGACCGCTTCCCGCACGGCAGCAAGGATATGTGCCTTGGTCACGCGACCGAGATAGGTCTTCTCGGTCGGGGTCCAGTGCGTCGTCATGTCCAGCGCCACGGCGCTCGCCAGCTTCTCCGCCGTGCCACGAGTATTCGGCTTCTGCTCCCACGGCACGCGAACCGCGTTGACGGTCAGCGATGCGCAATGCGCGAGCAAGGCCATGAGGCTCGCGTGATCCAGACCGACGACGAAGGCCCACAGGTCCGCAACGTCGCTCGGCATGTCCGACGCCCATCCGGCATGACGATCCGCCAGCGCCTTCGCGGCGGGCGTGTCCTCGATGCCGTCCGCGTGGGAAGCGAGATAGGCGCTGGTCAACCGGATTTCGAGGCAGGACGCTTCCCCGCCACGATAGAAGGTCTGCGCCGCCAGCGCATAAACCACGGCGACCAGCGCCATATCCGGCTGCTCCCCGAGTGCGAGACGAAGGCCAAGGGTGCGGTGAGCGGTCAGATCGCGGATGAGAAGGTCCGACAGGGGCTTGCCCGCATCCCCGGCATCCTCGTCTTCTGCCTGCGGCTCCGTGCCCTCGTCCTCGCCATTTCCCACGTCTCCGACAATCTCCCCGTCTTCGGTCACGGTCGCGCCATCCACCTCATGGTTGGCGCTGACCGCTTCTTCCGGTTCCGGGGCCTCGTCCTCGGCGCGGATGAAACCACGCTCCATCCGGGCTGTGCCGTCATGGTTGAGGATGACGAACACACCGCCACGGGCAATTTCGTCGGCGTCATAGGCGTGGCGCTTGGCGTCGATGCGCTTGATCTCGGCCTCAAGCTCCGCGAACCGTTGATCCACCTCGGCGGGCCGGTCTACGTCCGCATCCTGCCACTCTGCCGATAACCGTTCCAATTCTTCCTGCGCGGCGTCATAGGCGGCGGCGTCTTCCTCCGACAATTCCACCGGATGGGGATAGCTGCGGCGCATTCCATGGGCGTGGGGATAGTCGATGTGAACCGAAGTCCACTTCCACCCCTCAACTGCCTGCACCTCGGCGGCGATGCCTTCCAGCTTGGCGATGACGAGCCGATCCAGCAACGCGGCATCCTCGAAATAGCCGCCCCGGTCCTCGGTGAAGAGGTCGCGGATGATGGTGCCGCCGGCCTCGGCGTAGGCATCCGCGCCGATGAAACGCGCCCGCCTGTCGCTGGCTTCCACGTTCGCCTTGGTCAGGTCGCGGCGGATGATCCACGGCTCCCGGTTATAGGACAGATTGTCGAACACCTGTTCCTGCCGGTCGTGATCCTCGGTGATCGCGAAGGCCATCAACTGGTCGAGCGACAAGCCGCCATCCCGATAGACCTGCATCAGCTTGGGGCTGACCGCGCCAAGGCGAAGCCGCTGGCGGACGACGTGAGCGCTGACGCCGAACCGGGCGGCAATCTCTTCCGCGCCCCATCCCCTGTTCTCTGCCAGCTCGCGGAACCGCTCGAACTGGTCGGCGGGGTGCATCGCCTCGCGGGTGACGTTTTCATCGAGGGAGATTTCCGCCGCGTCGTTCTCGGTATCCAGAACGCAGCGGAGGCTTTCCGTCTTCTTGATCTGCTTGCGCTTCACGCGCAACATCTGCGCCAGCCTGCGGCCTTCGCCGATGGTCACGAAATAGAAGCCGGTCGGCTCGCCCTCCGCGTTCGTTTCCGGCTCCACCACCAGATTTTGCAGCATCCCCTTGGCGGCGATGCTGGCCGCCAGCGCCTCGATATGAGCTTCGCTGTGCGCGGTCTTGCGGGCGTTGCGGGGCGACTTCTTCAACCTGTTCAGCGGCACGAACAGCACCGCGCCATTGGCGGCGGGGGCTTCGGATACCGTGGCGGTCGTTTCGATGGTGTCGGTCATGGTCTTGATCCTTTGGCTTGGGTTGGAGCGCAGCGCTGCGCTGCAACCCTGGCCGTCGCCGAGACCGGGGGGTGCAAGGTGCAAGGGCGGCCGGGATGGAGGGGGATCACCCGGCCTGCACAAGCGGATCGAAACCATTGGTGAGAGTGTGAGACACGCATCCGCGCGGAAGGCTGGGGAAACCGTCCCGGCCGAGCGTCAGCGACCCTTGCGCCGCGCCAGGGGGCAGCGCCCCCAAGCAGCCCGACCGGCGTGAGCGAGAGCGGGAGCCGGGCACAAAGCTCGATCAGGATGTGTAAAGCCGCAAAACCTGAAAGCTGCGCAGCCTGATTGCAATTTTTATTATGCTGTAGTGTATAGTCGGTATCGATTGGTGGTTGATCTTCAGGCATATTGACTGAATCGGTCTTCGAAAAGACTGCGCGAGGAAACGCTTGGATATCCACGACCTTAAACTGCTGTTGCAACAGCATCTGACAGATGGGCTGGTCACGATCGTTGGCTCCGGTCTGTCATGCGCTGAAGGTCTTCCGGGCATGGGAGAGTTGGCAACTCATCTCGACGCAACGGTGACAACCGGGTTGGCGGCTGCGGACATAGATCGATGGGGCGCGATTTCACTGCTCCTGCCGGCAAAGGGCCTCGAAGCGGCTCTGCTGGAAGCGCCTCCGACGCCAGGATTGGAGGCCGCGATCGTTGCGCGCACTGCCGAGTTGATAGCTATGCGGGAGCGCCAAATCGTTGCCGATGTTTTCTCACGGACACGAACGTTGCGTTTCACCCGGCTGGTCAAGCAATTGCTGAAACCGCAGACCGGGCTTCCAATTGTTACGACAAACTATGATCGACTGGTCGAGGTCGCCGTGGAGGAAGCGGGCCTCGGCGTCGATACGTTGTTCGTCGGTTATTTCGCAGGCGAGTTAAACGAGCAGGAAAGCCGTTTGAGTTTTTGCAGGGAAGTCACGCTGAAGGCCGGGCGTGTCCAATACCGCTATCGTCCGCGAGCCAACGTATTTAAGCCGCACGGTAGTCTCGATTGGTATCACCGTGAGGGGAGACCCGTTCGCTATTCCGGCGACCTCGATCTCCCGCGGCTCATCATCACGCCCGGATTGAACAAATTCCGTAATGGTTACGAAAGCCCGTTCGACCGTCATCGTGAACGGGCAAATTCAGCAATTGATCGTGCCAGTCGGTTTCTGGTGATCGGCTACGGCTTCAACGACGATCATCTGGAGACGCATCTCACACCCCGGATTCGCAGTGGCGTGCCCACGCTCCTGCTGACCTACGGGCTTTCAGACAACGCAGTAAAGCTCGTCAATGAGTGCCGCAATGTCATCGCCATTCAGCGCGCCGAACAAGGTGGCGCCTCAGGTTCCGGCGTTTTTGTCGCCGGCACCGAGACTTTCTTTCCCGGTCTGGACCTGTGGGATCTAGGCTCATTTGTTGCCGAGGTGCTTGAACCATGACTGAAGCCGCTCTCCAGTTTGCTGATGAAGACAAAATCGGGCGCGTCGCGTCAGTTGATACGAGCCGAGTGGCGATCGACGTAACCAACTCCGTTCTGCTCACGCGGATTGGTATCGGGCAGCTTGTCGCCATTCGCGGTGCGACAGAGCGCGAATACCTTATTGCCATGACCGAGCGCGTCACCCGCAGCATCAGAGAAGAACTGCCAGGCCCGGATGATGAAGACGCCGATGGAGCGCTTCTGGCGGCGGTCCCTACCGATCTGATTCAGGGCGTCTTGATCGGTACATTTAGAACCGTGGAGGGTGATCGTAGGAATACCTTCAAGCGCGGTGCGGATAGCTTTCCGCAAATCGATAGGGACTGCTTCGTCATCGAAGGCGGCAATCTCCAGCGCTTCATGGGCATTCTCGGAGCCGGTTTCTCTCCCGATGAAAGGCTCAAGCTCGGCACGTTCGTTGCGGATCGCACGGCCGATGCGATCGCCAGTGGCGACAAGTTCTTCCAACGGCACGCAGCGATCCTCGGTAGCACCGGATCGGGCAAAAGCTGGGCCGTTGCACTGATCCTCGAACGGGCCGCCAAGCTGAAGTTTCCGAACATCATCGTGTTCGACATGCACGGCGAATATGCACCCCTAGCGGACAAAGCGAATGGAGGATTTGCAACGCGCTTTCGTGTTGCTGGTCCCGGCGATCTGGAAAATCCGGGGGACGACACGCTGTTCCTGCCCTACTGGCTGCTTAACCGTGATGAAATGTTGTCGATGATCCTTGATCGGAGTGATCAGAACGCACCCAATCAGGCGTCAAGATTTACACTGCATGTCCGTTCTCTGAAAGGACAGACGCTGGATGCCGAAGGCAAGGCCGATATCAAGAAAACATACACGGTCGATTCACCGATTCCCTACGACGTGAAGCAGTTGGTCGGACTTCTGAACACCGACAACACGACAAAGGGAGTGGGAAAGACTGGTCCCGTAAAGGGCGAATGGGAAGATAAGCTGACTCGTTTCCTGTCGCGTTTGGAAGCTAAGCTAGACGATCGTCGCTATGGTTTCATGTTTGCACCGCCGCCGGCGGCGATGAAATACGATTGGCTAGCAGCACAGGTGCTGAAGCTGCTGCAATCTGGCGATGACACTGGCATCAAGGTTATCGACTTCTCTGAAGTTCCCGCCGACGTGCTTCCTGTGGTGACGGGGACGCTGGCGAGGTTACTTTATGATGTTCAGTTCTGGATGAATGGCAAAACACGGACGCCGGTTACTCTGCTGTGCGACGAGGCGCACCTCTATCTTCCGGTTCGCGATGACGCCGATGCGGTCCAACGGCAGGCTCTTGGATCATTCGAGCGGATCGCCAAGGAGGGCCGCAAATATGGCTTCTCCCTGCTTGTCGTCAGCCAGCGTCCCTCTGATGTCAGCCGAACGATCCTAAGCCAGTGCAATAATTTCTTGGCTCTGCGTCTTACGAACGAAACTGATCAGGGCGTCATCAAGCGCCTGATGCCGGATTCGCTTTCGGGGCTAACGAGCATCTTGCCGTTGCTTGATACGGGTGAGGCGCTGTTATTGGGTGACGCGGTTCTGCTGCCTACGCGGATCAAGCTCGACATGCCCAAAGTGCCACCGGATAGCGCAACGCGAGATTTCTGGAAGGAATGGGGATCAGCCAAGCCAGATGATGCTGCCATCGCGTCGGCTATCGAGTGCCTGCGGGGACAATCGCGCAATGGTGGCTAACGCTCGCTGGTATCAGTTGGAGGGGCAATGATTCTCACCGACAACGAGACAAAAATCGATCTCCTCAACAATGAGGCGATCGCGAAGACCATCATCGAGCTGCTGCGTGAAAAGCCCGAGCGCGCCGTAACGATCGGCGTTCACGGCGACTGGGGCGCAGGCAAGTCAAGTATCTTGGAGATGATTGAGAGCGGCCTCAGTTCTGATGAGGACGTGCTCTGCATCAAATTCAACGGATGGCGCTTTCAAGGATTCGAAGACGCCAAGATCGCGCTGATCGAGGGCATCGTCACCGGCCTTATCGAGAAACGGCCGTTGCTGACCCAGGCGGGCATAGCCGTCAAAGATATCTTCCGAAGGATCGATTGGCTAAAGATTGCGCGGCACGGGGGTGGTCTCGCGTTCACCGCGTTCACAGGCATCCCCACGGCCGATCAGATCGGCGCGGTGGTCGGTACCTTGAAGGGGATTTTCTCTGATCCCTCGAAACTCGCCACGAAGGAGAACTACGACAAGGCTATTGACGGTGTGCAGGGCCTTCTGAAACCGGGAGAGTCGAAAAATGTACCGGAAGAGATCGAGGCGTTCCGGAAGGCTTTTGACGACCTGCTCAAGCAGGCGGGCATCAAACAACTGATCGTCCTCATCGACGATCTCGACCGCTGCCTGCCGGACACCGCGATCGAAACGCTCGAAGCCGTACGGCTGTTCGTCTTCACCGCCCGCACCGCGTTCATCGTCGCGGCCGATGAAGCGATGATCGAATATTCCGTGCGGAAACATTTCCCCGAGCTGCCGGACACGACGGGCCCGCGCGACTATGCGCGCAACTATCTCGAAAAGCTGATCCAGATCCCATTCAGGATCCCGGCTTTAGGCGAGACCGAAACCCGCATCTACGTCACCCTGTTGCTCATCGGCGCCGAACTGGGCGAGAATGATCCCGCTTACTCGGCGCTCATCACTGTTGCGCGCGAATTGCTCAAACGGCCTTGGAAGACTGCTGGGCTCGACGCGCAGACGGTCAAGACCGCCTTGGGTGACAAGGCCGGCCAGGTCCAGAACGCGCTCACCTTGAGCGATCAGATCGGTCCAATCCTGGCCAGCGGGACCCAGGGCAATCCTCGGCAGATCAAACGCTTCCTGAACACCTTGCTGCTGCGCCATCAGACCGCGCTCGCACGCGGTTTCGGAGATGAAGTAAAACTGCCGGTCCTGGCGAAGCTCATGCTGGCCGAACGGTTCCTGTCCAGATTGTTCGACCAGATCGCCAGCGCCGCTGCCCGCGATCCGGACGGCCGCTGCGTGGATTTGACGGCGCTTGAAGCCGCCGCGTCGGAGGAGAAGCCAGCCGCCAAGGCGAAGCGGACCGGGCCGAAGATCAGTTCAATCGATGACGCCAAGCCGACCACCGTGCCGGACTCGAAGGACAGCGCCATCCTGACGGAGTGGAAGGCGGCCGATGCGATACGGGCCTGGGCGCGGCTGTCACCGGCCTTGGCCGAAGTCGATCTGCGCCCCTATCTGTTCGTGACCAAGGATCGAAAGGACTATTTCGGCGCGGCCTCCGTCCTCGGACGTCTCGCCGCTGTGGTTCAGAAACTGCTCGGCCCGAAACTTGCCGTCCAGGCGTTCGAAGGCGAACTCAAGCAGCTCGTTCCGGCGGAAGCCGCGCAGGTCTTTGAAGAGCTGCGAGGGCGCGTCATGGGGGGCGACGCCTTCGATACGGCACCTCCCGGCATTGACGGGCTTGCCGTGCTGGTTCGCGCCCATCCGACATTGCAAGCCAACCTTCTCGACCTACTCGAAGCCTTGCCGACCGATCGGTGCGGGCCTTGGCCCGCGTCGGGCTGGGAGGGAATCATCAAGGACTCTGACGCCGTGGCGCGCTTCGAGAAGCTACTTCAGGGATGGTCCAAGTCACAATCTTCCTTCCTGAAGACGACGGCCAGCGCCGCGCTTCGCACTCGGAAAGGCGGGCGCTGATGGGAACGTCGAACGCTTATGGAGGTGCAGGTGGTGGCACACCGTTGATCCCTAGTTGGTTGCAGGGCGACGGTGACAGCGGGGCTGGTGTGGGCGCGGGTGATGGCAACGGGGCACAGCCGCCATCGCCTGATGGATCACCTCCAGCAGTTCCTCCAGCACCGGCGCCGCGGCCGACCGCGCCGGCCGGGGCATCGGATCGGTTCACATCGGCCCGAAACAATTTCACGCGCTTCGCAAGTTCGGGCGGAAGCGACCGTCGGAGCCTCGGCCGCGCTGTCTCGCAATATGTGTCTAAATCGGCGGGCGGCGCACGTCAGGCCGCGCAGCGCATGGGCTCTTCGCGGGGCGCGGGCGCTGGGCTCGTCCGGTTTCTCAATGACGCCAGCGCGAATGGCGTTCGAGAGGCGCTGCGAACGCTCAACCTCGAAAGCCTCGCCGGGAGGCCGATCGAGGAGGTGTTCGCAGGGCTTGCCGATTACATCTGCCCCGAAGGCGGGTCGATCGACGAGGGGATCGCGCGAGACGCCTTTGTCGAGACGATCGCGGATCTCGCTGGCGCCGGCATTACTGATATCGACGCGCTGACACCGGGCCAGATCCAGACCGTCTTCGAACTATATGCGACGCACGCGATCGAGGCGCGCATCTGCAACGACATCGGCACCAAGGTCGTGACCTTGCCCGCCGATCCGCGCGCGGCCGAGAGGGTTCAGGCGCAACTGCGTGATTTCATCCAGCGTGGGGTCAGCGACGCGATCAACGCCGCGGGTGTCAACATCCAGTCGCTGACCCCTGATGCGGTGATGGGCTTCGTGACCAACGTCTATCAATCCGCCTTCGACGTATTGCAGACGATGGGCGATGGGGAGGCAGCGAAATGAGGCGCCATGTCATCATCGGCCGTTTCGGGCCGGACGATAAGACCCGCGTCCCCAAGGCGCGCGACGAGGTCGCATCGACCTTGCAGTTGGTGGCGGGCAAGCGTCTCGATCATGGGATCGGCCATGCCTTGGCCGACCTCAAAGCTTTGCATCTGACACCGAGCGAGATCGGCGCGGACATACTGGTTGTCGCTGCCCATATTCATGCTGCGGATACCCGCATCTCCCGCTCGACCGAATCGCAGGACGCCTGGACGCGCGAGATTCGGCTGGTCATCCCCGTGAGCGATCCGGCGCGATGGACGGCCGCCGCACCCATCTTGGTCCGCGCCTTGAATTTCCTGACCGGCGACAGATGGGATGTAGGCTTCCGCAAACGGACGAAGGGTTATGCGAAGCTAGTTTCTCCTGCCGCGCCCACCCTTCTTCCCACCCCGTTCGATGGCGTGAGCCTGTTCTCCGGTGGTTTGGACAGTTTGATCGGCGCGATCGACAGCCTGAATGCAGGCGAGACGCCGCTCCTTGTCAGCCATGCCGGCGAAGGGCTGGTGAGCAAGTCGCAGGAGCAGTGCTTCGACGGTTTGAAAGCCGCTTACAAATCATCCGCCTTCGATCGGTTGCGCGTGTGGATGAACTTCGATAGCGGACTGGTCGAGGATGTCGGATCGGAGGACACCACGCGCGGCCGCTCGTTCCTATTCTCCTCCTTGGGCGTTGCCGCCGGCACCGCGCTCGGCCGCGACTTCGTGCTCAAGGTTCCGGAGAACGGCTTAATCGCGCTCAATGTGCCGCTTGATCGACTTCGGCTCGGCGCGCTTAGCACCCGGACGACGCATCCTTTCTACATGGCCCGCTGGAACGATTTACTCCGGGCGCTTGGCGTCGCGGGGAAGGTCGAGAATCCCTATTGGGACAAGACCAAGGGGGAGATGGTCGCCCAATGTGCCAATCCGGCCCTATTGAAGCAGCTCGCCCCGCTGTCTCTATCATGTTCGTCACCGACGAAGGGGCGCTGGACCAAGAAGCCCCAGGGGCACTGCGGATACTGCCTGCCGTGTCTCATCCGGCGGGCCTCTCTTCGAGGCAAGGATTCGACAGTTTACGGCGTGCCCGACCTGAAGGCTGCCACATTGGACACCAAGCAGGCCGAAGGTCAGCAGGTCCGATCCTTCCAGATCGCGATCGCGCGGCTATCGAAGCGACCGGAACTCGCCAAGGCCCTCATCCACAAGCCGGGGCCGCTCTTTGATGATCCCTCCCGCCACGATGATCTGGCCGATGTCTATCGCCGCGGATTGGAGGAGGTTGGGCGCTTGCTGACTGGCGTTCGCGCCGCACCGTCTTAAGAGGTCCCATGCAATCGGGTCTCGTCGATTTTCATTGCCACCTTGATCTCTACCCCGACCACGCGGCCGCGGTGGAGCGTTGCGAGCGCGATGGCGTGTCTACTCTTACCGTAACCACGACGCCCAAGGCTTGGCCGCGGAACCACAAACTGGCGTCCGCCACCCGTCATGTTCGGGCGGCTCTCGGTCTGCATCCTCAACTGGTCGCCGACCGCGCCCATGAGATCGGGTTATGGGAGGAATTGCTGCCGCAGACCCGCTATGTGGGCGAGGTCGGGCTGGACGCCGGCCCGCGGTTCTACAAATCGTTTGAGACACAGAAGGAGGTTTTCGCTCGCGTGCTGACGCTCTGCGCGGCGGCGGGGAACAAGATCGTCACGACCCATAGCGTTCGAGCGACCAAGGCCGTGCTCGATATGATCGAGCAACATATGCCGCCGCCCCGTGGCCGTGTTGTGCTTCACTGGTTCACCGGCACCGCAGCGGAAGCCAAGAGGGCGGTCGATCTCGGTTGCTACTTTTCTGTGAACGCGGAAATGCTCGCCAATGAAAAGCGCATGGCAATAACCAAGATGCTGCCTCTGGATCGAATTTTGACGGAGACGGACGGACCGTTTACCCAAACCGATGGCCGCGTCACTTGGCCGAGCGATGTTCGGGTCGCAATTGATGGCCTAGCACGCCTACATGAAATACCCCTGACCGACATGTCCACCACGATCATTCGGAATCTGAAAGTCCTTCTTGCAGATAAGGTCTAACGAGCTGGTGACTTGCGTGGGCAGTCGATCGCGACCCATTTGGACGGCTTTAGAGGGCTATAGCGTAGACATAGTTCTCGTCTTCGCCCGGCGCGGCGCGCCATTTCAGAAACCCTTGAGATCACTCGGGTTTCGGCTTTTCATGACCTTCGCGGAATTCATCGCGCAGCTCGGCTGGCACGGCCTCCGTCACAATCGGCGCAGGGTTCGCGAGGCGCCGCGAGGGGGCTTTGGCTGGCAGGCATCGGCGCGGCGCGGAAGCCCGTTTCCGGTTTTGGGGAGCTATCGCCTCAGAACGCTGCTGCAGCATGGGCCAGGGCCCTGGCGCTAGCGCGTCGAAGCCTTGGCGGGTCGTTCTCGCATGATGTAGGCATCGACGCGGGGGACGGTCGTCAGGTGCTCGACGCGATCGTGGAGCGGAGAGAGGACGCAGACCGGATCCGTGTTGCGGGGATCTCCGGTCAGCGCCATCGCCTGGCAGCGGCAGCCGCCGAAGTCGATCTCGCGGCGCTCGCAGCTCCGGCACGGCTCGCGCATCCAGTCCGTGCCGCGGAACGCATTGAAGGCCGGCGAATCCCGCCAGATCTCCGCAAGGGAGCGATCGCGCACGTTCCAGAACGAGAGGCCGGGGATCGTCTGCGCGGCATGGCAGGGCAAAACCAGCCCGCGCGGCGTCACGTTCAGGGACTGGCGGCCCCAGCCGTTCATGCAGGGCTTGGGATAGCGCGCGAAATGGTCGGGCGGGACGTAGTCGATGGTGATCCGTCCGGCCGTGCGCTCGCGAAGATCGGCCACCGTCGCGCTCGCCGCTACAGCGTCCGTCAGCTCCGGCATCAGGGCCTCGCGATTGCGGGCGGCCCAACCGTAATACTGCGTGTGTGCCAGCTCGATCCGCCGCGCGCCCAGGCCGATCGCCTCGTCGACCATGGCCGCCATGCGGGCCAGGTTGCCGCGATGCAGAACGGCGTTGATCGTCAGCGGCAAGCCAACCTCGGTGACCATGGACGCGAAGGCGCTCTTGCGCCGGTGCGAGCCGGCCAAGCCGGCGATCCGGTCGGCGTTGCCTGCGTCGGTGTCCTGGATCGAGAGCTGGACATGGTCGAGCCCGGCCTGGGCCAGCGCAGCCAGCCGATCGCGATCAAGCCCGATGCCGGAGGTGATCAGGTTCGAGTACAGCCCATGCCGCGCAGCGGCCGCGACGAGCTCGGTGAGATCCTGGCGCGCTGCAGGCTCGCCGCCGGAGAGATGAAGCTGCAGGACGCCGAGGTCGGACGCCTCCTCGAAGACGCGGATCCAGTCGGCGGTCGCCAGTTCGTCGGCCTTGCGATCGAGCTCCAGGGGATTGGAGCAGTAGGGGCAGGCCAGCGGGCAGCGATGCGTCAGCTCGGCCAGCAGTGCGAAGGGGGCCGGGGCGCTCATGGGTCGATCAGACCTCGGGAGGCGAGATCGCCGAGCAGCGCGGTGACGTCGCGTTCGATCCGGGTCCGGTCGGCGGCATAGTCGCGCGCGAGGTGATCGACGATCGCAGGCAGCGAGCGCTGTCCATCGCACAACGCCAGGATCGCAGCCGTCGATGCGTTGATCCGCAGCACATGCTCGGGCGCCAGCATATTATGCCCGCCGCGGACGCGATCCTCCCGGATGCGCACACCCGCCGCCAGCCGGGGCTTCGATCCGGTGTCGGTCACGATTCAGGCTCGAATGCGCCGGGCGGAATCTGCCCCGGCTCGCCATAGGCATGGTCGAGCGCATCAAGCATCGCCCAGAGCACGTCGCATTTGAATTCGAGGGCAGCGACCACCGCCTCCTGATCGGCCGGTGTGGTGGCGTGGGCCGTGACGTAAGCGAGTGCGCTCTCGACATCGCGCGATGCCTGCTCGGGGCGGGCCGTGAAGTAGCTCAGGCTTTCGGCGCTGACGAAGTCGTAATGGGCGAGCATGCCCGCGACGCGCGTCTTGATCACCTGCGGCGAGAAGAGTTCGGTCAGCGACGACGCCACTGCCTCGAGCAGCGGACGCTCACGGACGAATTCGACATAGGCGCCGACCGCGAACCGCGTCGCCGGCAGAACGCCCCTGAACGCGACGACGTCCGCGCGCGCAAATCCCAGACTTTCGCAGAGGCGCAGCCAGCGCTCGATGCCGCCCTCGCCATCGGCCCCACCGTCATGGTCGACGAGGCGCTGGCGCCAGGCCCGCCGCAGAGCGGGATCGTCCAGGCGGGCGATGAGCGTGGCGTCCTTGCGGGGGATCGCGGCCTGATAGGCGTAGCGGTTCAGCGCCCAGGCCTGCACCTCGCCCCTGGTGCAGCGTCCGGAATGAAGACGCTGATGGAACGGATGCCGGTCGTGATAGCGCCGTGCGCCGACATCGCGGAGCCTGTCCAGAAAGGCGTCAGGTGAAAGCAGGCTCACAGAGGGATCTCCATGCCATCCCGGGCGATCTCGACGCCGGCGCTCTCGACGAGCCTGCGCTCGCGCGAGCCCTCGATGAGAACCGGGTTGGTGTTGTTGATGTGGGTGTAGATTTTGCGCGACGCCGGGAGCGCTGCGAGCCAGTCGAGCGAGCCGCCCGGACCGGTCATCGGCATGTGCCCCATCCGGCGACCGGTCTTTTCGCCCAGCCCAGACCTGATCATCTCGTCGTCCTCGAAGAGCGTGCCGTCGAACAGGACGATGTCCGCCCGCTCGGCCTGAACGCGCACCCCGTCGCTCAGAGTCGCACAGCCTGGGATGTAGAGGAGGCGCGTCCCGCGTCGGCTCACCACCAGACCGGCCGTTTCGCCGTCCTCGCTGCCGGTCTCAGGCTCGGGTGTCTCGAGATAGAGCGGCGCCTTGCCGGGCACCGGAAACAGCGTCATTTCGGTCTCGTCTCCAGCCGGGATCGGGGCATCGGCGCGGAGCGCGGCCCAGTCCGCCTGCAGAGGCTGCAGCATCGGATTATCCGCGATGGCGGCTCGGACAGGGTCCAGCGCCCAAATCTGAAAGGCATGGCGCTCGCGCAGCGACAACAGCCCGGCGACGTGATCGATCTCCGCGCTGGTCAGGACAACCTTGGCGATCGGGGAGTGCCGCGCGGATTGCGGCCAGAGAGCCGGCGTGGCGCGCAACTGCTGGCCGATGTCGGGGGAGGCGTTGACGAGGATAGCCTCGTCGCGCTCCACGAGAGCGAGCGAGGATTGCGTCCGCCAGGACGCACGCGGGTCACCGGCCCAGGCCAAAGAACAATTGGCGCAGCGGCAGTTCCATTGTGGAAAGCCGCCGCCCGCAGCGGAACCGAGGACGACGGCCTTCATCGATGGTCAGTCGGCCTGCGTGTCGGCGGTCGGCTGCGCGGGGAGGCTGGCGATCTCATGGCTGGCGATTTCATGGCTCTCGGTCGCCGGCGCGTAGGCCGTGACTTCCATGCCGCAAGCGATGGCTTCGATGGTGGGAGTTTCCCAGGTCATGACGTCTCCTTTCAACGATACAGAGGTAACGCGCCGGCCCGGTGTGAAGGTCCGGCTTGGGCATGCGCCATGATGGCGCGGCTTTCCGTGTCGGTATACGCGCTCACGGCGCCGTCGGTTTTGGTCCCTGTGCCGCCCCGGCACCGTCTTCCGGGCCGACCGCCGGTGCGATGTCGGTCTGCGACGGCTGGGACCGCGCGCCGACTGGCGGGGCCTCGCCGGTCGGACGCCTGGAATCCGGCGCCGCCGACGCGGCCTGAGCCGAGACGCGGTCCGTGGGGATCGGCTGGGGGGTGGTCGAGCCATCCGCCGCCGCGACGCGCCAGACCGTGTTGCCAGCATCGTCGGCAATGAGCAGCGCGCCCGTCCCGTCCATCGCCAGGCCGACCGGCCGCCCCCGCGCCTGTTCGCCCTCGAGGAACCCCGTCACGACATCCTGCGGCATGCCGGTGGGGCGACCGTTCTCGAAGGGGATGAAGATCACCTTGTAGCCGTTGAAGGCATTGCGGTTCCAGCTGCCGCGGTTGCCCACGAAGGCGCCGTTGCGATAGGCCGCCGGCATTGCGGAATCATGGGTGAAGGCCAGCCCCAGCGCTGCGACATGGCTCGTCAGCGCGTAATCCGGCGAGATCGCCTTCGCGACGAGATCGGGACGCGGCGGGACGACGCGCCGGTCGGCATGCTGGCCGTAATAGCTCCAGGGCCAGCCGTAAAACCCGCCCTCGCGAACGGAGGTCAGATAATCCGGCACGAGATTGCCGCCGAGCTCGTCGCGCTCGTTGACGACGGTCCAGAGCTGGCCGGTTTCCGGATGGAAGTTCAGCCCGTTCGGATTGCGCAGACCCGATGCGAAGATACGCGCCGCCCCCGTGCGGCGATCGACCTGCCAGATCGCGGCCCGGCCCTTCTCCGCTTCGAGACCGCGCTCGGCAGCGTTGGAATTGGAGCCGACCGATGCGTAGAGGAAGCGGCCGTCGGGACTGAGCGCCAGATCCTTGGTCCAGTGATGGTTGATCGGCCCGCCCGGTAACGGCGTCAGGACGGTCGGTTGCGCGTCGATCGCGGTCTGCCCGAGCGCATAGGGATAGCTCAGGATCGCATCGGCCGCGGCGACATAAAGCGTGTCCTCGTACCAGGCGACGCCGAAGGGCGAATTGAGCCCCGTGAGCAGCTCGACGCGCTCGTCGACCGTGCCATTGCGGTCCGTGTCGCGCAGAAGCGTGATCCGGTTCGTCTCCGGCTGCCCTTCCGGGCTACCCGAAGCGATCGACATGATGAAGTTGCGGATGATGTCCTTGGGACGGTTGATGGGCTTCCCGGGCGGGGCCTTCGACTGAACGACGAGCACGTCGCCATTCGGCAGGGTATGCACCGTCCGGGGGTTGGCGAGACCCTTCGCGAAGGGGGTTACCACGAGACCTTCCGGCACGCGCGGGGCCTGGCCATCGCGCCAGCCGACCACCTCGGCCACCTTGAGAGCCGGCAGCAGGTCCGAACTCGGAGCCGGCAGCACCGGATCGGGTCCGTACTGCTTTGACACGTCGAAGCTCTCGTCGTTGCAGCCCGCCAGAACGAGGCAGCTGGACGCGAGTGCGATCAGGGACAGGCGGGAGGTTTCAGTCATGGCGCGCTCCCAGCCAGGCGGTGGCGATCATCACGACGACGGTCAGCACCGACACGGTCAGCCCGTACGGCATGACCGCGGTCCAGCCGTCGGCCGTGTGGATGAAGCTGTTGAGCGTGGCGAGCAGCAGAACCACGATCCCCGCGAGGACAGCCGACCAGGCCGGCCGGACGCGGTGGAGGGCAAAATCGATCGCCAGCGTCAGCAGCGCAAACGCGCCGAAGACCAAACCTGCGAACAGCAGCCATTCCGAGAAATGCAGCCACAGCAGATTGAGCGTCTGCCAGTAGGCGACGTCGGTGAGAACCGTGAGCGTGAAGCAGGCGACGGGAAACGACAGCAAGGCCGACGAGACGAGGTCGATCGGGCGATGCCGGTCGAACCGGGCGTGTTGATAGGTCATGCGAACGGCTTGCCTTTGGTGCGAGGAACTCTGGACCCTACTGATGGATCACGCGCTGGTTCCGGGAGGTCACGGACGTGTGAAGGCGCGCGCGGCCCGCAAGCACAACCGATGCAAGCAGCGATCGGGACCCCGAGCTTAGGGAACCTCGCGCGGCGCTTTGCGTATTCCTGACTGGTGACCCCATTCCCTGGCCGGGGTCGCGCGGTCCGGGGAGGTGGTTCGGGTGTCGGTCGGAAGTGTCGTTCCCTATTGCGGGCTGCCACCCGCCCCCGCCGATCTCCTTGCCACCTGGAATTTCGACCCTCCCCTCTTGATGGTGCTGGCGCTGGCTGCCGCAGCCGCCCTCGGGCTGCGGGACCGGCGCCGCCTCGCGGGGCTTGTCGCGGTCGCGGTGCTGACGATCGTTTTCGTGTCGCCGCTCTGCGCCCTCGCCTCGGCGCTGTTTGCAGCGCGGGGCCTGCATCATCTGGTCATGGCTGCGCTGGCCGCGCCGCTCCTGGCTATCGCATTCCCGGCAGGGCGGCCCTCCGGCGTTGCGGCGCCGCTGGGTCTGTCGAGCCTTGCGCTGTGGTTGTGGCACTGGCCGGCGCTCTATGAGGCGCTCTATCGCGATGCGAGCCTCTACTGGCTGATGCAGGTGTTCTTGCTGGCGAGCTTCGTCTGGTTCTGGCGCAATGTGATGTCGGCGCGGACCGCACCGGTGACGGCGCTGCTGGCGATCGCGGCAGGGGCCGGGCAAATGGGCCTGTTGGGGGCGCTGCTCACACTCGCCCCGACACCGCTCTACCCGGTCCACGCCGCGGGCGCGCTGCTCTGGGGCCTCGATCCGCTTCAGGATCAGCAACTCGCCGGGCTGCTGATGTGGGTGCCGGCCTTCTTCATCTATGGCGGTTATGCCCTCTGGACCGCCAAGCGGCTCGACCGGGCGGCATTCTCATGATCGCCTGGCTCAAATTCCTGCACATCACCACCCTCCTGGTCTGGTGCGGCGGTCTGCTGTTGCTGCCTCTGCTGCTGGCGCGGGCCGACAATCCCGTGCGGGCCGGCGAGGCGGCGCGGATGCGGATCTTCGCCCATTTCGGCTATAATTTCTGCGTCAGTCCGGCCGCCGTCCTCGCCACGATCGCTGGCGGCAGCCTGATCTTCGCCCGCTGGGTGTTCGAGCCCTGGATGTTCGCCAAGCTGGCGCTGATCGGCGGGCTGGTCGTGCTGCACACCTATGTCGGGCATTGCGTCGCGCGGCTGGGCGAAGAGGGCTATGTCCGCCCCGCCGTGCCGCCGGCGCTGTTGCTGTCCGCGGGCCTCGCCATCATGACCGCGATCCTGCTTGTCGTGCTCGCCAAGCCGCATCTCGACGCCGCGCTGATGCCAGACTGGCTGCAGCAGCCCCTCAACCGTCAGCTTTTGCTGCCGCCGGCGCCGAGCCGGTAGTCGAAGACGAGCTTCCCGCCATGCCAGCCCGTCAGCCCCGTGAAACCGGCACACAGCACCGACAGCAGAACGCCGAATGGCAGCACCGCGTCCTCGTAACCGCTCAGCCTGTAGCCGAAATTGGCGCCGAGCATGCTGAGCAGCGCGACCGCGATCACGAAATGCGTCCAGCTCGGCGGGCGGGTGCGGATGCCCGGGACCAGCAGCAGTTCGACGGTGCCCGACAGGCCAGCGAGGAGGCCGATCAGGAAGGCGGCGCCAATCGCCCAGAGCGCGACGCGCGTCCAGAAGATGTCGCCGGTCCACCAGTAGAACAGGTCGGCGCCGAGCGTGCACATCGTCAGCGAGATCGGGAAGGCAACCAACATCGCATGGATCGGGTGGCCTGCGACGGCGACGCGGGTGTCGGTGTCGCTCAGCACCTTTTCCGCATGCAGCGGATCCAGCGCCTGGTCGGTATCGGGGCGCGGCGGGCTCATCGCCTCGCCCCCATCGCGACGGCCGGCATCGCTTGCGGGGCGTGCAGCGGCCCTCTCTCCGTGCTCGATCCTGCCGGCCCGGCGGCGGACAGCATCCTCACGCTGATGACCGTGCTGCTCGCGCTCTCGATCCTGTCCTTCGTCGTCATCTTCGGGCTGTTCCTCCTGGCCTGGCGCCGTCGCCGCAGGCCGGCGCCGTCGCTGCGCCTGTTCCTCGTCGGCGGCGGACTGGTCTTCCCGCTGGTCCTACTCAGCGTCGCCACGGTCTATGCGGTGGTGCTCGGCGAGCGCATCACCGGCGCCCGCGAGGTGCCGGCGCTCCGCGTCGAGGCGCAGGCCCGACAATGGCGCTGGGAGTTTACCCGCCAGGGCCCGGGAGGTTCCGTCACGCGCGCCGACGTGCTCGACATCCCGGCCGGGCGCAGCGTCGAGGTCTTCGTCACCAGCGCGGATGTGATCCACAGCTTCTGGGTGCCGCGGCTCGGCGGCAAGATCGACGCCGTCCCCGGCAGCCGCAACCGCATCCTGCTGCGCGCCGACCTACCGGGGCGCTATGGCGGCGTCTGCGCCGAGTTCTGCGGCACCGGCCACAGTGTCATGAATTTCAGCGTCCTCGCCCATGACGAGGCGGCCTGGGCGAAGCTCGCTGGCGGAGACCGTCCATGAGCGCGCTCAAGCTCCACGCCGAACTCGATGCGATCTGGCGGCGGCAGAGCGGCTGGAAAGGCGTTCTCACCAACGTCAATCACAGCGATCTCGGCATCCGCTTCATGGTCGCGGCGGGTGTCTACTTCACCATCGGCGGCATCCTCGCCATGCTGATCCGGGCGCAGCTGGCGACGCCGCGCTCGGCCTTCGTCGGGCCGGAGATCTACAACCAGATCTTCACGATGCATGGCAGCCTGATGATGTTCATGTTCGCGATCCCCTTCTTCGAGGGGCTCGCCATGTACATGCTGCCGAAGCTGCTCGGCTCGCGCGACCTGGCCTTTCCGCGCCTCTCCGCCTTCGGCTGGTGGTGCTATCTCTTCGGCGGATTCATCCTTCTCGCTGCGATGGCGCTGGGGCTGGCACCCGACGGCGGCTGGTTCATGTACACGCCGCTTGCATCGAAGACTTACACGCCAGGCATCAATGCCGATGTCTGGCTGCTCGGCATCACCTTCGTCGAGATTTCGGCCGTCTGCGCCTCGATCGAGATCACCGTCACCGTGCTCAAGCTGCGCGCGCCGGGCATGTCGCTCGGCAAGATGCCGATCTTCGCCTGGTACATTCTGGTCACGGCGCTGATGATGGTGGTCGGGTTTCCGCCGCTGATCCTGGCCTCCACCCTGCTCGAGATCGAGCGCGCCTTCGGCTGGCCCTTCTTCGATCCGGCGCGGGGCGGCCACCCGCTGCTCTGGCAGCATCTGTTCTGGCTGTTCGGCCATCCGGAGGTCTACATCATCTTCCTGCCCGCGGCTGGGGTCATCTCGACCGTCCTGCCGGTCATGGTCCGCCATCCGCTGGTCGGCTATGGCTGGGTCGTGGGCTCGATCCTGGTGCTGGGCTTCTTCAGCTTCGGGCTCTGGGTCCACCACATGTTCGCGACCGGCATCCCGCATCTGGCGCTGGCGCTGTTCTCGGCGGCCTCGGCGCTGGTGGCGGTGCCCACCGTGGTCCAGCTCTTCGCCTGGCTTGCGACGATGTGGGCCGGGCAGCCGCAGATGCGGCTGCCGATGCTCTACATCGCCGGCTTCTTCTTCAATTTCCTGATCGGCGGGCTGACGGGCGTGATGCTCGCCATGGTGCCGTTGAACTGGCAGGTCCATGACACCGCCTTCGTCACGGCCCATCTGCACTATGTCCTGATCGGCGGCTTCGTTTTCCCGATGCTGGCCGGGCTGCATTACTGGTTGCCGCGGCTGATCGCGCGCCGCAGCCACCCGCTGCTCGGGCAGCTCGCCTTCTGGCTCATCTTCGCCGGCTTCAACCTGACCTTCCTGGTGATGCATCTGACCGGGCTGCTCGGCATGCCGCGGCGTGTCTCCAGCTACGAGACCGGCCTCGGCTGGGACTGGCCCAACCTGCTCTCTTCGGTCGGCTCCTTCATCATGGCGATCGGCGTCGCCGTCGCCGTCATCGATTTCAGCCTCGCGGCGCTGTTCGGTCGGCGCTCCGGACGCAATCCCTGGCGGGCGGGCACGCTCGAATGGGCGCTGCCGATCCCGGCGCCGAGCTACAACCTCGCCAGCCTTCCGCAGGTCGACAGCCGCGAGCCGCTCGACCGGCGCCATGCGCTGGCCCGGAGCCTCGCCCAGGGCGAAGGCTATCTCGGGCGGACCCGCGACGGGCTGCGCGAAACGACCGGCGTCGACATCGTCTCGGGCGCGGTGAGCGAGATCGTGATCGTGCCCGGCAATTCCTGGCTGCCGATCGTGACGGCGGCCGTCACGGGGAGCTTCTTCCTCTCGCTGCTGCTCGGCTTCTACATGGCAGCGCCGGTGGCGCTGGCGGGTCTCGTCATCCTCGGATGGCACTGGGCGGCCGGACTAGGGGCCCGGGCCGATCTGGGTCCCATCCCGCTCGGCCGTGGCGAGCAAGCGGTGCCACATCATGAATCGGCGGAGGCGCCGGGTTGGTGGGGCAGCGTGTTCGCGCTGGTGACGGACGCGACCTTCTTCGCCTCGCTCCTCTTCGGCTACGCCTTCCTCGCCACCGTCGGCGCGGGATGGCCTCCGCCCGTGCTGGCGCAGCCCTCGCTCATGGCCGCGATTCTCGTCCTGGCAGGCGTGTCCGCAGCGCTGTTGGCCGAGCAAGCAGCGCTGGCAGCGGTCCGAACGGGGCGGCCGCAGCGGGCGCGCTCCGCTTATGCGCTGGCGACAACCGGCCTCGTCGTCGGGTTGCTGGCGCTCGGCACCTTCGGCTGGCTCGGCCTGCCGAGCCCGCAGAGCCATGCCTATGGCGCGGTTGTCTGGGTGCTGCTGATCTATGGCGCCGTGCATGGGCTGATCGCGCTCGTCATGCTGCTCTTCGTCCGCCGGCGACTGGCGCAGGGCTATGTCTCGCCGGCCCGGCTGCTCGAGCCGCGGGTGGCGCGGCTCTGGCTCCGCTACGGCGTGCTCGCGATGATCGTCTCGCTCGCCGCCATCGCCCTGCCAGCGGGGGCGTCATGGCGGTGGTGATGCGCCTCCTCGCCGGCCTGCTGATCTGGGCCCTGGGCTTCAACGCGATCTACGCCGCCCATGGCCTGGGCTGCGGCCTCGGCTGGGGAGAGCGCCTCCTGCTTGGCCCCTTCACGCTGCTGAACGGGCTGCTGATACCGCTCTGGTTGTCCTGTCTGGCGCTAAGCCTGCTGCCTTTGCGCCAGGCACTGCGCGCCCGCGGCACGACCGCCGATCCGGTGCTGCGGCGTGCCTGGCTCGTCGGCGGCTGGGCCGGTCTCGGCGGGCTTGCCGTCACCGGAGCGCCCGTGCTGCTACCGGCGCATTGCCTCTGACGGCGTTGCGACCATCTGCACCGTCGGCGGCGCATGGTCCTGGCGAGGGAACGCCGCGCCGCCCCAGCGGCACCGTGCGCGCTCATGCGCGAAGAGGCGCTCCGCCGAAGAGAGGCTCTCGCGCATCCACGCAGCGCGGGTCACTGCAACACGAGCCGTGGCAACCAGAGGACGACTTCGGGAACGAAGGTGATGATCGCCAGCACGCCGAAGCCAACGCCTAGGAAAGGCAGCACCTCCCGCACGACGCGCTCGATCTTCACTTGGGCGAAGTTCCCGCAGATGTAGAGCAGGATGCCAACGGGTGGCGTCAGCAGGCCGAGCATCAGGTTGAAAACGATGACCAGCCCGAAATGAACGAGGTCGATCCCCACCGCCTCGACGATCGGGATCAGCACCGGGATCAGGATGATCATGGCCGCGATCGCTTCCATGAAGCAGCCGACGATCAGCAGCAGCACGTTGATCAGGATCAGGATGACCCAGGGATTGTCCGAAAAGGCTCCGATCCACGCGGCAATCTCGCGCGGCAGGCCGCTCACCGCCATCAGCCAGCCGAAGCCGGCGGCAAAGGCGATGATGATCATGACCACGGCGGAATCGAGCCCGCTCTGGACGCAGATGCTCCAGAGCTGGCGCCAGGACAGTTCGCGATGGATGACCATGGCGACGAAGAGCGCATAGAGCACCGCCACGGCCGCGCTCTCCGTCACCGTGACGACGCCGCCAGTGACGCCGAACAGGATGACGAAAGGCATCATCAGCGCCCAGATCGCCTTGCTGCCGGAACGCAGCACCTCGCGCATCGGCACCGCCTCATGGACCGGGTATTTCCGGGCCCGCGAGATCAGGTAGACGACGACCGCGAGCCCGCCGCCGAGCAGCAGGCCGGGAATGACGCCGCCGAGAAACAGGGCGGCGACGGACACGCCCTTGCCGACCGAGAGGGCGTAGATCACGAGCGGGATCGAGGGCGGGATGATCGGCCCCATCACCGAGGCTGAGGCCGTGATGGCGGCGGCATAGCCGGGGTCGTAGCCGGAGCGCTTCATGCCCGGAATCAGCACCTTGCCCAAAGCGGTCGCATCGGCCACCGCCGAGCCGGAGACGCCGGAGAAGACCATGCAGGACATCACGGTGGTGAGGCCGAGCCCGCCGCTGAACCGGCCGACGCAGGCATTGGCGAAGCTGATGATGCGGGCGGTGATGCCGCCGACATTCATGATGTTGCCGGCCAGGATGAAGAACGGGATCGCCAGCAGCGAGTAGGAATCCGCACCGATCAACGCCCGTTGCACGAAGACCGAGAAGGGCAGAGTCGGGTGGTTGGCGATCGTCATGACGGCGGCGAGCGCCATCGCGAAGGCGATGGGCAGGCCCAGCACCATCATCACGCCGAAGGAGAGCATCAGCACGCCGGCCATGGGGATCGTCTCCTCGCAATGCGCGTCTAGAGATGAACGTCGCCGAACGGATCGCGACGGGCCGGATCCAGCAGCTTCTCGATCCAGAACAGGATCATCAGCGCGGCGCAGAAGGGCGCGGCGAAATAGAAGGAGGCCGGGCTGATCTCCAGCGCCCCGAAGGTCTGGCCGAGCGTGCCGATCGAAATCTGCAGCCCGAACCAGAGCATCAGCACGGCCAGCAGCAGGATCAGCCCCTGGTTGAGCCAGAGCACGACCATCTGCAGCCGCTGCGGCAGCATCAGCACGAACATGTCGATCGCGATGTGCAGCATGTTCCGGTAGAGCACCGCGGCGCCGGCGAAGACCGACCAGACGAACAGGATCCGGCAGACCTGCTCCGTCCAGGACAGCGGGCGATCCAGCCCGTAGCGGTACCAGACCGCGACGATGGTGATCAGAACGATGGCCGCGATCGACGCGCCGACGATGGCGCGGGCGATCCAGTCGCCGGCATCACAGACCCTGCGCCACAGCGCAGGCAGACCGGTCAGAGGCTGCATGGCAATCCCGTCACGCGAGAGCAAGGTGCCGGGCCCGACGGGCCCGACAACGGTGGCGATCCGGTGATCAGGCGATCGTCTTGATCCGGTCGACCCATTTCTTCACATGGGCGAACTCGGTCTCCATGCCTTCGAGCGTCTTGCGGAAGGCGTCCTTGTCGACATCGTTGATCGCGATGTTCTTGGCCTTGACCAGGCCGAGAATGCGTTCGTCGTCGGCGATCACCTTCGGACGCAGCGTATCCTCCGTGTCGCGGGCGGCCTGGACGAGGGCCTTGCGCTGGTCCTCGCTGACCGCACGGAAGCTCGCTTCCGAGATCACGATCATGTTGTCCTGCATCATGTGCTCGGTCAGCGCGAGGTTCTTGTTCACGTCGAAGATGCCGCCGTTGAAGGTCAGCGCCATCGGGTTCTCCTGACCCTCGATCACGCCCGATTTCAGCGCCTGGAACACCTCCGGCCAGGGCAGCGGCGTCGGCGAGGCGCCGAAGCGCTCGAAGGTCCGGCGCCACATCGTCGTCTCCGGCACGCGGATCTTGAAGCCCTTGAGATCGGCCGGCGTCTTGACCACGCGGCTGGAGGAGAGCTGACGCGGCATGCGCGGGATGGCGCCGAGCGGACGCAGCTTGGCCTGGGCCGCGACGTCGTTGCCGTATTCGGTCATGATCGCGGTCATGACCTTGTCCTTGTGGGCGACGTTCTTGAACAGATAGGGATAGGTGAAGACCTCGGCCGGCTTGTACCAGCCGGCGAGCAGGGCGGCGCCCGGCGTCGCGACATGGATCGAGCCCTGCAGCAGCCCCTCGACATTCTCGCGCTCACCGCCGAGCGCGCCGGCATGGTGCGAGGCGATGTCGATCTGGCCCTTGGTCAGCTCCTTCACGCGCGCGGCGAACACGTCGAGACTCTGGGCGATGAAGTCGGTCTGCGGCGTCGCCGAGGCGCCGATCCATTTCAGCTGCTGGGCCCGCAGGATGCCGGGCATGGCGACGAGGCCCGCGCCGAGCGCGGCTCCTGCCAGGACGGTCCGGCGGGTCGGCTGGTCTGCTCTGATCTTGGTCATGATGTCCTCCCTGGACGGTTTGGCCGGCCCGTTATCTCGGGCTCTCGCCGGTCTGCACTGCTGGGCCGGGGCGGCGTCAGCCCCGGAAGTGATCCTCCATCTCGCGGCGAACCTTGACCGCGGCGTCGTCGGCATCGAAGGCGACGTCCGACCATTTCAGTCGCTGGCCCAGCGCGATGTCGTGCTTGAGCTTGACGCGATGGGCGAGGCCGAGCGGCAGATAGCCCTCCGCCAGCGAGGTCTTGGCCGGTGTCTGCTTGCCCCAGACGCAGAAGCCGCCCTCGCCATCCAGCATCTCGCCGGCCTTGAGGTCCCGCTTGGCGGTGGCGACGACGTCGGAATTGAAACAGATCGGCGCGCCCGTCGGCTCGTGGCGCAGCGCTGCCGAGGCGACCGAGATTCCGAGCTCGAGCCCGATCATGTGGATCGGCCGGTAGAGGCAGGCATAGCGGCCGCTCTTGTCGGGCAGCATCGAATACTCCCGGAAGCACTCCTCGCTATAGGCGCTGTCGGATTCGAAGACGACATAGGTGCCCATGACCAGGCTGTGGGGCACATCCGCGCCGTCGCGATAGACCGAGGAGGTGACTTCGGTGACGCCGGCCCGCTCGAGCACGCCGCCATCGGCTTTCGGCTTGCAGATCTCGGCATGCTCGAACCGCGTCGCCGGCGGGAAGGACAGACCCTCGGCCTGGGATTCGAGCCCCGTCGCATTGCAGACGGCCGTCATCTCGATGCCCGACTTGGTGCCGTCGACGAAGGAGTTGAACATCTTCGGATTGATCGAATTGCGATCCTTGATCTTCATGTACTTGTCGAGGATGTCCCAGACCGTGTCGGGCGTCGACTGATGATAGGTCGGGTGGTAGCGCGTGCCCTTGCCCGCGCAGACGACGCGGAAGCCGGCCGCGCGGGCCCAGTCGACATGGTCCGCAATCAGGGCCGGCTGATCGCCCCAGGCCAGCGAATAGACGACACCGGCCTCGCGAGCCTTGCGCGCCAGCAGGGGCCCCGCGCAGGCATCAGCCTCGACATTGACCATGACGATGTGCTTGCCATTGGCAATGGCGCGCATCGCGAAACGGATGCCGGCGCCCGGATCGCCCGTCGCCTCGATGATGACCTCGACACCGGGATGGTCGATCAGCGCGTCGCCATCCTCGGTGACGAGCGTCGCGCCGTTCTTCAGGGCATCGTCGATGGAGGCCGCCGCATATTGCTCCTGCGGCCAGCAGGCCAGCTTCAGCTGCGAGCGGGCGCGGGCGGTGTTGAGATCGGCCACGCCGACGATGTGCATCCCGTCCGTGCTGCGCGCCTGGGAGAGGAACATCGTGCCGAACTTGCCCGCGCCGATGATGGCGACGGTGACCGGCTTGCCGGCGGCTTTCCGTTCGAGAAGCAGTCTGTGCAGGTTCATGCGCCGGTTCTTTCCTCGCCAGGCCGGCCATTCGGGCCGGACATCCCGTTTCTGGAGGAGGCACGCATGGAGGACGGTGGCGTACGCGACTGCGCGTCACCTGGCGCCGGTTGCCGGCGCGTTTTTCTCCCTGCGGGCCGCAGCTTCGTTTGATGAGCTGCATTCCTCATGCTTCAGGCGTAACATGGGGCTCGCTCGGGCGAAAAACGAAGAATTTTGGCGTGATCGACGAATAGGGCTCATCGATGATCGGGGGGATGCCACCGCTGCAATGGCTGCAGACCTTCCGCGCCGTGATGGAGGCGGGCAGCTTCTCGGGCGCGGCCAAGCTGATGAACCTGACGCCCTCGGCGATCAGTCACCAGATGCGCGCGCTGGAAGGCATGCTGGGCCGGCCCCTGTTCCTGCGCGTGCGGCGCAGCGTCGTCCCGACCGAGGAGGCGCTGACCTATTCCGCCTCGATCGGCGAGAGCTTCGCGCGGCTGATGACGGCGACGATCCGCGTCGCCTCCGGGGCCGGCGTCAGGCGGCTGCCGATCCATGCCTCGCCCAGCCTCGCCACGCTCTGGCTGATGCCGCGGCTCGGCCAGTTCCTGCGCGAGCACCCCAGCATCGACGTCGCGCTCTTCGCCAGCCATGAGCCGGCCCGGCTCGGGCAGGACGGCATCCTCATCGACATCCAGTATGCGCGGCCCGTTCCCGAGGATTGCGAAGCGGTGGCGCTCGGAGAAGAACTGATCGTCCCGCTCGCCAGCCCCGCCTTCGTGGCCGCACATGGGCTGGAGACGGCCGACGACATCGCGCGCGTGCCGCTGATCCACTCGCTGCGCTGCGTGGTTCCATGGGACCAGTGGGCCGCGCGTCATGCGCCCTTCGTGCCCCTGAGCGCCCGCGGCCTGCAGTTCGACCGCGCCCATCTCGCTCTGGCCGCCGCTGTCGACGGGCTGGGCCTCGCGCTCGAGTCGACCTTGCAGGCGCGCGACCTGCTGGCCGCCGGCCGCCTCGTCATGCCGCTGGGCCCGACCGGCATCGGCGTCGTGGCCCATCGCCTGATCTATCGACGCGCGGAGCGTGCCAATCCCGAGGTTCAGGCTTTCGTGGAGTGGCTGATGCGCGAGATCGTCGAAAAGCCCGTCCCGCCAACGGAGACGTAAGAGCGCCCGCAGGCCTCAAAGCCTTGGACCATCAGCCGGATTGACGGCCTCGGGCCGGTCTGCGGCTGCGACCTCCGGCGTCGGCTCCAGAGCGGTAGGTGCGGCCGGCCTTGCAAAGCTGCGCGGCGCCGCGGCGGCCTCCGCTTCACCGTGACGCAGCGTTAATCGGGGCGCCAGAGGGTGCGCGAAGCCCGGCTCTAAACCCGCCATTAACCTCAATCGGCGAGTTTCCGGGATCACCAGTGGCTTCGCGTGGGCTTTTCCTGCGGCGGCGCGAGGGTAGTAATCGCCATGCGGCTCATCGTCGGCTCGATCATCGTCATCCTCTGCGTCTTCGGCGGCTATGCCGCGATGGGCGGGAAGCTCGGCGTGCTCTGGCAGCCCTTCGAGTTCGTCATCATCCTCGGCGCGGCGATCGGTGCCTTCGTCATCGGCAATCCCGGCCCGGTGCTCAAGGCCGTGCCGTCCATGTTCGGCACTCTGATGAAGGGGCCGAAATACAAGCAGGAAGACTATGTCGAGCTGCTGGGAATGCAGTACTCGCTCTACAAGCTGATCAAGCAGAAGGGCATGCTGGCAATCGAGCAGCACATCGAGAATCCGCACGACTCGTCGCTGTTCAACGCCTTCCCGAGCTTCGCCAACAACCATCACGCGGTCGAGTTCGTGTGCGACTACATGCGCATGCTGACCATGGGCGCCAACAACGTCCACGAGATCGACGCGCTGATGGACGAGGAGCTGGAGACCCACCATCAGGAGCAGGAGCGGATCGTCGGGGCCATGCAGTCGATCGCCGACGGCACGCCGGCCCTGGGCATCGTCGCGGCCGTGCTGGGCGTGATCAAGACGATGGGCTCGATCACCGAGCCGCCGGAGGTGCTCGGCCATCTCATCGGCGGCGCGCTGGTCGGCACCTTCTTCGGCGTCTTCGTCGCCTATGGCTTCTTCAGCCCGATGGCGGCCTCGCTGAAGAGCACCTTCGAGGCCGAGTCGAAATACTATCTCTCGCTCAAGGCCGGCCTGCTGGCCCATATCGCCGGCCAGCCGCCGGTGATGGCGGTCGAGTTCGCCCGCAAGGCGCTGATGAGCGACGTCCGCCCGACCTTCGCGGAAGTTGAAGCGTCGACGGCCAATCTCCCCGCCTGACCCTCTTTCCCTTTCCAGCGGGGTTCCCATGGATAAGCCGGTCCAGCCGATCATCATCAAGAAGATCAAGAAGGCCGCCCATGGCCACCATGGCGGGGCCTGGAAGATCGCCTATGCGGATTTCGTGACCGCGATGATGGCCTTTTTCCTGCTGATGTGGCTGATCAGCATGACCACGCAGGAGCAGAAGGTCGGCCTGGCGGAGTATTTCGCTCCCGCGGCGGTCAGCCCTAGCAACAGCGGCGCCGGCGGCCTGCTGATGGGCACCGCTCTCGACAAATCGGGCAACAAATCCTCGTCGCCGCGCGATGCGGCCATGGGCACCTCCGGGCAGGATGACGGCGCGCGCCGGACCAGCTGGGACCGCGAACTCAGCCGGCCCGCGGCGAACCAGCAGTCCCTGCACAGCGCCATGGTCAGCATCCGTCAGGCGCTCCAGACCATGCCGGAAATCTCCGAACTCTCACGCAACATCCTGATCGAGCCGACGAAGGACGGGCTGAACGTCTCGCTCGTGGACGAATACGGCCGCTCCATGTTCCCCGAGGGATCGGTGCAGCCGCATGAGCGCACACGCCGTCTGCTCGAGGCGCTGGCGCCGACGCTGCGCCGGCTGCCGAACCGGCTCTCCGTCACCGGCCATACCTCGAGCGCGCGGCCGGGCTCGATGGAAACCACCGACGCCTGGAGCCTGACCGCCGGCCGCGCGCTCGCCGTGCGCGAGATCCTTTCCGGCGCGGGCTTCCCAAGCGACCGCTTCGCTTTCGTGGCGGGGCGCGCCGACACCGAGCCGGTCTTTCCCGACAATCCCTACATTCCGCAGAACCGGCGCGTGACGATCACGCTGCTGAACGCGGAGCCGCCCCTGCCGCCCAACGTGCTGCGCTGAGGCATCGCCGGGGAACAGAGCCAATATGGTTCCAGATGGAACCAGATCGCAATCCTTTGGTAACCTGAATCGCCAAGGTTCCTGACCCAGCGGCATAACGGTCAGGAACCCCATGATGAATTTCTTCAACAGGAAGACGACGCAGTCCCTGGCGGAAGCCTCCTCGATCCGGCGCTGGCAGGCCGTGATCGAGTTCGATCTCGACGGCACCATTCTCGAGGCCAACGACCTTTTCCTGAAGACCGTCGGCTATGAGCGCGCCGAGGTCGTCGGCAAGCACCATTCGATCTTCGTGCCGCCGGAGGAGCGCGCCTCGGTGGGCTATCAGGGCTTCTGGCGAGATCTGCGCAGCGGCAAGGCCTTCCAGGCGGAGTTCGCCCGCATCACCAAGACCGGCAGCCGGATCTGGCTGCAAGCGACCTACACACCGATCTGCGGCACGGACGGCAGCAAGCCGTTCAAGGTGATCAAATACGCGACCGACATCACCGCCATGAAGGCCATGGTCTCGAACGCGGAAGGTCAGATCGCCGCAATCCAGAAGGCGCAGGCCGTGATCGAGTTCGATCTCGACGGCACCATCCGCGACGCAAACGAGAACTTCCTCAAGACGCTCGGCTACACCCTCGCCGAGATCAAGGGCCGCAAGCACGACATCTTCGTCGCGCCCGCGGAGCGCGGGAGCGAAGCCTATCGCCAGTTCTGGGCGAAACTCGCCCGCGGCGAGCATGACGAGAACCAGTATCTGCGCATCGGCAAGGGCGGGCGCGAGGTCTGGATCCAGGCGAGCTACAACCCGATCCTCGACCCGTTCGGCAAAGCCTACAAGGTGGTGAAATACGCCACCGACATCACCGCCTCAAAGCAGGCGGCCGAAGCGCTGGCTGGCGCCGTTGCGGAAACAGGCTCGGTGATCGCGGCAACCCAGGGCAACGACCTGACCCGACGCGTGCCGCTGGAAGGCAAGAGCGGCGCGATCTTCGAGCTTTGCCGCGGCGTCAACGCGCTGCTCGACACCTTCTCAGGCGTGATCCAGGTCGTCGGCCAGATCTCGGGTCGGATCACCACCGGATCGCGCCGGATCGGCGCCGACAGCCGCGACCTCGCCCAACGCACCGAGGAGCAGGCCGCCTCGCTCGAGGAGACCGCGGCGACGACCGAACAGCTCGCCGCCTCCGTCAAGCAGAGCTTCGAGCGGGCCACGGAGGCCGCGGGCCTCGGCGCCGCCGCCAACGACATTGCCCATCGCGGCGGTTCGATCGTCACCGACGCCGTCATCGCGATGGAGCGGATCGAGAAGGCGTCGACCGATATCGGCGACATCATCCGGGTGATCGACGACATCGCCTTCCAGACGAATCTGCTGGCTCTGAACGCCGCGGTCGAAGCGGCGCGGGCCGGCGATGCCGGCAAGGGCTTCGCCGTCGTCGCCTCCGAGGTGCGGACGCTCGCCCAGCGCTCCGGCGAGGCGGCGAAGGACATCTCGGGGCTGATCAACAATTCGAGCGTCCAGGTCGCCAGCGGGGTGAAGCTGGTCAAGGAGGCGGGCTCCGCCCTGTCCGAGATCGTCGGCTCCTCGACCAGCGTCTCGGCCTCGCTCGACGAGATCAAGAGCGCCTCGCGCGAGCAGGCCCATGGCATCGAGGAGGTGGCGCGGGTCGTCGCCCATATGGACGAGATGACCCAGCAGAACTCCTCGGTCGCCGACCAGAGTGCGAAGGTGGCTGCGGACCTCCAGCAGGCCACCGAGGCATTGCAGGCCCTGGTCGAGACCTTCCGGATTCGCGCCGATCGCTCCGGCACGGCCGGCCCGTTGGGCAGTGCGGTGCCGCGAGCCGCCTAGCGCACGGCAACCGGCGTCGGGCGCGGCTGGGTACGGTATCTGTCCGTTACTGCTACGCGAGTTGCTGGCGTGCCCGCTGTCCGTCGACCTAACTACAATTGTTGGGCTCGCAGCAGCATGCCGAAGAGATCGCGCGGCTCGTCGGGGTCGGCGAGGAGGTCGAGTTCATCATACTCGCCCTGCCGCACAGCTTCCTTGGCCAGCCAGCGCAGGGCCGAGAAATCCTCGATCGCGAAGCCGACCGAGTCGAACAGCGTGATCTGGCGTGGATCGCGCCGGCCCGGATGCTGGCCTGCAACGACGCGCCAGAGCTCGGTCACGGAATGATCGGCCGGCAGCTGCTGGATCTCCCCCTCGATGCGGGTCTGCGGCGGGTATTCCACGAAGATCTCGCTGCGGCGCAGGATGTCCGGATGCAGCTCCGTCTTGCCGGGGCAATCGCCGCCAACGGCGTTGATGTGCAGGCCGGGCCCGACCATGTTGTCGGTGAGGATGGTGGCGTTGGCCTTGTCGGCCGTCGCCGTGGTGACGATCTCGGCGCCGAGCATCGCGGCCTCGGCGGAGGCGCACAGCGCAATGTCGAAGCCGTAGCCGGTGAGATTGGCGGCGCAGCGCGCGCTGGCCGCGGGGTCGATGTCGTAGAGCCGCAGCCGGTCGACGCCCAGCAGCGCCTTGAAGGCGAGCGCCTGAAACTCCGACTGCGCGCCGTTGCCGATCAGCGCCATGCAGCGCGCCCCGGGCGGGGCGAGGTGGAGCGCCGCCAGGGCCGAGGTCGCGGCGGTGCGCAGCGCGGTCAGGATCGTCATCTCGCTCAGCAGCAGCGGATAGCCCGTCGCGACATCCGAGAGCACGCCGAAGGCGGTCACGGTCTGGCGGCCGTCACGCGTGTTGCCGGGATGGCCGTTGACGTATTTGAAAGCGTAGTGCTCGCCATCGCTGGTCGGCATCAGCTCGATGACGCCGGTGCGGCTGTGGGCGGCGACGCGCGCCGTCTTGTCGAACCGCTCCCAGCGCCGAAAGTCGGCCTCGATCTCGCTCGCCAGCGCGGCCAGGGCCGGCTCGATGCCGCAGGCGCCGATGATGCGCATCATCCGGTCGACGCTGACGAAACGGACGAGGTTGAGCTTGCGATCCATCGTCAGAAGCTCCGGGTCGGGCGGTCGAGCACGCTGCGGCCCATCAGGCTGGCTGTGAGATCGACCATCAGCCGCGCCGTGCGGCCGCGCTCGTCGAGAAAAGGGTTGAGTTCGACCAGATCGAGGCTGGCGACGCGGCCGCTGTCATGCAGCATCTCCATGATCAGATGCGCCTCGCGGAAGGTGGCCCCGCCGGGAACGGTGGTGCCGACGCCGGGCGCGATGTCGGGATCGAGGAAGTCGACGTCGAGGCTGACATGGAGCAGCCCGTCCTGCGCCGCGACCTCGTCGAGAAAGCCGCGCAGCAGCGCCGCGACACCGTTCTCGTCGATGGCGCGCATGTCGTGGACGCGCAGACCCGTGGCGGCGAGCACCTGACGCTCCGCCGGATCGACGCTGCGCAGCCCCATCATGCAGACCCGCTCGGGAGAAAGCGCGGCGGCGAGCGGCGGGAAGATGCCGTCGAAACCCGGCAGGCCGAGCGCATAGGCCATCGGCACGCCGTGGAGATGGCCGCTCTCGGTCGTCTCCAGCGTGTGCATGTCGGGATGCGCGTCGAGCCAGAGCACGAAGAGCTTGCGGCCGCGCTCCTGGGCGAGGCGGGCATGGCCGGCGAGCGTCCCCGCGGCGAGGCTGTGGTCGCCGCCGAGCACGATCGGCATGCCCTCGGTGCCGGCGTCGTAGACGGCCTGCGACAGCACTTCCGTCCAGGCGACGATCTCCGGCAGCGCGTGGATGGCGGGGTTGGGATGGCTCAACGGGCGCAGCGGCGCCGGCGCGACATTGCCGCGATCGACGACGCCATGGCCTAGCGAGCGCAGCGCTTCGCCGATGCCGGCGGCGCGGAAGGCGCTGGGGCCCATGTCGCAGCCGAGCCGGCCGGTGCCGTCCTGGACTGGGGCCCCGAGAAGAATGCAGTTCGTCCGATCCATCGCGCCCTCGCCCTCGAACGGCGGGTCTAGACCGGTGGGGTGGCGGGACGAAGAAGCCAGATTGGCAGAAATGGAGGCTTAATCTATCGTTTTGAAATTCTCGACTTATCATAACGGCAGAACCGGACATGGATGATCTCGACCGCCGCCTGGTGACGCTGCTCCGGCGCAACGGGCGCCGCGCCATCTCGGACCTCGCGCTCGACCTCGGCGTCTCGCGGGCTACGGTGCGAACGCGGCTGGAGCGCCTCGAACGGGCGGGCGAGATCGTCGGTTACACCGTCATCCTGCGGGCGGACGTGGTCTCGGCGCCGGTGCGCGGCATCACGCTGATCGAGGTCGAGGGCCGGGCCAAGGACCGTGTCGTGACGGCGCTGAGCGGCTTCGCCGAGATCACCGCAATCCACACCACCAGCGGCAAATGGGATCTCGTCGCCGAACTCGGCACCGACAGCCTGACGGCCCTCGATGCCGTGCTGACCCGCCTGCGGCTGATCGGCGGCATCGCGGCGTCCGAGACCCATCTCCTGCTGGCGACGCCGCGCAGCAGCCGGGCAGGGCTCGGTCCGACGCAGCCGGGCTGAACAGCGGATCGCCTGGCGCGGATGGCCGCGCTTGCGGCGGGCCGCCCACCCCGGCACTAAGAGGGACGGGGAACGAATCGGCGGGCCCGGGGGTTGACGTCCCGCCGTATCAGGACGGCGCGAAAGGAATTTTGGATGAGCAGGCTTTCCGCCCTCGCGGGCCTCTTTGGCCTCGTCGTGCTGGCCAGCACCGGAGCGTCCGCTCCGGCCGCGGCGTCCGAGGCCCTTCCGGCCGAGGCCGCGCAGCGGCTCGACGGGCGGGATCTCGCCTTCACCATGACCGCCGCCAAGCAGCGCCGCCTCTACATGATGCAGGAAACCGCGCGTCAGCAGCGCGGCCGCGGCGGCCCCGGCTATGGCCGCGGCTACGGCCCCCGCCCCTCTTACGGCCGTCCCGGATATGGACCGCGGCCCTATTACGGTCGTCCCGGCTACGGCCCGCCGCCCGGCTATGGCTATCGCCGCTACGACCGCTACTGAGGTCAGGCCGCCCTATCCATCGCGCCGCTCGAGACGCTAGAACAGCGGACCGACAGCGCGAGGAGCAGGGCATGAGCAGGAAAGTCGCCATCGTCACCGCAGGTGGCAGCGGCATGGGGGCGGCGACCGCGCGCCGCCTCGCGAAGGACGGCTACGAGGTTGCCATCCTGTCCTCCTCCGGCAAGGGCGAGGCGCTGGCCAACGAGTTGGGCGGGCTGGGCGTCACCGGCTCGAACCTTTCCGGCGAGGACGTCAAGCGCCTGGTCGATCTGACGATGGCGCGCTGGGGCCGTATCGATGCGCTGGTCAACAGCGCCGGCCACGGGCCTCGTGGGCCGCTGCTCGAGATCAAGGACGAGGACTGGCAGCGCGGGCTCGACGTCTATTTTCTCAGCGCGGTGCGTGCGATCCGGCTGGTGACGCCGATCATGCAGGCGCAGAAATCCGGCACGATCGTCAACATCACCACCGCCTGGGCCTTCGAGCCCGAAGCGATGTTCCCGACCTCGGCGATGGCGCGGGCGGGGCTCGCCACCTTCACCAAGATCTTCGTCGACCAGTATGGCGCGGACAACATCCGCATGAACAACGTCCAGCCGGGCTGGATCGACAGCCTGCCGGCGACGGAAGAGCGGCGCCAGCGCGTGCCGATGCAGCGCTATGGCCGAAGCGAGGAGATTGCGGGAACGATCGCGTTCCTGCTCTCGCCGGATGCGGGCTACATCACCGGGCAGAACATCCGGGTCGATGGCGGGCTGACGCGCTCGATCTGAGCCGCCACATCGCCTGGCACGAAAATGGCCTGCACCACGCATCACCCGACCGAGGAACCCTCTCCATGGCCATCCCCAGGCGTTACGCGCATGTCCTCTTCGGCGTGATCCAAGCCGGGCTCACCTCGGCCATCGCCTCGGGGGTGGCGGTCGTAGCCGCTCCGGGGGCCGCGCCCGCCCTGCAGCGCTGGCTGTCGGCCTGGTTCCTGTCATGGGCCATGATGCTGCCCGTGGTCGTTTTCGCCGCGCCCTTCATCCGCCGGGCCGTCGAGGCGCTGACGGCGGACTGACGTGCGTCAGCGAATGTCCCGCGCGGTGAGGTTCGGCCAATTCCGCTCGGAGCGCGCGAGATAGGTCTTCGTGTCCTTCGACCAGGTCTCGCGGACATCGAGATCATAGTTGAGATACAGCCGCCCTTCGACGATCGACCAGGCCTCGGGCTCGATCTTCACGAGATAGCCGCGCGAGGTGCCATAAGCGCAGAAGCCGCCATAGGCCGGCTTGTAGCGCTCCGGATCGGCCAGGAAGAGCGCGCGGTTGGCGGCGCTGGCGAAATGCCAGGTCGCGCCGTCATGGCGGACGGCGTGCTCGGGCGAGCCCCGGCGCGGGCCGCCGTCGCGGAAATAGGCGACGGGGTCATAGCCGCGGATCGCGATGCCTTCCGCCGAGCCCAGCGTGTTGACGGGCTTGCCCGTCATGGCCGGCGCGATCGCGACGCCGGGAACGAACAGCGCAGCGAGAAGTCCGGCGATCAGCGCGACGAGGGCACCGGCCCGGCGGCGGCGGTTGGGTGTCGAGGCTTCCGGCAGGGTGACGTCGGACATGGGCACCGTCCCCGTTCAATGAGCGATGGCGAGGGGCGTCGCGGCGAGCGCGAGCGCCGCCAGCCCGGTTCGCGTGGTATCGAGGCGGGCGAGCCGGCGGCCGGCGAAGAGATTATGCCCGCCGCGGCGCGCCAAGCGCTCACGCAGCACATGGGCGGCACGGTCCCGCGCGCCGGAGCGGATCAGGCTCTCGATATAGGCCTGCTCGAAGAGATCGCGCTGGGCATGGCTGCCGCCGATCGCGACGAGGCCGCCGCGGGCGGCGCCGAGGAGCCGGGCCGCCTCGGCATGGTCCCGCTCGCGCAGCGCGATCAACCCATAGGCGGCGAGCGCCCCGGCGCGGGCGGCCTCGCGGCGCTCGCCGCTGGCATGGCCGTGGCTGTCGGCGGCGAGCGACCGGGCGATGGCTTCAGCCGCTTCCTCACGCCCGGCGCCGAGCAGGGCGAGCGCGTAATGCAGATCGGCGAAGACGAGGCGTCGGTCGTCGAGGCGGGCCTCGGCCTTCTCCGCCAGCTCCTCCCAACGCGCGCCGACATCGACTCCGGCATAATCGAGGCGGGCCAGCAGCGCGGCGCCATTGGCGATGTCGCGGTAATCGTCGGTCTGCTCGGCGCGGATGCCCTCGTCATAAAGCCGCAGCACCTCCGTCGTCTCGCCGCGCTCGAGCCGGAACAGGGCGAGATGCCAGGTGATGTGGAAGCGGAAATTGTTGGCATGGGCCCAGCCGGCGCTGTCGGCCAGCCAGGCGACGCCTTCGTCCGTGCGGCCGGTCATCTCCATAACATGGGCGACGGCATGGCGCCCCCAGGCGTCGCGCGGCGCCCGCTCGACGGCACGCCGGCCGGCGGCCTCGGCCTCGCGGTAGAAGCCGCGTTCCTCCAGCGCGAAGGCGTAGCAGCCGGAGACGTAACCGGCGAAGGGGTGGTCCTCCGGGAAACGCGGCACGATCCTGCGCAGGCAGGCGAGCATCTCGCCCTGATCGCCGAGCATGAAGCGGATCCCGTGGGAGAGCTTCAGCGCCAGCACGTCGCGGGGATGCTCCTCGAGAACGGCTTCAAGCGCTCGGGCGGCCCGGCGCGGCCTGTCCTCGAGCCACTGCGCCAGCGCCTCGACGAAAGCCGTCTCGCGCGTGGTCACCGGACGCTCGGCGATGGCGCGGCGGGCCTGGGCGAGACAATCCCGCGCGGTGCCGACCAGTTCGGCGCGCGCCAGGGAGAGCAGCATCAGGCCCTTGGCGGCATGGGCGAGCGCAAAACGCGGATCGGCCGCCAGCGTCCGGCCGAGATGCTCGGGCGCGGCCGCGGCATGGGCCAGGACCGCTTCGAGAGTGGCGTCCCAGGCGAGCCGGGCTTCGTCATTGGCGACGGCGATGCGGTGACCGCAGCAATCGAAGAACATGGCCGGCTCCTGGCTTTTGGGCGAGGCCCGACCCCGCCGCTCGACAAGGACTTCGCAGCGGCGCGATCAACCGCCGTTCAACTCGCTTCACGCAGGCGTGATGTCGACGCGGCCGGCATCTCGGGAGCCTCGCGCGGCGCGGGCGGCGGGCCGGCCCAGGGCGCGCGCTTGAACCATGCGACGACGCAGGCGACGCCCAGCAAGGCCGCAAAGCCGGCCAGGTTGAGCAGGGCGACGACGACCGCGTCATGGCCCGCCGTCTCGGATGCCGTCCAGGCCAGCCGAGCGAGCACGATGCTGGCGAGGAAGGCCGCGAGCGACTGCCGGCCGATCAGGATGAGCAGGTGGCCCAGGCCTGAATCGAGCCGGTCCCGCACCGGCTCGATCGCGCTCAGGACGATGTAGGCCAAAGCGAGGAAGTGCAGGATGCGCAGCGGGTGCAGGTTGCTCTTCTCGAAATCGCCCGGCAGCAGGATGTCGCGCCAGCTCTGCGCGGCGGGCCAGATTTCCAGGATCCCCCAGAAGGAGAGCGGCACCGCTGCGACGACGATCAGCCCCGCCGCCAGCAGCAGGGCCGGCCGGCGCAGCGGCGGCACCGGCAGCCACTTCATCGCAATGAAAAAGCCGATGAAGAAGATCGCCTGCCAGGCAAAGGGATTGAGGAACCAGCCGGCGCCGTTCCAGGGATTTCCGGGGAGGTTGAGCCCTTCCGTCCAGACCAGGGCGTAGAGCAGCGCCACCATCAGGAAGGGCAACCAGGGGTGGAGCCGCCGCAGCGCGATGGCGAGCGGGATCAGCGCCAGGATGACGAGATACATCGGCAGGATGTCGAGATAGTCGGGCTGCCAGGTCAGGGTGACGAGGCCCAGCAGCGCGCGTTCTGGGTCGGCCATCAGCGGCGCGAACTGGCGCCCGAGTTCGGCACTGCCGACCAGCGTGTCGAGCAGCGCGGCCAGCGCCACCAGCGCGACGACGAGGCCGATATGGGCCCAGTAGACCTGCCAGAGGCGCTGCAGGATACGCGCCGTGCCAAGCCACCAGCCGCGCCGGACGAAGGTCGCCCCGAAGGCGAGCGCGCTGGCGAAGCCGGAGCAGAAGACGAAGAGTTCGGCGCCGGACGAAAAGCCGAAGCGGGCGGGTATCCAGGCGTTCCAACTGTTCGCCGGCACATGGGCGACGAAGATGATCAGCATGGTCAGACCGCGGAAGATGTCGAGGCGCTCGTCGCGCGGCCGTTTCGATGGGCGGGCGGCCTCGGCCATCAGAAGGCCCCCTGATAGGCGGCGGCGTCGATGCGGCAGGCGAGCAGGCTGAAACCGGGCCGCGCGAAGGCGGCGGCCGCCTCGCGGGCGAGGCTTTCTCGGTCCGCCACCGTCGCGCCATGGCCGCCGAGGGCACACGCCACCGCCGCGAAGTCGCTAAGGCCGAGATCGACACCGGCGCGGGCGAGGCCCATCTGCTTCTGCTTCAGCGCGATCAGCCCGAGCGCCTCGTCGACCAGCACCACGACGACGACCGGCACAGCGAGGTCGCGCAGCGTCGCGAGTTCGCCCAGCACCATTTCGAGCCCCGCATCGCCGACGAAGCAGAGCGTCGGCTGGCCGCTGCCCAGCGCCGCGCCGGTGGCGAGCGGCAGGGCGCAACCCATAGTGCAAAGCCCCGTCGACTGCAGCAGGCGGCGCGGCCCGTCGCAGGTCCAGAGCTGCGAGAGCAGGATGCGGTGGGCGCCGGAATCGGCGGTGGCGACCGTGCCGGATGGGGCGACCGCCCGCAGCGTCTCGAAGACGGCATGCGGGCCCCACTCCGCCGGTGCGGCGAAGGCCTGCCGGAAGGCGGCGCGGACCGCGGCCGGCTCGCCTTGGTCCCAGACAGTCATGGGCGAGAGCCGCTCCGTCAACCGGTCGAGGATCGTGCCGACATGGCCCTCGAGCGTCAGCGTGGCGCCATGCATGCCGTGCGGCAGTGCCTCTGCGACGATGTCGATGACCGGCTTGTCGGCCGGCCAGGGATTGCGCCAGCCCTGTCGCATCTCGATCGGGTCATAGCCGGCCAGCACGATCAGATCAGCCGCCTCGATCAGCGGGCGGATCAGCGCATCGGCCTTCGGCGAGAGGCCGACGCCGCCGATGACGCGCAGGTCGTCCTCCGGCAGCAGCCCCTTGCCCTTGTAGGTGGTGAGCAGCGGCGCGCCCGTCCTGTCGAGCAACCGCACGAGCGAGGTGGCCGCGTTCTCGTTGACGAGGTCCAGCCCGGCGAGCACGAGCGGCCGTCGCGCGCCGGCGAGCAGCGCCACCGCGCGGTCGAGGTCGGCGGGCACACACGCGGGCGCCATGGCGGCCGGCGGCGGCGGAACAGCGACGGCCTTGGCCTCGGCGACGGCGATGGGCAGGTCGATATGGACCGGGCCGGGCCGGCCGGAGCGGGCGATGGCGAGCGCCTTGTCGACGACCAGCGCCTCGGTGCCGGGCGCGGCGCGGAAGCTCGCCTTGACCAGCGGTCGCAGCACAGCCTGATGATCGAAGACCTGATGGGTGTAGCTCTCGGCGAGCGCGTGATCGACGCAGCCGGTGATGAAGATCAGCGGCACGCGGTCCTGCTGGGCATGGGCGACCGCCGTTACCGCATTGCTGACCCCCGGCCCCAATGTCGCGACCAGCACCGGCAGCGCCCCCGTGACGTGCCAGAGCCCCTCGGCCATGAAGCCCGCGGCGTTCTCGTGCCGCGCCAGTTCGAAGCGGATGCCGGCGCGCCCGAGCGCATCGACCAGTCCCAGGACCTCGCCGCCGGGAATGCCGAAGGCATGGGTCGCGCCCGCCGCCGCCAGCCTCGCCGCGATGATGTCCGCGCCCGTCAGGCCGGCCGCGCCGGCCGAGGTAGGAACGGGCGGCGGGGTCTGGATCGTCATGCAGGCAACTCCTCGCGGGCGACACGCCCAGGGCGGCGGTTCAGGCTGACAATCGTGGCGCAGCCTCCCGGGGTTACCGCTTCACGGAAAGGTGATCGGGTCGCGGCCCCTCGCCGCCCATCGTCAGCCGCCAGGCCCGCTCGATCCAGGCGGGATCGACGACATGGCCGCCCGGATGCAGGCAGAGTTCGAGAGGCGCCGTTCCTGCCGCATTCAGCGGCAGGCAGGCGAGCGCGTCCGGGCCGGTGGCGAAGTCCGCCACCGCGACCGCCCTCGCCTGCGGATCGAGAATGGCGAGGCTGCGGAAGACATCCCCCTGGCGGTAGCCGCCGCGCAGGGCCCGGCCGGCGAGCGGCACGGTTGCGTCGGCCGTACCGTGGGTGTGGATCAGCGCCGGCCGCGGCCCGGCGCAGGAGGCGGGCAGCGGCTCCCAGAAGGCGCCGGCGACGGGCGCGAAGGCCCGGAAACGCTCGGGCATGCGGCAGGCGAGATACCAGACCATCGAGCCGCCCTGCGAGAAGCCGCTAGCCATGATCCGGCGGGGATCGATCGGGAAACGCGCGGCGACGTCGTCGAGTACGCGGCCGACAAAGGCGAATTCGTCGCGATGACGGCCCGGCGAGCCGGGATAGGACCAGGTGCGCCCGGCGCCGTCGGGCGCGATCAGGGCGACGCCGAGCCGCGTCGCGAGCGCCCGCAGGCCGGGATCGGCCGCCGTCTCCTCGGCCGAGCCCTGCCAGCCATGGAAGTACATCAGCGCCGCGAGAGGAGCCGCAGGAGCCGCATCGGGCAGGACCAGCCGGTAATGCCCGCCCTCGACCTGGCAGCCCTGCTCGCCCGGGCAGGCCTCGACCGGATCGGCCCGTCCGGGGCCGGCCAGAACAAGGCCGGCGAGAACGAGCCAGAGCGGCCAGCGGCTGATCATCGATCGGCTCCATGGCCGGCCCGCCGATCGCCGGCCGCGCCCGAAACCGACGCTAGCGGCGTTCGGGAGCGACCGCGAGGCCCGCTCGCCGGCTTGTGAGCGGTGGAAAAGCCGTGCAAGGAGAAGATCTGCCTCCCCGTTCCGGACCCCTCACCGCCCGTGTCGCTCGACGATTTCGAAGCCGTGCTGCACCCCGCCTTCATGGCCGGGCTTGAGGGCGACGCCGGCGCCTATCGCCGCTTTCTCGACCTGATCGGAGGGCGCCTGCGCGGCTTCCTCCGCGGCCATCTGGCCCGGGCCGGCCTCGCCGGCGCCGAAGAGGCGGAAGACGTGCTGCAGGAGACGCTGCTGGCGCTGCACCTCTCGCGGCATACCTACGACCCGGCCGTGCCGGTCTCGGCCTGGGCCCATGCGATCGCGCGCTACAAGCTGATCGACCATCTGCGGCGCTCCGGCCGGCATCGCGGTCATCTGCCGATCGACGACGAGGCGCTCGCGCAGCCGGAACCCGGAGGCGCCGCCAGCGACGCGAAACTCGATGTCGAGCGTGCGCTCGCCGCCCTGCCGGAACGCACGCGGACGCTGATCGACCGCGTCAAGCTGCAGGGCGGCAGCCTCGCCGAGGCGGCGCAGGCCACCGGCATGACCGAAAACGCCGCCAAGGTCGCGCTTCATCGCGGTCTCAAGGCGATGGCGAAGGTGCTCAGCCGCCGCGGCACGCGGACCCCATGATCTTTCTTCCCCTGAGCCGCGTAACTTTCTTGTTCCCGCCTTCGAACTCCTTGAACCGCAGCAGGCCCCCGCAGGTTTCGACAGCGCCATGAAAACCGACGATCTCGTCACCCTTCTCGCCAGCGATGCCGGCCCCGTCGCCAGGGCAGGCTTTGCTCGCGCGACGGGTTTGACCGCGCTGGCCGGGCTCGCCGCCTGCTCCGCCGCCGTGCTCTGGATGTTCGGACCGCGGCTCGACCTGGCGGCGGCCGTGATGACGCTGCCCGTTCTCGCCAAATTCGCCCTGGGCGCCTCGGTGGCAGGGCTCTCGCTCATCGCCTTCCAGCGCAGCCTGCGGCCGGGGCGGGCGGCGGGAGGCCTGCTCGGGCTCGTCCTGCTGCCGGTCGCGGCCGTGCTCGCCTGGGCGATTGCCGTGCTGGCGACCCAGCCGATGCCGGCCTGGCCGGCGCTCCTGCTCGGGCGCACCTGGTCCGCCTGCCTTGTGCTGGTCCCGCTCTATGCGCTGCTGCCGCTGGCCGGGCTGTTCGCCCTCGCCCGCCGCGGCGCGCCCGTCCGGCCGCGGCTGACCGGTCTCGCAGCCGGTATCGGCGCGGCGGGGCTGGCCACGGTCGCCTATGCGCTGCACTGCCCGGAGGATGCGGTGCCTTTCCTCGCCACCTGGTATCCGCTCGCGATGGCCGTGGCCGGGGGGCTCGGGGCGCTCGCCGGGCCTCGCCTGCTGCGTTGGTGAGCCCTGCGCCTCAGGGCTTGCGGGCGGAGACGATGAACCGGTCCTGGCTGGCGCGCTCCAGCCGCTGATGCAGCGGCATGAAGCGCCCCTGCGCCCGGTGGATGGCGCGCAGGTCGCGGTCGATCACGACATCGACGAAGCCGGCCTCCACCAGCAGCCGCGCGATCTCCTCCGGCCGGCACCCTCCCGAGAAATAGACGCGCGAGACGATGTCGTCATGCGTCGCCTTGTAAGGCGGCGGCGGCTTCGGTGCCGAGACCATGCGGGCGAGCTTCGCCAGCAGGCGCAGCACCTTGCCGTTACCGGGGCGCGGATTGGTCATGTCGACATCGACGATGGCGACGCGGCCACCGGGCTTCAGCACGCGATGCCATTCGCGGAAGGCGGCCGGCGGGTCGGGCAGCGTCCAGACGAGATGGCGTGTCGCCACCGCGTCGTAGCTGTCGGAGGCCTCCAGCGTGTCCTCGGCGTCGCCCGCATAGAGGCGGATCGGCTTGCCGACCGTCTTGGCCCGGGCACGGGCGAGCATGGCCTCGGACAGGTCGAGCCCGGTGACGGCATAGCCGAGATCGGCCAGCAGCAGGGAGATGACGCCGGTGCCGCTGGCGAGGTCGAGCGCCTTCGCGCCCTGGGGCGGAAGGCCGAGATGGCGCGCGAACAAGGCGAGCCAGGCCTGGCGCTCCGCGACCGAGAAAATCTCGTGGCCGGGCATGGTGTCGAAGGTTTCGGACCGCATCGACCAGAAGTCGCGGATCTCGTCCTTGAGGCTGAGATTATGGTGCAGGGTCGTCATGGCCGGCACGTCCGATGCAGGGCTGTCGGCTGCGAAAACCACGGAAACCCGGGCACCGCAAGCTGTTTCGGCGAAATCAGCCAACTCCAATACGATTACTGCCGAAAACGCTATCGCCGATTTTGTTTGCAATAATTCTAAAAGATAAGACTTGACCCTTTACTGGCGCGGACATACGGACCCGGCCACTTTTCCCGGAGAACGCCCATGTCCCTGCTGCGCGTCCTGCTCGCTGCCGCTACGGTCGCCACCTCGCTATTGGCCGGCGGCGCGCCCGCCCTCGCCGACAAGGTCATGGTCACCGACGTGCTCGGCCGCAAGGTCGAAGTCGAGGCGCCGGTGCAGCGCGTCATCCTCGGCGAGGGGCGCCAGATGTATGTCGTCGCCGCGCTCGACAAGGACGATCCCTTCAAGCGCGTCGTCGCCTGGCGCGACGACCTACCCAAGGCCGATCCCGACAGCTACAAGCAGTATCTGGCGCGCTATCCGCAGGTCGCGAAGCTCCCGAGCTTCGGCGGCATGAAGGAAGGCGCCTTCGACATCGAGCAGGCGATCGCGCTCAAGCCCGATGTGCTGTTCCTCAACATCGAGGCTAAGGTCGCCAGCGACGAGGCGAGCCTGGTCGAGAAGTTGGCCGCAGTCGGCATCCCGGTGGTCTATGTCGACTTCCGCGAGAAGCCCTTCCAGAACACCGAGCCGTCGCTGCGGCTGATGGGCAAGCTCTTCGGCCGGGAGACGGTCGCCGAGGACTTCATCGCCTTCCGGGCCGCCGAGATCGCCCGCGTCACCGACCGTCTCGCCAAGGTCCAGGGGCTGAAGCGCCCGCTGGTGATGATGGAGCGGGCCGGCGGCTACAGCGACGATTGCTGCATGTCCTTCGGCAACGAGAATTTCGGCAAGATGGTCGACATCGCCGGCGGCAAGAACTTCGCCTCGGACCTGATCCCGGGCACCTTCGGCACGGTCAATCCCGAGGCCGTCGTCGCCGCCAACCCCGACGTCGTGGTCATCACCGGCGGCAACTGGGGCGCCTATGTGCCGGGCGGGGCCTGGGTCGGCCTGGGGCCGGGCAGCGACCTCACCGAAGCGCGCCGCAAGCTGGCGGGCCTCGCCAGGCGGCCGGCCTTCAGCCAGACCAAGGCGGTGAAGGACGGGCGCGTGCACGCCATCTGGCACCAGTTCTACAACAGCCCCTACCAGTTCGTGGCGATCCAGGAGATCGCGACCTGGCTGCATCCAGAGCTGTTCAAGGATCTCGATGCCGAGGCGACGCTGAAGACCCTGCATGAGCGCTTCCTGCCGCTGCCCTACCAGCCGGGCTACTGGGTGACGGTGGAGCGCAAGTGAGCGCGGCCGTCGCAGCCACGGCCCGGCCGGCCCGGCTCGCCTATCGCGCGCTGACGCTGCGGCGGCGGCTGATCCTGCTGGCCATGTTCGGCCTGCTGCTGGCGAGCTTCGTCGTCGATCTGATGCTGGGCCCGGCGCGCTACGACGCCGGCCAGGTGCTGCGCACACTGATGAATCCCTCCGAGGCTCCGGCCGCGTTGCGGGTGGTGATCTGGGACATCCGGCTGCCGGTCGCGCTGATGGCGGTCGTCACCGGGGCGGCGCTCGCGATCGCGGGCGCGCAGATGCAGACGATCCTGAACAACCCTCTCGCCAGCCCCTTCACGCTCGGCATCTCGGCGGCCGCCTCCTTCGGGGCGGCGCTGGCGCTGGTCTTCGGCGTGGCGCTGGTGCCCTTCGCGATCGACTACATCGTGCCGATCAACGCCTTCATCATGGCCATGGGCGCGGCGATGCTGATCCATGTGCTGAGCCAGCAGCGCGGCGTGACGACCGAGACGGTGATCCTGCTCGGCATCGCGCTGGTCTTCACCTTCAACGCGCTGCTCTCGCTGCTGCAGTTCTTCGCCTCCGAGCAGGCGCTGGGCGCCGTCGTGTTCTGGACGATGGGCTCCCTGACCAAGGCGAACTGGCACAAGCTCGGCATCACCACGGCGGTTCTGCTCTTCACCCTGCCCTTCTTCCTGCGCCGGGCGTGGGCGCTGACGACGCTGCGGCTGGGCGACGACAAGGCGGCGAGCTTCGGCATCGATGTGCGCCGCTTACGGCTCGAGATCATGTTGCTGGTCAGCCTGCTCGCCGCCGTCCCGGTTTCCTTCGTCGGCACGATCGGCTTCATCGGGCTCGTCGGCCCGCATATCGCGCGCATGGTGATCGGCGAGGACCAGCGCTTCTTCCTGCCGGCCTCGGCGCTGGCGGGGGCGGCGATCCTCTCGGCCTCCTCGGTGGTCTCGAAGTCGCTGATCCCGGGGCTGATCTTCCCGATCAGCATCGTCACCGCGCTGATCGGCGTGCCGTTCTTCTTCAGCCTGATCATGGCGAGCCGGAAGCGCTCCTGGTGAGGTCCTGATGGTCCAGCTCTCCCTCAGCGGCGTCGGCGTCGCCTATGGCAAGCGCCGCGTCCTCAGCGACGTCGATGCCGCCGATCTGCGCGGCGGCGAGGTTGTGGCGCTGATCGGCGCCAATGCCGCCGGCAAGTCGAGCCTGTTCCGGCGCATCGCGGGGCTCGCCGCCGGGGACGGTACGGTCACGCTCGGCGGAACCAGCCGCGTCGCCGGCCGGACCACGCCGCAATGCTGCTACCTGCCGCAGGACACGGCGGTGAACGCCGTGCTCACGGTCTATGAATCGATCCTGCTCGCGCTCAAGCAGGGCGGGGCCTGGTCGGTCAGCGACGAGGAACTGCGGCGCATCGACGGCGTGCTGCGCGACCTTGAGATCGAGGACCTCGCCTTCCGGGGCCTGGGCGAGCTCTCCGGCGGGCAGCGCCAGCTCGTCTCGATCGCGCAGACGCTGGTGCGCGAGCCGGACGTCCTGCTGCTCGACGAGCCGACCAGCGCGCTCGACCTGCACCGGCAGTTCGAGGTCCTGAGCCTGGTGCGCCGGCTGGCGCGCGAGCGCGGCATGCTGGTGCTGATCTCGATCCACGATCTCAACCAGGCGCTGCGCTTCGCCGACCGGGTGATGGTGCTGGCGCATGCCCGGCTCGTCGCGATGGGCGATCCGCGCGCCATCGTGACGCCGGCCCTGCTCGACGAGGTCTACGGCGTGCGCGCCCGCGTCGAGACACTGCCGGGCGGCGAGCCCTATGTGCTGGTCGAGGGCTCGAGCCGGCAGGCGGCTTGAAGCGGCCCTCGCGCGTCAGGTCCGCGACGGCGGCAGCGGCTCATCCGGCCGGGCGAGGCGACCCTCTTCCGCCTTGTGGACATATTGCGACGCCACCAGCCAGCCCTTGAGCGGTTGCAGCGGCGGAATGCAGGTCAGCAGGATCAGCGGCAGCGTCGTGACCAGATGCACCCAGGTCGGCGGCTGGTAGGCGAGTTCGAGCCAGAGCGGGAAGGCCACAGCCGGCACGCAGACAAACATCATCACAAAGAAGGCCGGACCATCGGCCGGATCGGCGAAGGAATAGTCCAGCCCACAGACCTCGCAGGACGGCCTGATCTTCAGGAAGCCGTCGAAGAGATGGCCCTTGCCGCAGCGCGGACAGCGGCCGCGCAGACCGGTCTGCAGCGGCGACAGGGTCGGCCAATGTTCGCCGGACATCTCGTTCTCCTACGCAGTGCCGCAAAAATGGGCATAGACCCGAGATGGGCGCCATCGCCGCCGAAGGCAATCGTCGTGCGCGCATCGCGGGGCTGCATCATGCAGGTCAGACCGTCGAGATCACGGGAATTGACCACGAAGGGGCCCAAGATGGCCCCTGACGCATGCAAACGAGACGGTTTGCCGCAGCCGGCTCAGATGTGGATGGCGTGGCCGAGCGCCTTGAGCGCCGCCTCCTGGAAGCCCTCGCCCTGCGTCGGATGGGCGTGGATCGTGCCGGCGACATCCTCCAGCGTCGCCGCCATTTCCAGCGCGAGCCCGAAAGCGGTGGCGAGCTCGGAGACGCCGCAGCCGACGGCCTGGATGCCGAGCACCAGCCCGTTCTGCGCCTGGGCGACGATGCGGACGAAACCCTGCTCGCCGTCGCGGGTCATGGCCCGGCCATTGGCGGCGAAGGGGAACTGGCCGATCCGTACCTCCTGCCCTGTGCGCCGCGCCTCCTCGGGCGAGAGGCCGACCGAGACGATCTCGGGGTCGGTGAAGCAGACGGCGGGGATGGCGCGCTTGTCCCAGGCGCGCGGCAGGCCGGCGGCGATCTCGGCCACCATCTCGCCCTGTGCCATGGCACGGTGCGCCAGCATCGGCTCGCCGGTGACGTCGCCGATGGCGAAGATGCCACGCATCGAGGTCTCGCAGCGGTCGTTGATGCGGATGAAGCGGCCGTCCCGATCCAGCACCAGCTCCTCCAGCCCGAGGCCTTCGGTGGCCGGCGCCCGGCCGACGGTGACGAGGATTTTGTCGGCGGGGATGCGGCGCTCCTGCCCGTCGGCGGTCTCGACCAGCAGCGCGTCGCCCGCGGGCGCGATGCCGCGCGCCTTGGCGCCGAGCAGGACCTCGATGCCGAGCGCGGTCAGCCGCTTCGCGACGGGCGCGGTCAGCTCCGCATCGTAGAGCGGCAGGATGCGGGCTTGCGCCTCGACGATGGTGACCTTGCTGCCGAGCTTGGCGAAGGCGATGCCGAGTTCGAGCCCGATATAGCCGCCGCCGACGACGGCGAGACGCTGCGGGACTTCCGCAAGGGACAGCGCCTCGGTCGAGGAGATCACCGCCCCCCCGAAGGGCAGGAAGGGCAGCTCCACCGGCACGGAGCCGGTGGCGATGACGACGCGCTCGGCACGGATCACCTTCGGGCCGGTTTCGGTCTCGACCACGACGGTCTTGCCGTCGCGGAAGCGGGCGCGGCCTTGGACGATCTTGACCTTGGCCTTGCGCAACAGGCCGCCGACGCCGTTGTTGAGGCGGCCGACGATGCCGTCCTTCCAGGCGACAGCCTTGGCGAAGTCGAGCGCGGGCGCACCCCCCGTCAGGCCGAAGGGCGTCCGGCCGGCGGCGGCGTGGGCGGCCTTCTCGTACTCCTCGGCGACATGGATCATCGCCTTGGAGGGGATGCAGCCGACATTGAGGCAGGTGCCGCCGAGCTTGCCGGCCTCGACGATGACGGTGTCGAGGCCGAGCTGCCCGGCGCGGATGGCGCAGACATAGCCGCCGGGCCCGGCGCCGATGACGAGCAGCTTGCAGGTGATCTCGGTCATGGGCGGCCTCTCCGGTGCCGGGTCCCGGCGTCATTCGATGCTCCGTCCGTCATTGCGAGCGAAGCGAAGCAATCCAGGAGCGGCAGCACTCGACGCCCCCCTGGATTGCTTCGCTGACGCTCGCAATGACGGGGAGCGGAGTGCTTGACGAACATCCGCACCGCATCAGACATCGATGAACAGCGTCGCCGGGTTCTCCAGCAGCTCCTTCAGCCGCTGGACGAAAACCGCCGCGTCCCAGCCGTCGACGACGCGGTGGTCGAAGCTCGACGACAGGTTCATCATCTTGCGCGGGACGAAGGTCGTGCCGTCCCAGACCGGGCGGACCATCATCTTGTTGACGCCGACGATGGCGACCTCCGGGTGGTTGATCACCGGCGTCGTGGCGATGCCGCCCATCGCGCCGAGCGAGGTGATGGTGATGGTCGAGCCGGTGAGCTCGTCGCGGGTGGCGGTGCCGTCGCGGGCGCGCTCGGCGATGCGGTTCAGCTCCAGCGCGCAGCCGAAGATGTCGCGCGCCTCGGCATGCTTCACCACGGGCACCATCAACCCGCCCGGCGTCTGCGTCGCGATGCCGAGATGGATGCCGGCATGCTGGCGCACGATGCCGGCCTCGTCGTCATAGAGCGCGTTGAGATTGGGCTGCTCGGCCAGCGCCTTGACCATGGCGCGCATCAGGAAGGGTAAAAGCGTCAGCTTCGGGCGCTCGGGCGTCGGCTTTCTGTTGAGGACGGCGCGCAGATCCTCCAGCGCCTGGACGTCGACCTCCTCGACGATGGTGATGTGCGGGATGCGCGCTTTCGACAGCGCCATCTTCTCGGCGATCTTGCGCCGGAGGCCGACGACCTTGACCTCGCTGACGGCGCTCTTCTCCGCGAGGCCGGGCTTGCGCTCGGTCTCCGGTCCGCGCAGCAGGAAGGCGTCGAGATCCTCGTGCAGGATGCGTCCGGCCGGGCCGGTGCCTGCGACCTGGCGCAGATCGACGCCGGCCTCGCGGGCCTTGAGCCGCACCGCCGGAGACGCCAGCGGCGTTTCGCCCGGCGCGCGTCGCGGCAGGGCCGGAGCGGAGGCGGAGGCGCCCGCCAGCGCCTTGGCGGGGCGGGGCACGGTCATGGCCTGAGGGGGAGCGTCCGCCGTCTCGGGCTGGCGGGGCGCCGGCGCGGCCGGCGCCTGTGCTGCGGGGGCCTCCGCAGTCTGTTCCGGAGCGGCGTCCTCGGCCGCCGTTTCAGTCGCCCCGCCCTCGCCCGCGACTTCGAGCCGGACCAGCGCCGAGCCGATCGCGACCGTGTCGCCGATCTCGGCGCCGATCCAGGTGACCTTGCCGTCGACGGGGGCCGGGATCTCGACGGTCGCCTTGTCGGTCATCACGGCGGCGATGAGATCGTCCTCGCGGATGATGTCGCCGATCTTGACGTGCCACTCGACCAGCTCGGCCTCGGCGATGCCCTCCCCGACATCGGGGAGCTTGATGATGCGCTCGGCCATCAGCGGCTCTCCATGATCTCGCGCAGCGCCTGGCCGACGCGGGCGGGGCCGGGGAAATAGGCCCATTCCTGGGCATGGGGATAGGGCGTGTCCCAGCCGGCGACGCGGCGCACCGGCGCCTCGAGATGGTAGAAGCAGGTTTCCTGGACGAGCGCGGCCAGCTCGGCGCCGAAACCCGAGGTCAGCGTCGCCTCGTGCAGCACCATGCAGCGGCCGGTCTTGGCGACGGAGGCCGTGATGGCGTCGAGGTCGAGCGGGACGAGGGTGCGCAGATCGATGACCTCGGCATCGATGCCGGTCTCCTCCGCGACGGCTTCCGCGACATGGACCATCGTGCCGTAGGTGAGAATCGTGCAGGCGGAGCCCTCGCGGCGGATCGCGGCCTTGCCGAGCGGGAGGACAAAATGCCCCTCGGGCACCTCGCCGAGCTCATGCTTCGACCAGGGCGTGACGGGGCGGTCGTGGTGGCCGTCGAAGGGGCCGTTGTAGAGGCGCTTGGGCTCGAGGAAGATCACCGGGTCGGGGTCCTCGATCGCGGCAATCAGCAGGCCCTTGGCGTCGTAGGGGTTGGACGGCACCACGGTCTTCAGGCCCGAGACATGGGTGAAGAGGGCTTCCGGGCTCTGGCTGTGGGTCTGGCCGCCGAAGATACCGCCGCCGGTCGGCATGCGGATCACGATCGGGCAGGTGAAATCGCCATTCGAGCGGTAGCGCAGGCGCGCCGCTTCCGAGACGATCTGGTCATAGGCCGGATACATGTAGTCGGCGAACTGGATCTCGATGCAGGGGCGCAGGCCATAGGCCGCCATGCCGATCGCCGTGCCGACGATGCCGGCCTCGCTAATGGGCGCATCGAAGCAGCGGCTGACGCCGTATTTCTGCTGGAGCCCATGAGTGCAGCGGAAGACGCCGCCGAAGAAACCGACATCCTCGCCATAGACGACGACGTTCTCGTCGCGACCCATCGAGACGTCCATGGCGGAGCGGATCGACTCGATCATCGTCATGCGCGGCATGGCGTCAGACTCCGAGTTGCTGGCGCTGGCGGCGCAGATGCGGCGGCAGCTCGGCATAGACGCCCTCGAACATGTCGCGCGCCGAGGGCTTGCCGCCGGAATGCAGCGTGCCGAAGCGCTCGGCCTCCTTCTGCGCCGCGATCACCGTCTCCAGGATCTCGGCCTCGGTCTGCTTGTGGCGCTCCTCGCTCCAGGCGCCGATCGCGATCAGATGCTCCTTCAGCCGCAGCAGCGGGTCGCCGAGCGGCCAGCCGTCCGACTCCTGCTTGGGGCGATAGGCGGAGGGGTCGTCCGAGGTCGAATGCGCGCCGGCGCGGTAGGTGACGTATTCGATCAGCGTCGGGCCGAGATTGCGGCGGGCCCGCTCGATCGCCCATTGCGCCACGGCATAGGTGGCGAGGTAGTCGTTGCCGTCGACGCGCAGGGCCGGAATGCCGAAACCGAGGCCCCGCGCCGCGAAGGTGCCGGAGCCGCCGCGCGCGATGCCCTGGAAGGTCGAGATCGCCCACTGGTTGTTGACGACGTTGAGGACGACGGGGGCCTTGTAGGTCGAGGCGAAGACGAGCGCGGCGTGGAAATCCGATTCCGCCGTCGAGCCATCGCCGACCCAGGCGGCGGCGATCTTCGTGTCGCCCTTGATCGCCGAGGCCATCGCCCAGCCGACGGCCTGGACGAATTGCGTGGCGAGATTGCCGGAGATCGAGAAGAAGCCGTGCTGCTTCGAGGAATACATGATCGGGAGCTGCCGCCCCTTCAGCGGGTCGCGCTCGTTGGAGTAGATCTGGCACATCATGTCGACGAGCGGGTACTCGTCGGCGATGAGAAGCCCCGCCTGGCGGTAGGTCGGGAAGTTCATGTCGCCGGGCCGAAGTGCGATCCGGAAGGCGCAGCTCACCGCCTCCTCGCCGGTGTGCTGCATGTAGAAGGAGGTCTTGCCCTGGCGCTGGGCCATCTGCATGCGGGCGTCGAAGCTGCGCAGCGTCATCATGTGACGCAGGCCCCGGATCAGATCCTCCTGGCTGAGATCGGGCACCCAAGGGCCGACCGCCTGCCCCTCGCGATTCAGCACGCGGATGATCGAATAGGCGAGGTCCCGGATCGCCTTCGGATCGACGTCGACCGGCGGGCGCTCGACCGAGCCGGCCTTGGGGATCACGACATGGGAGAAATCCGGCTGCTCGCCCGGGCGGGAGGCCGGCTGCGGCACGTGAAAGCGAAGGGGTGTGTCGGTCATGCGCTCCGTCCCTGATCCGCCATATCGTCCGGTCGGCCAGCATTCCGCCGTCCGGCCCGGACGGCAAGCCGTCCGTGTTGGCGGGGCTTTGGTCGCGAGCGGCGACGCATCCCTCTTGGCGTCAGGCTAGCGCGGGGCTCGCGGAGATTCCTGTCGAAATCAGTTGCGTCCGGAACCGTCTGCGGAAATATCTTCCGACTTCTACCCACAGTGCAGGATGATGTTCCGTGATACCGCGCAACCGCCGGAGCGATGAACCGGACGCCACCGATCTGCGGATTCTCTCCGCCCTGCAGGAGGATGGCCGTCTGACCGTCAATGCGCTGGCGGAGAAGGTTGGGCTGTCGCCCTCGCCCTGCTGGACGCGGGTGAAGCGGCTGGAGGAGAGCGGGGCAATCGAGAAATATGTCGCCGTGCTCGACCAGAAGGCGCTGGGTTTCGGCAATGTCGTCTTCGTCGAGATCACGCTCGACAAGCATGACGACAAGATCCTCGATCATTTCGGCGAAGCGCTGACACGGATTCCGGAGGTGGTCGAGGCCTATCTCGTCACCGGCGAATACGATTACCTCGTCAAGGTCGTGGTCAGCGGCACCGACCATTACGAGCGCTTCCTGCGCGAGATGCTCTACCGCATCCCCGGCATCCGCCAGACGCGCACGACCTTCGGCCTGCGCACGCTCAAGCGCGCGATCTCGATCGATCCGTTGAAGATGCCGCGGACTTGAGGGGATTGAACCCGCCCCGACCCGCCAGGTCGTCCCGGGCTTGACCCGGACCCATTCCGGAACCTCTCCGTCAGCGCTCCGGAATGGATCCCGGATCTCCGCTGCGCTGCGTCCGGGATGACGCGCGTTCGGGTCGGACAAGAACGTGCCCGCTATCCCAGCACGAACCCCTCATCCGCAGCCGCCAGCGCCACCGCCGCTTCGAGGTCCGGCGCGGCGGCGGCATGGATGGTGAAGAGCCCCTCGCCCGCCGTCACATCGTCGCCCACAGCGCGCAGCAGGTCGATGCCGGCGCTCTTGTCGAAGGGCGCGCCGGCGCGGCGCGCGATGCCGGCGATGCGCCAGCCGTCGATCTCGCTGATGCGCCCGGCGCGGGTGGCGCGCATGGTGTGGCTCAGGGCGGCGGGCTTCGCGACGATGTCGCGGCGTCCCTGCGCCGCGACGATGCCGTCCAGCGCCGCGCGCGCCGCGCCCGAGGCCAGGAGTTCGGCCGCCCGGGCGCGACCCGCTACCGCTGAGCCGATCGCCGGGTCCCAGGCCAGGATGCGGCCGGCGAAGTCGAGCGCCTTCTCGCGCAGATCGGCCGGGGCCTGCGCATCGCCCTCCAGCACCCAGAGCACGTCGCGGACCTCGAGCGCCGGCCCGATGCCCCGCCCGATCGGCCCGGCGCCGCAGGTGGCGACCGCCTCGACCTGCAGGCCGACGGAACGCCCGACGCTCTCAAACAGCGCGCCGAGTTCGCGTGCCTCCGCCTCGCTGTGGAGCTTAGCGCGGCGGCCATAGGGCAGGTCGACCACGACATGGGTCGAGCCGGCGGTCAGCTTCTTCGAGATGATCGAGGCGACCGACCAGCGGTTGGAATCGATGCCCAGCGGGCGCGTGATCGCGTTCATCACGTCGTCGACGGCGGAGTGGTTGAGGCGGCCATTCCAGGCGATGCAGGCGCGCGCCTGGGCCACCGTGCGGCGGACATCGTCCTCCGTCAGGTCGACCCTGGCCAGAACCTCCATCGCGTCGGCGGTGCCCGCGGCCGAGGTGATGGCGCGCGAGGAGGTCTTGGGCATGGCGAGCCCATGGGCGGCGACGATCGGCGCGACGATCAGCGTGATGCGGCTGCCCGGAATGCCGCCCATCGAGTGCTTGTCGACGACGATCGGCTCGTCCCAGCGCAGCGGCGTCGAGAAGCCGGCGCGGACGCTCGCCAGCGCCGCGACCTCGGCATCGCTGAGCGAGCGCGTCGCAGCGACGAGGAAGGCGGAGATCTCGCCCTCCGGGTAGCGACCCTCGACGATGTCCCGAAGCAGCATGGCGTAGTCGGCGGCGCCGAGTTCGGCGCCCTGGATCTTGGCGCGCAGCGCATCGCGGCTGTGCTGCGGCGGGGTGCGTGTCAGCGTGATCTCGCTGCCTTCGGACAGGCCAAGCTGCGCGAAGGCCTCGCGCGACAGCCCGATCTCGTGAGGCTCCAGCAGCCAGCCGGCCTCCACGACGTTGACCCGCGCGCGGATGCTGCGGCGTGTCCCGTCCGCGGCGATCGGCCCGGCGACGTCGACCTTGCCCGGCCCGTCGAAGTCCGCGACGCCGATCACGCTGTCGCGCGGCAGATAGGCGATGCTGTCGCGCCAGCCGTCGATCGGGACGGGCTTCAGGGACAGGCGGCGTGTGGCGGCGTCGATGGCAGCGAGGAAATGCTCGATGCCCTCCTCGACGGTGCCATCGTTGGAGACGGTGATGGTCTCGATGCCGTCCGGCCATTGCGGCGGCTTGCGGGCGAGCCGCGCGGCGATGTCGTCCGCCGTCTCGCGTCCTCGGGAGGCGAGACGACGGGCGAGCGTCTCGGGGGAGGCGGTGACGTTGATGATGATCAGCCGCGGCACGGCGCCGGCGAGCGTCTCCAGCACCCCGCGCGAGCCATTGGCGACGATGTGCCGGCCGGCGGCGAGTTCGTCCCGCAGCGAAGCGCGCAGCCCGTAATGCAGACCATGCGCCTGCCAGGACACTAGAAGGCCGCCGGCAGCCGCGAGCGCCGCGAAGCCGGCCTCGTCGATCGCCTCGTGATCCTCACCGCCGGCATCGGCCGGACGGGTGATCAGGCGCCGCGCGAAGCCGAAGCGCTCGCCCTGCACCAGGACCCGCCTCGCCCCGTCCATCAGGGTATCCTTGCCGGCCCCGCTCGGCCCGACGACGACGAAGAGGATGCCTGGCCGCATGGAGGTTTCGTCGCCTTCAGGCCTCGTCGAGGCCGATATCGACGGCGGGCGCCGACTGGGTGATCTTGCTGGTCGAGATGTAGTCGACGCCCGTCTCGGCGATGGCGCGGATGGTCTCGTAGCGGATTCCACCCGAGGCTTCGAGCTTGGCGCGGCCGGCGACATAGGCGACCGCCTCCTTCATCTCCGGCACCGGCATGTTGTCGAGCATGATCACGTCGGCACCGGCGGCGACGGCCTCGCGGACCTGCTCCAAACGGTCGCACTCGACCTCGAGCTTGGTCAGGACGGGCAGCTTGCGCCGCGCGCGCTCGACCGCCTGGGCGATGCCGCCGCAGACGGCGATGTGGTTGTCCTTGATCATCACGCCGTTATCGAGCCCGAGGCGGTGATTCAGCCCGCCACCGCAGGCGACCGCATGCTTCTCCAACATGCGCAGGCCGGGCGTGGTCTTGCGGGTGTCGATCAGCCGGGCGTTCGTGCCCTTGATGATGTCGACATAGCGGGCCGTCTCGGTCGCGATGCCGGAGAGCCTCTGGACGATGTTGAGCGCCGTGCGCTCGGCGGTGAGGATGCCCTGGGCCGGCCCCTCGACGAGGATCAGCGTCGCGCCCTTCTCGACGCGGTCGCCATCGGCGGCCTCGACCTTGACCGAAAGCCGGGGCTCGTAGCGGGAAAAGACGCTGGCGGCGACGTCGATGCCGGCCAGCACCATCGGTTCACGGGCGTTCATGCGGAAGGCGCCGGTCTCGTCCGGCTCGATCATGAGCTGGACCGTGAGGTCGCAGGCGCCGATATCCTCGCTCAGCCAGAGGTCGATCAGCCGCTGCGTGGTGAAACGGTCATACATGCTCAGCCCCTGCCGCGCGCTCCGCCCGCCTTCGCGGGCATCGCCATGGGAGCGAATAGCATGGATGGCCCGATCTCATGACTGTTTGCACACCAACGATGCGAAGTGGGTTCCGACGTGTCAAGCAGGGATTCGGTGACAGGCTGATGACGGCAGGGGGCTTGATGGGTGAGCCCGCGAATTCGGCGTACCAAGCCCAGTTTTCGTCTGAGAGTTGCAAATTTTTGCTGCAGCGCACGCCCTGTTTTCGATCGTCGGACAGCATTGACAAGCCATATGCACACCAACAAACTCATCCTCGTGCTACGCAAGACAGCATTCGACAAGGCGGCTTGAAGCCGCCGGGGAACGGCAGCTACGTCAGATCGTCGGCCGATCCGATCGGCCGGCACCATGCGGTTGCGCGGCCCGCCTGCGGGCGCGCCCGACACGAGGCCGGGAGGGTGACCATGAAGAGACTGGGATTGGCATCGCTGGTGGCGGGTGCGCTCGCCCTTGGCGCGGGTCTTGCGGCGGCACAGACCGCTCCGGCGAAGAAGATCACCCTGACCGGCGGCTCGGTCGGCGGCGCCTGGAGCGCGATCGGCAACGCCATCGGCGAGACGATCCGGCGGGAATCCCCCGGCGTCGCCTTTGGTTACGAGCCCGGCCGCGAGGCAGCCAACATCCAGCTCGTCTCGACCGGCAAGGTCGAGCTCGGCATCGCCCACGCCCAGCTGGTGAAGCGCGCGCAGGCCGGTGAGGAGCCTTTCAAGGCGCCGGTCACGAACCTCCGCGCGATCGCCCTGATCGACCCGCAGGCGGCGGTGCAGATCCTCGTCCGCGAAGATGCCGGCATCGAGAGCTTCGAGAGCATCCTCGCCGCCAAGAAGCCGGTCCGCGTCGCGCTCAACCAGCGCGGCACGCTGATGGCGGTGACCGGCGAAGAGGTGTTCAAGGCCTATGGCATCAGCGCCAAGGACATCGAGTCCTGGGGCGGGCGCATCCACCATGTCGACTACAATGCCGGCCTGGAGATGATGAAGAACGGCCAGGCCGACATCATCATCAACATGCTCGCCTTCCCGTCGGGGCAGATCAACAGCGCCACCCGCGAGATGAAGGTCAAGATGCTCGGCATTTCGCCGGAGGCCAGCGCCAAGCTCGGCGCGCTGCTCGGCACGGCGCCGATCACCGTGCCGGCCGGGACCTACGCCTTCCAGCCCGCGGCGGTGTCGACCATCACCGGCAGCGTCGTGCTCTTCGCCTCGGCCGAGATGAAGAACGAGGATGCCGCCCTGATCGCCGACGGGATGATCAAGCATTTCGACTATCTGCGGCAGGCGCATGCGATGATGGCCCGGCTCGAGCCGGTCAACCTGACGCAGACCGCGCCGCTGGCGCTGCATCCCGGCGCCGAGGCCGCCTATCGGAAAGCCGGCCTGCTGAAGTGAGGCCCGCAGCGTCGCTCCCGTTCCACCGCCGAGAGAACGAGGTGTCGCCATGCTCGCCCTGCTGAAGCTGATCGCACCGGGACGGTCCCGCCAGCTCGGCACGCCGGAGCAGTGGACGGTGCACGTCATCGGCGTGTCGGCGGCGGTGCTGCTGATCGCAATTTCCTTCGGCTGGTACATCAAACGCGAGATCGCCCTGTTCCTCTTCCTCGGCGCGGTGCTGTCGCTGGCCTTCCTGACGACGACGGCCAATCCGCTGCGGCCGACCGGACGCTCCACCCCCTCCTGGTGTCTGGTCGCGCTCTCGCTAGGGTCCTGCGGCTATTTCGTCTGGATGCAGCCGGTGCACGAGATGCGGCTGCCGATGATCGACGAACTCTCGACCGCCGACATCGCCGCCTCGATCGTGCTGATCGCGCTGGTGATGGAGGCGACGCGGCGCTGCATCGGCATGATCCTCGTCGTGCTGGTCGCGACCTTCCTGGCCTATGCGATCTTCGGCAACCGACTCACGGGCTCCTTCGCGCATCGCGGCTTCAGCACGCAGGAGATCGTCGACCATCTCGTCTTCTCGACCAACGGGCTGTTCGGCCCGGCGCTCGAGGTCGCGGCCTTTCTCGTCGTCGTCTTCGTCGTCTTCGGCGCGTTGCTGGACCGCATCGGCGGGGCCGACTTTTTCTACGACATCGCCAACAGCCTCGTCGGCAAGCAGGTCGGCGGGGCGAGCAAGGTCGCCGTGGTCTCGTCGGGCCTCTACGGCTCGATCTCGGGCTCGCCGACGGCCGACGTCGTCACCACGGGATCGTTCAGCATCCCGCTGATGATCCGCACCGGCACGAGCCGGACCTATGCGGGCGCCATCGAATCGGCGGCCTCGACGGGCGGCGCCCTGTTGCCGCCGGTGATGGGCTCGGCCGCCTTCCTGATGACGGACTTCACCGGCATTCCCTATGCCACGATCGCGCTGTCGGCGCTCATCCCGGCCCTGCTCTACTACCAGTCGGTGTTTCTCGCGGCGCATTTCAAGGCGCATCGCGACGGGCTCCAGCCGATGTCGGAGGGCGAGACGCCGTCGATCCTCGCCGTCTTGCGGCGCGACTGGGCCTATCTCGTGCCGATCGGCCTGCTCGTCTGGGGCGTGCTGAGCCTGAACCGGCCCGCCTTCGCGGGCGCGCTCGCCTGCGCCGCCCTCGTGCCGGTCGCCGTGCTGCGTCACCCTGATCCGGTCCGGCTCGTCAAGACGCTGTTCTTCGGCCTGAGCGACGGCATGCGCGGGATGATCGGCGTCGGGGTCGCCTGCGCCATCGCCGGTCTCGTCGTCGGAACGCTCTCGATGACGGACCTCACCGGCAAGATCAGCTCCGGCCTGTTCCACATGTCCGGCGGCAGCCCGATCCTGACCATCCTCGTCTCCGCCTTCGTGATCATCGTGCTCGGCATGGGCATGCCGACCCCGGCGGTCTATGCGCTCTCGGCGGTGCTGGCGGCGCCGGCGCTGATCGCGCTCGGCGTCGCGGTGCTGCCGGCGCATCTCTTCATCGTCTACATCGCCTCGATGTCCGCGATCACGCCGCCGGTGGCGGTGGCGGCCTTCGCGGCGGCCTCGATCGCCAAGGCCAATCCGGTGCTGATCGCGGTGGTCGCCTGCCGGATCGCGATGGTCGCCTTCCTCCTGCCCTTCGTCTTCATGTACCAGCCGGCCCTGCTGCTGATCGGATCACCCGCCCAGATCCTGATTTCGGTCGGCACCGCGATCCTCGGTGTGCTGGCGCTCAACGCGGCGATCGAGGGCTACTTCATGATCAGGCTGGACGGGCTGAAGCGGGTGCTGCTGTTTCTCGCCGGCGTCGGCCTGTTCCTGCCCATCCCGAGCACCGAGATCGCAGGCGCGCTGCTGCTGTCGGCGACCACCGCGTGGCTCTGGTCGACTCGCCGGTCGGCGCCGCGCGCCCGTCCCGCGTGACCGTCGCGCTCAATGGCCGAGGTCGCGCGCGACGCGAAATCCGGCGACCTGATCGCGGATGCCGGGCTCGCTGACGATCCTTGAATCGAGCCTCCGCGCCGCCGGCGGATCGGCCCAGGAGCCGCCGCGCAGGATGCGCCCCTCCTCCTCGCGGCAGACCGGCGGCGGGAAGGGCTGGCCCGGCACCGAAGGGTCGGGCGGGCAGGTGTCGACCCATTCCCAGAGATTGCCGCTGAGATCGGACAGGCCCCAGGGGCTCGCCGCGAAGCGGCCGACCGGCGCCGTGGTGCGGAAGCCGTCACGGCAGGGGGCAACCGTCCAGGAGGGCATCGCCTGCTTCGCGGTCTCGTCGGCGCCATTACCGATGGCGCAAAGGCGCGCCGGATCGGCCATGTCCTTCGCCGAGGAAGCCGCGACATGGTGCCATTCGGGGTCGGTCAGCAGCCGGTAGCGCTGGCCGGTGCGCTTGGACAGCCACGCGACATAGGCTTTGGCATCGCCATGGCTGACGCAGGCCACGGGCTCGTCGTCGCCCTGCGGGTAGCCGGGATCCTGCCAGGACAGGGTCGGATCCAGCTTCCAGACCGGCGCCCGGACATGGCAGCCGAGATCGACGACATGGCCGGATTGCTGCATGAAGGCCTTATATTGCGCCCGCGTCACCTCGAAGCGGCCGACGGCGAAGGGCTGGGCCAGCGCGACCTCGACGATCCGCGGCGTCGTGCCCGTCCGGAGCTCCATGCGGACATCGCCTTCGGGCACCGGCACCAACTCCGGACAATCCGCGCAATCGCGGAAGCCCTCGCCGCCGCCCGGCTTCAGCCAGATCCGCTGGCCGCCCGCGGCGAGATCGACGAAGCCGAGCTGCGCCAGCCGCGCCGTGATCCGGGCCTTCTCGACGCCAGCCGCCAGAAGCTCGAGCAAGGCGGCCCGGTCGGTGGTGGCCGCGATGCGCGCGGCCATGTCGGCGCCGGCATCGCGGGGCGGGGCCACAGGCGCCAGCTTCAGCGTGGGCAGGGCCGAGGCGGGGCCGGGCTGAGGGCCCGTCTGCGCCGCGACCGGAGCCGCCAGTGCCAGGCCCGCCGCAGCGACTGCGACTTCGAGAAGGGCCCGCCGGCCTGCCGCCGGCGCTGGGGCGGAGGGCCGGGCGGTCATGCGCAGGGCGCGGTCTTGAACTCGACGCGGCGGTCGACCGCCGTGCTGGCATCGTCCCGCGGCAGGCCGACCAGCGTCTCGCGGAAGCCGACACCGGTGGCCCGCAGCCGCTGCGACATGCCCGGCGCCTGGGAACTCATCAGCCCGGCGATGCGCTCCGCCCGCTCGCGGGAGAGCCTGTCGTTGAGGGTCTCGGGGCCGGTGCGGCTGGCATGGCCGACGACCTCGAGGCAGACGCCGGCCCGCGTCGCCCGCATCGCGATCTCGCGCAGCCAGGCGGGGTAGCTCGCCGAGAGCTTGCGGTCGGCGTTGAAGGCGGTGGAGTTCGGCTCGAACAGGAACTTCACGCCGAGCCGGCCGAGGCTGAAGCCGCGCTCGACCATCTGGCCGAAGGTCTCATCCGCCGCGCCGGTCTCGCCGAGCGCGGCGTAGGAGAGGTAGAGCCCGTTCAGCACGCGCAGCTGGTCGCCGCCGGGCTGGGCCTGCGCCTCGCGGTAGAGATCGCGGGCGCGGCGATGGTCGCCGGCCTCGTAGGCCGCGCCGGCCTCGCGGATGCGGGCGGCCGCACCGAGCTGGTCGAGATAGGCCGGCGAGACCGGCGTACCCGGCTGCGAGCGCTGGCAGGCCTCGATATAGGCGCGCGTGGCGGCATCCAGCCCCCAGACCGGCGAGTCGGCATGGGAAGCGGCCGGTGCGATATCGACATCGCCGACGGTGGAGCGGGCGACGCTGCGGGCATAGACCGTCTTGGCCTCGCGCTCGACCAGGGCGAAGCAGATCCAGAAGGCGTCGCGATCACCGCCGGGCTGGCCGGCATTGTTGATGGTGTTGAAGGTGCCGATGAAGACGAAGCGGGCCTTGGCGACATTCTCGGGCGTGAAGGCGAGGACCTTCACATGGGGATAACGCTCGGCCACCAGTTCGGCGATGCGCCGGTCGAAGCCGCGCGTTGCCGCCGACTGGATGCCGGTGATACCGTCGATGAGGGGGTCGATGACCATCGTGACCTCGCCGCCGCCGGCGGGGAGTTTGGCGAAGAGATCGGTCGCCGCCTTCATGAACGCCTGTTCGAGCGGCAGCAGAGCCGGCGCCCGCGCCGCGGCGACGGGGTGGGCGATGGCGGCAGGGGCGCTGCCGACCGCGGCGAGCCCGAGCATGACGGCGGTGGTGACGGAACGCAGGGTCATGCGGCGGCTCCGGCGAGGCCTGTCGCCGCCCTGCTCCCCAGCCGGATCGCGACGAAGGTCGATCGAGTGCTGAACCATAGCGTCAACTCCTTTTTCGGGACAATCCTCTCCATGCGGTGAGGATCGGCATGAGCTGATCCTGCGCCACTCTCGGTCCGATGACTGTTCCAGGCGGAACAGCGACCGGGCGGACGCTGCGGCAGCCGCCCCGTCAGGCCGGCGAAAACACCGGGACGGGGCCTATTCCCCGCAGATCGACCTCGGCGAGCCGCCGCAGCCGGACGGGATCGCAGCGTGCCGCCGCGGCCGGACCGACGCAGATCGACGAGCCGAGCTCCTTGTTGAGCGCCTCGAGCCGCGCGGCCATGTTCACCGCCTCGCCATGGGCGGTGTAGTCGAGCTTGGCGCCGAAGCCGACGTCGCCGACGATGGCGAAGCCGGTCTCCAGCCCCTGCCGCGTGCGGCCGAGGCCGATCGCGGCGGCGGGACCGCTCGCCCGGTACGCTTCCGTCCAGGCGAGAATCGCGACGGCACAGTCCAGTGCGCGGCGCGGATGGTCCTCGAGGTCGAGCGGCGCGTTGAAGAGTGCGTGGACCGCGTCGCCGACGAGCTTGTCGACCATGCCGCCATGCTCGCCGACGATGCGGGTGACGCCCTCGAAATAACCGTCCAACACCGCGACGAGCTGTTCCGGCCCGGCCTCGCGGGTGGTGCGGGTGAAGCCCTCGATGTCCGTGAAGAGGGCGGTGACCTCGCGTCGCTCGCCGCTCAGCCTGAGGCTGTTCGGGCTCGCGACGATGCGCTCGACCACGCCCGGCGCCAGATGCTGCTCGAAACGGCGGCGCAAGCGGCTCTCGCGCCAGCGCGCTTCGGAAAATCCCGCGAGCGAGGCGGCGAGAAAGGCCAGCAGCGCCGCCGCCACAGCCGGCGTCGGATCGATCAGCCAGTCGGCGCGGGCGAGAAGAGCGCTGCCGAGGATGAGTGCGGCAACCAGCATCGCCATCGCGAGGGCTGCCGGCAGCGGGCCGAGGCGACGGGCGACGACGACCGCGCCTGCGATGGACAGCACCGCCAGCGCCATCTCCCAGAGGGTGGCCCCGGCCGGCCGTAAGGGGACGATGCCGGCGGCGAGCTGGCGCAGGGCCTGGAGCTGGAGAAGGGCGGAAGGGGTGAGCGGATCCTGCGCGCTCGCCCGCAGCGCCCCGAGTTCGGGCGCGCTGCCGCCGATGACGACGACGGCTCCGGCGAGCGAGGCGAGATCGGCCCCGCCCTGCAGCAGGGCCGAGGCGGGGATGACGGGAAGCGGGGCTGCCACAGGCAGCAGCCGCAGCATCCCGTCCGGCGGCAGGGGCCGGCTGACCGCGCCGAAGGTCAACCGCGGCGGATCCGCCGAGAGCAGATAGCCCGAGGCGCCTGCCGCCACGCGTGCGGCTTCCAAGGCCAGCCCGGGCCGCAGCTCGCCGCCCGCTCCAACGAAGAGCGGGACGCGCCGCACCAGACCATCCGCGTCGCCCGGCAGGGACAGCGTGCCCGCGCCCGCCGCGGCCGCCGCGAGCCTCGGTGGCGGGCCGCTCGCGCCGGCCTCTCGCCAGAGCCCATCCAGCGACACGCCTTCGCGCAGCAGCACCGGCACCGGCGCGAGCGCATCGGCGCCGCGTGGATCGAGCACCCAGCCGAGGACGACCGGGCCCGCGGCGATGGCGGTGGCGAGAGCCCGATCTCCGTCCGTCAGGGTGGGGGCGAGCGCGGCGATCTCGGCGCGGCCGGTGGCTTCGGCGAGCCGGCGGGCGAGTGCCGCCGGCGAGCGCTCGTCCTCCCCCGCCAGCAGGATGTCGATAGCGACGGCGGCGGGCCTGGCGGCCGTGACTTCCGCGACCAGTCGCGCCAGCGTCTCGCGGGGCCAGGGCCAGGGGCCGACCGCATCCAGGCTCGTGTCGTCGATGGCGACGAAGGCTATACGGGTCTCGGGCGTGGCCGGGCGCCACGGGGCACTCGCGTCCAGCGTCAGGTCGAAGACGCGCTCCCGCAAGCCGTCGCGCCAGGCGGAAGGCGCCGTCTGCGCCAGCAGGAGCACGGCCAATCCCGCCAGCAGGCCGGCGAAGACGGGCCTGGACGGCCGCAGCCGGCTCTCAGCCATCGCCCGTTCCGGCCGCTCGGGCGAGAAGATCGGGGTCGCAGAAGAGACGGTCGGCCGTGCGGCGGATGGCGCCGGCCTGTTCGAGCGCGCCGAGCGCCGCATTCACCTTGGGCCGGCTGGCACCGAGCAGCTGCGCCAGCTCGCCCTGCGAGAACGCCACGTCGAGCGGCACGCGCTTGCCGGGCGCGGCACGGCGCCCGGCGAGCCCCACCAGCAGGAAGCGCGCGAGCCGCGCCTCGATCGGGTAGAGCGCGATGCCTTCCAGCTGGTCGGTGGTCTGGCGCAGGCGGCGGCAGAGGAAGGCGATGATCCCGGCCGAGAGTTCGGGATGGCGCGCCCTGAGCTGGTCGAGCGCCGCCCGGCGCAGGGACAGGGCCAGGACCGGCGTGATCGCCACGGCGTCGGCGCTGCGGGTTCCGCCATCGAGAACCGCGATCTCGCCGAGCAGTTCGCCGCGCGCGGCGTGGCGCATGCTGAGCTCGCGGCCTTCCTCGGTCGTGACGGACAGGCGCACGCGTCCCTCCGCAACGAGGAGAAGACGGTCCCCCGGCTCGCCGCGGGCGAACAGCATCTGGCCGGCCTCGAAGCGCTGCTCGCGGAACTCGGCGGCGCAGTCGAGCAGCGCCTGCGGCGGCAGCCCGGCAAAGAAGCCGGCCTCGCCCAGCATGGCCGCGATGGCGGAGGACTCCATCGTCAGGCGATCTGGGCGAGCGCGGCCGCGATGCGCGCCTCACCCCAGCGCCGGGCGGGCGTCGGCGCGGCGCCGCGGCGGGCGATGTCCGTGCCCTCGCCCGCCGTCAGCACGACCTCCCGGCCAGCGGCCCGCACGGCAACCTCGCCGCGCTCGACGAAGACGCCGAAAACGCCGTTGCTCGGGCCAGCGAAGAAGCGCGTGCCACGCACCGCGATCAAGCCATAGGAGGAGCGGATGCGGATCCGCCCGGCCTCGCTGCCGGGTGCCTTGTCGACCAGGAGCGCACCCGCGCCCAGGCTGATGGTGCCGCCGGCATCGACGATGAAACGGTCGATGGTGATGCGGGTGTTCTCGCCGAGGCGCAGATCGGTGGCCCGGCCGAGGCGAAAACCGGCGCGGGCGCCCTCGCCCGTCTCGACCCGGTCGCCGACGAAAACGGGGCCGTCGGTCGCGAGTCTGCGCCGCGTCTCGCGGAGCTGGGCCATCGCGTCCCCCCGCAGATCGGTCACCAGCCCGGCGGTCGGCGCGCGCTCCGCCGTGGTCTGCGCCAGGGCAGCCAGCGGCAGGCCGCCGAGGCCGAGCAGGGTGGCGGCGCGCATGAGTCGGCGGCGGTCCAGAGCCCCTTCACCCGACCCCGTCGCTCCATCCCTGATCCCAGCCATGACGCCCGCCTTTCCCGCCCGCGATGCAGTTGCCCATGCCCGATGCTCCACGGTCAAGCGGAGGAGCATGGGACTGACCGATATCCTATCGGTCGCCGGGGGGCGAAGGCTGGTTCATGCGGCACTGTCCTGCGCCGACCGCGTCTCGCCCCTGCCGTCGCGACCATGGCGGTGCCCGGTCGGCTGCGCCATCCTTGGCGCAATGCCGGGCCGCAACGCACCGGTCGAGAAGGAGGTTGCCCCATGACCGCTCACCAGAGCGACCTGCCCGCCCCGGCCGGCTTCGATGTCCGCACCTCGGATGGCGCCGTGCTGAGCGCCTTTGTGGAAGGCCGCGGCCAGCCCCTGCTCCTGGTCACCGGGTTGGGCGGCGGCGCGGCCTTCTGGGCGAGCATCGCCGAGACGCTGGCTCGCTCCTTCCGCGTCATCCGCTTCGATCAGCGCGGCATCGGCGCCAGCACGCGCGGCAGCGACGCCTGCAGCATCGAGACCCTCGCGCGGGACTGTCTGGCCGTACTCAACGAGGCCGGGATCGACCGGGCCGTGGTGCTCGGCCACTCGACCGGCGGCTGCATCGCTCAGACGCTCGCGCATCTCGCCCCCGAGCGGGTCGGCGGGCTGATCCTGAGCGGGAGCTGGCTAAGGCCGAACCACTATATGGCCGGCTATTTCGGCGCGCGGCGCGAGATCATCGGAACGAACCCGGAAGCATACGCTGCCACCTCGGTGCTCTGCGCCTATCCGCCGGCCTGGATCGAGGCCAACTGGCATGTCTACGAGGCGGCACTGGCGGCCGCGCCGCTGACCGCCGTGCAGCAGGAGGTGATGCGCGAGCGGATCGATGCGCTGCTGGCCTTCGACGGCCGCGATCAGATGGCGGCTCTGACCGTTCCGGTGCTGGTGCTGGGCGCCCGCGACGACATGATCGTGCCCGCCTTCCTCCAGGAGGAGATCGTCGCTGCCCTGCCCGGCTGCGCCAAGACGATGCTCGATACCGGCGGGCACCTCTTCCCGGTGTCGCGGCCGGATGCCTTCACCGCGACGGTGGCGGACTGGATCAGCCGTCTCGCCTGAGGGAACCGGATGCTCCGCGTCGAATTGGCCCCTTAGCCGAGCGCCCTCTTTGGATTATGCCAGTTCCAGGGTTCGGCCGCTCGCCGACCCGCGCCGCAAGCCAAGGATACCCGCATGCACGCTCTCGCCCGCCTCGCCGCCCTGTCCGCGCTGTTTTCGCCCGTCCTCCTCGCCGCCCCGGCTTCAGCGCAGGATGTCGCCGCCGGCGAGCGCTCCTGGAACAAGTGCCGCGCCTGCCACCAGATCGGCGAGGGCGCCAAGAACATTGTCGGCCCGCAGCTGAACGGGCTGTTCGGACGGACCGCGGGCACGGTCGATGGCTACAGCTATTCGGCGGCGAACAAGAACTCCGGCATCACCTGGGACGAGGCGGTCTTCGCCGAATACATCAAGGACCCGCGCGCCAAGATCCCGGGCACGAAGATGGTGTTCGCCGGCATCAAGAACGACAAGGAAATCGCCGATCTGACGGCCTTCCTCAAGCAGTTCGGCAAGGACGGCAAAAAGCTCTGAGACACGCTTCGCGGCCGGCGATCCGCTCGCCGGCCCCCGCATCCTGCGCCCGGCGGCCATGTGCCGGGCGCAGTGCCCGGCACGGTCCTTTCCCCGATTGTTTTCCCTCCGGGCCGTCGCGCGCAACATCGTGCGAAAGCGGCCGCACGCGCCCCATCATGGCCCGTAACTTGAAAGCTCTCCCGCGCCACCGCACGGGCCGATGGCCTGTGCGACGGCTGCATGCTGTGTTCTAGTCGGCGCCGGACGGAGTCTGAGGGGGCTCCGCCACGCGCGACGGCGTGACGTACAAAGGGAGAGATCCATGACGACTTCATCAGTCCTTCGGGGGCGGCTGGCGGCCGCCACGGCGCTCGGCCTCATCGGCCTCGTGAGCGCGGGCCTGCCGGCCCTGGCTCAGACACCGAAACAGGGCGGGACCGTGCATGTCGTCGTCCAGCCCGAGCCGCCGATGCTGATGCAGGGCCTCAACCAGAACGGCCCGACCAACATGGTCGCCGGCAACATCTACGAGTCGCTGCTGCGCTATGACGAGAAGCTGCAGCCGCAGCCTTCGCTCGCCAAAAGCTGGGAGATCTCGGCCGATTCGAAGGTCTACACCTTCAAGCTCCAGGAAGGCGTGAAGTGGCATGACGGCAAGCCGTTCACGGCCGACGATGTCGTCTTCTCGCTCGACAAGTTCCTGCGCGAGGTGCATCCGCGCTGGCGCCCGATCGCCAACAACCAGGTCGAGAAGATCGAGAAGGTCGACGATCTGACGGTGCGGATCACGCTGAAGCAGCCCTTCGGCCCGCTCCTGCTCTCGCAGGAAGCCGCCGGCGCGCCGATGATCCCCAAGCACATCTATGACGGCACCGACTATCGCGCCAATCCGGCCAACAACACGCCGATCGGCACCGGCCCCTTCAAGCTCAAGGAGTGGAAGAAGGGCTCCTATATTCACCTCGTGAAGAACGAGGACTACTGGCAGAAGGGCAAGCCGAACCTCGCCGAGATCTACTGGCAGATCATCCCCGACGCGGCTGCGCGCGCCGTCGCCTACGAGACCGGCAAGGTCGATGTGCTGACCGGCGGCTCCGTCGACGTCTATGACGTCGCCCGCCTCTCCAAGCTGCCCAACACCTGCGTCACCACCAAGGGCTGGGAGATGTTCGCGCCCCATGCCTGGGTGACCCCGAACATCGCGCGCGGCGGCCCGCTCGCCAACAAGCAGTTCCGCCAGGCGATGATGTTCGCGATCGACCGCGAATTCGGCCGCGAGGTCGTCTGGGGCGGCCTCGGCAAGCTGCCGACCGGGCCGATCTCCTCCAAGACGAAGTTCTACTCGCCCGACGTGCCGAAATACGGATTCGACCCGGCCAAGGCGAAGGAACTGGTCAAGGCCTCCGGCTACAAGGGCGAGCCGCTCAAGATCCTGGCGCTGCCCTATGGCGAGGTCTGGAGCCGCTGGGCGGAAGCCATCAAGCAGAACCTGACCGATGTCGGCATCAATGTCTCGATCGAGACCACCGATGTGCCGGGCTGGACGCAGAAGGCCAGCAACGGCGATTTCGATCTGACCTTCAACTTCCTCTACCAGCTCGGCGACCCGGCGACCGGCGTGGCGCGCAACTACATCTCGACCAACATCGTCAAGGGCAACCCCTTCGGCAACCAGGGCGCCTATGTGAACCCGGAGGTCGACAAGCTCTTCGCCGAAGCCGCGATCGCGCCCACGGATGCGGCCCGCCAGGAGCTCTACACCAAGGTGCAGAAGCTGCTCGTCGACGAGGTGCCGGTGCTCTGGCTGCTGGAGATGGATTTCCCGACGATCTATCGCTGCAACGTCAAGAACCTCGTCACCACCGCGATCGGCGTGAACGACGGCTTCAAGGACGCGTGGAAAGAGTGATCGGGGTCGCCCCCTATCGGGTGATCACGCGCATCTCGTCATGGTCGGGCTCGTCCCGACCAACCACGGCTTCGTCGACCGAGGATGGTGTTCAAGGCGTGGATGCTCGCCACGAGGGCAAGCATGACGGCGAGAGCCTATCCGTCCGGACCATGACTGCATGAACCTCCTGCACTTCCTTTCCAGCCGGCTGGCCAAGGGCGTCCTGACGCTGCTCGCGATCGCCGTGCTCAACTTCTTCCTGATCCGTGCCGCGCCGGGCGATCCGGCGCAGGTGCTGGCCGGCGAGGCGGGGGCGGCCGATGCGCAGCTCCTGGAACAGCTGCGCGAGCGCTTCGGCCTGAACGAGCCGCTGCTGACCCAGCTCTGGATCTATCTCAAGGGCTATCTGACCTTCGATCTCGGCTTCAGCTACCGGCAGCAGCAGCCGGTGCTGACGCTGGTGCTCGACCGGCTGCCGGCGACGCTGCTTTTGACCGGCGCGGCCTTCCTGATCTCGCTCGGGCTCGGCGTGGTGATGGGCGCGCTGGCCGCGCGGCGGGCCGGGCGCTGGTCGGACAGCCTGATCACGACGCTCTCGCTCGTCTTCTATGCGACGCCGCTGTTCTGGATCGCGCTGATGAGCCAGATCGTCTTCGCGCTGAAGCTCGGCCTCGTCCCCAATGTCGGCTACGAGACGATCGGCGCGAACCATACCGGCCTGGCGCGGGCGCTCGACATCGGCCACCACCTGATCCTGCCGGCGCTGACGCTCGGCCTGTTCTTCACCGCGCTCTATGCGCGGATGATGCGGGCGTCGATGCTGGAGGTGGCGGGCGCCGATTTCGTCAAGACCGCGCGCGCAAAGGGGCTTTCGCCCGGCATCGTCTCGCGCCGCCATGTGGCGCGCAACGCCATCCTGCCCGTGGTTACGCTGGCGGGGCTGCAGGCGGGCCAGCTCGTCGGCGGCGCCGTGCTCACCGAGACGGTCTTTGCCTGGCCGGGCATCGGCCGGCTGATGTTCGATGCGCTGGTGCAGCGCGACTATTCCGTGCTGCTCGGTGTCTTCTTCATGTCCTCGGCCATGGTCGTCGGCTTCAACATCCTGACCGATCTCATCTACCGGATCGCCGATCCGCGCATCGAGGCCGCGTCGTGATGGCGCCGGCCTCTCCGTCATGGTTGGGCTTGTCCCGACCATCCACGCCTTCGCTCGTCGAGGCCTGTGTTCAAGACGTGGATGCTCGCCACAAGGGCGAGCATGACGGCGAGGGCTGCCCATGAACTTCCTCAAGCGGTTCTGCCGCAATCGTGGCGCCGTATTCGGCCTCGTCATCCTGCTCGCGGTCGTCGCCTTCGCGCTGCTGGCGCCGACGCTCTATCCGCAGTCGCCCTGGCGCCCGGTCGGCCGGCCCTTCCTGGCGCCCTTCGTGATGGAGCGCTTCCCGCTGGGCACCGACACGCTGGGGCGCAACCTCGCCGCCGGCCTCGTTCATGGCGCGCGGGTCTCGCTGATGATCGGCGTGGTCTCGACGCTGGTGGCACTGCTGATCGGCGTGCCGCTGGGTGCGGCGGCGGGCTATGCCGGCGGCTTCGTCGACGACGCGCTGATGCGCTTCACCGAGTTCTTCCAGACCATCCCCTCCTTCGCTTTGGCGATCGTGCTGGTGGCGATCCTGCAGCCGGCGCTGGGCTCGATCGTGATCGCGATCGGCGTCGTCTCATGGCCGCCGGTGGCGCGGCTGGTGCGGGGCGAGGTGCTGTCGCTGAAGACGCGAGAATATGTCCAGGCTGCCGTCACCATCGGCCAGTCGACGCCCCGCATCATCTTCAGCCAGGTCCTGCCGAACACCATCGCGCCGATCATCGTGATGGGCTCGCTGATGATCGGCTCGGCCATCCTGCTCGAATCCTCGCTCTCCTTCCTCGGGCTGGGCGATCCGAACCTGATGAGCTGGGGCTATATGGTCGGCGCCGGGCGCACGCGCCTGCTCGACGCCTGGTGGATCTCGTTCTTTCCCGGATTCGCGATCTTCCTGACGGTGCTTGCGCTCAACCTCGCCGGCGAGGGCCTGAACGACGCGCTGAACCCGCGCCTCGCCAGGGGGCGCGAATGAGCGAGGTCATGGCCAAGCCGGCCCCCGTCCTTGCCATCGAGACGCTGACGCTGGCTTTGCCGGCGCTGGCCGACCGGCCCCATGCGGTCGCCGACGTTTCGCTGACGATCGGGGCCGGCGAGACGCTCTGTGTCGTCGGCGAGTCCGGCTCCGGCAAGTCGATGATCGCCCATGCGGTGATGGGGCTCCTGCCCAAGGCGGTGAAGCCGGCCGGCGGCGCGATCCGCCTTGCCGGGCGCGATCTGCTGCAGCTCGACGAGGCGGCGATGCAGGATCTGCGCGGCCGCGAGGTCGGCATGATCTTCCAGGAGCCGATGACCTCGCTCAACCCGGTGATGCGGGTGGCGGATCAGATCGTCGAGACCTTCGAGGCGCATGGGCTGCACAGCCGTTCCGAGCGGCAGCGTCGCGCCGTCGAGCTGCTCGCCGAGGTCGGCCTGCCCGATCCGCCGCGGCTGGCGCGGGCCTATCCGCATGAGCTCTCGGGAGGGCAACGCCAGCGCGTGATGATCGCGATGGCGCTCGCGCTCGAGCCCAAGCTCCTGATCGCCGACGAGCCGACGACCGCGCTCGACGTGACGACGCAAGCGCAGATCCTCAAGCTGATCGACAACCTCCGCCACAAGCACGGCACCGCCGTGCTGTTCATCACCCATGACATGGGCGTCGTCGCCGAGATCGCCGACCGCATCGCGGTTCTGGAAAAGGGCGTCCTGGTCGAGGAGGGCACGGTCGATCAGGTGCTCGGCGCGCCGAACCACCCCTATACGCAGAAGCTCTTGGCCGCCGTGCCCTCGCTGACGCCGCCGGAGCGGGCGCCGCTGCCGGACTCGGCGCCGGTGCTGACGGTGGAAGGCTTGGGCAAGGTCTATCGCAAGCGCAGCTTGTTCGGCACCGCGCGCGAGGTCAGGGCGGCCGACGACATCAGCTTCTCGCTCCGGCGCGGCGAGACGCTGGGGCTGGTCGGCGAATCGGGCTCGGGCAAATCGACCGTCGGGCGCTGCTGCCTGCGGCTGATCGAGCCCGATGCCGGCCAAATCCGCCTGAGCAGCGCAGCGGCGGGCGATCTCGTGCTGAGCGATCTCAAGCCGGCGGCGCTGCGTGCCCAGCGCAAGCGCATCCAGATGGTGTTCCAGGACCCATTCGCCTCGCTCAATCCGCGCCAGACGGTAGGGCGCATCATTTCGGACGGGCCGGTGGCGCATGGCACCTTGCGGTCCGAGGCGCTGGCGAAGGCGGCCGAGCTGCTCGAACTGGTCGGCCTCTCGGCCAATGCGATCGACCGCTATCCGCATGAATTCTCGGGCGGCCAGCGCCAGCGCATCGGCATCGCGCGCGCGCTGGCGCTGGAACCGGACGTGCTGGTCGCCGACGAGGCGGTCTCGGCGCTCGACGTCTCGGTCCAGGCGCAGATCCTGACGCTGATCAAGGACATCCAGCAGCGGCTCGGGCTCGCCATCCTGTTCGTGACGCATGACCTGCGCGTTGCGGCCCAGATCTGCGACCGTATCGCGGTGATGCAGCGTGGCCGGATCGTCGAGGCGGGGCCGACGGCGGCACTCTTCGCCGCGCCGAGCCACGACTATACGCGGGCGCTGCTGGCCGCCGTGCCGGGCGCCGGGCGGTTCGGGCATTGATGACGTAACGAGACGACACTGGTTTCCGAGATGGTCGGGTCGAGCCCGACCATGACGCCCTCTCCCAGGAGCCCTATGACCATGCCTCTCGATCCCGCCCTTCGCGACCAAATCCTGGCTTCCGTCGAGGCCGGCTTCGCCGAGCAGATCGCCTTCACGCAGGAGCTGATCCGCTTTCCCTCGCTGCGCGGCGAGGAGCACGCCTGCCAGGACTTCGTCTACCGGGCGCTGCGGGAGCGCGGCTTCACGGTCGACCGCTTCAAGATGGACGAGGCCGCGATCAAGGCCCATCCCGGCGGCGGGCCGTTCTCCGAGCATCATTCCGACGCGCCGATCCTCGTCGGCATCCACCATCCGCGCGAGGAGAAGGGCCGTTCCCTGATCCTGCAGGCGCATGTCGATGTGGTGCCGACCGGGCCGGTCGAGCAGTGGACCCATGCGCCCTTCGACCCCGTGATCGAGGGCGACTGGCTCTATGGCCGCGGCGGCGCCGACATGAAGGCCGGGCACGGCGCCAATTTCGCCTGCCTCGACGCTCTCCGGCGCATCGGCCTGCAGCCGGCGGCGACGCTCTATCTCGGGTCGGTCGTCGAGGAGGAATCGACCGGCAACGGCGCGCTGATGACGCATCTGCGCGGCTACCGCGCCGATGCGGCGCTGATTCCCGAGCCTGAATACGAGATGCTGTGCCGCGCCAATGCCGGCGTGATCTGGTTCCAGTTCGAGGTACGGGGCGTGCCTGTCCATGTCCGCGAGATGGGCGCGGGCGCCAATGCGATCGATGCCGCCTATCGGGTGATCGCGGCGCTGCGCAAGCTCGAGGAAGAGTTCAACGCCGAGAAGGTCGGCCGGGAGCATTTCGAGGACCAGGCCCACCCGATCAACCTCAATATCGGCAAGATCGAGGGCGGCGACTGGGCCTCCTCCGTGCCCTGCTGGTGCCGCGTCGATTGCCGCGTCGGGCTCTATCCCGGCGTCGCCGCTCAGGAGATCGCCCAGCGCATCGAGGACTGCATCAGGACCGCGTCGCGCAGCGACAGCTTCCTCGCCAACAACCCTCCCAAGGTGACCTTCAACGGCTTCTGGGCCGAGGGCTATGTGCTGGAGCCCGGCAGCGAGGCGGAAGCGGTGCTGGGCCGCGCGCATGAGGCCGCCATGGGGCGGCCGCTCCAGTCCTTCATGACGCCGGCCTATCTCGATGCCCGCGTCCATGCGCTCTACGACAAGATCCCGGCGCTCTGCTACGGCCCGATGGGCGAGAACATCCACGCCTTCGACGAGCGCGTCAGCCTCGCCTCGGTGAAGCGCATCACCGGTTCCATGGCCCTGTTCGTGGCCGAATGGTGCGGAGTCGAACCGGTCTCCGGCTGAGCGGCCGCGACCGTCGCGCGCAGCCCCTTGTCTGCGCGCCAGGCGCCCCCAAATGCGATGGGCGGAGATGTGGAATGGTCTTTCCATCTCCGGCCTTTGGCGCAATATTTGAATCGCCGACAGAGCAGCGCGAATCGCGCGCGCTGCGCCAGGCGAGGGGCGACACCGATCGATGAAGAAGACCAAGGCCTCGGCTGGAGTGCCGCGCGCGCAGATCGCTGCGATGCCGGTACGGCGCCTGCCCAATGGCAGGCTCGAGGTCATGCTCGTCACATCGCGCACGACGCGCCGCTGGATCGTGCCCAAGGGCTGGCCGATCAAGGGCCTGACAGCTCCCGAGGCGGCGGCGCGCGAGGCCTATGAAGAGGCCGGCGTCGTCGGGCGCATCGTCAAGGAGCCGGCCGGCCGCTACACCTACTGGAAGCGCAAATCGGACCATTTCGTGCTCTGCGAGGTGACGCTGTTCCTGCTCGAGGTCGAGCGCCAGTTGCCGGTCTGGGCCGAGCAGGGCCAGCGCGAGAGCCGCTGGTTCAGCCCCGAGGACGCTGCCGATCTCGTCGACGAACCGGAGCTCGCCACCGCGATCCGCCAGGCGACGATGGCGCTCGCCGCCTGAGAGGATCGGCCGCTGCCGGGCTCAGCGCCCCGGCTGCGCGGCGGACATCAGGCTGTCGCGCTCCTGACGGGCGCGCGCCTCCTTGGTCTCCATCAGACGGCTCTCGCGCAGGGCATTGGCGCTTTCCAGGATCGGATAGCCGATCGAGGCGACATGGCCGTGGATGCGCTTGAGATCGCGGATGATGTCGAGATGGATCGCGCTGGTCTCGATCGATTCCGGGCGCCCGTCGCGCAGCCGCTCGAAATGGCTTTCGGTGGCGCGGCGTTCGGCATCGCGCATCGTCGCCTTCTCGGCGAAGAGCTGCCGCGCCAAAGCGAGATCGCGCGTGGCGAAGACGTTGAGGGCGAGACCCAGGCCCGAGGCCACGCGCTGGTGGAAATCGCGGATCTCCGCCAGCCCCTCCGGTGAGAAGGCATAGCGCTTGCGGATCTTCTTCTCGGCGAGTTCGCGCAGGTTCTTGTCGATGATGTCGCCGATATGCTCGAGATTGGTGATCAGGGTGATGATCTCGAGCAGCCGGCGGCCTTCCTCGTCGCTCAGTTCGTTGCGCGAGACGCGCACCAGATAGAGCTTGATCGCCTCGTGGATCGAATCGACGCCGTCATCGGCCTGGGCGATCGCGCGCGAGAGCTTGAGCTCGTCCCTCTCCAGCAGGGTCATGGTGTCGCGCAGCATGCGCTCGACGCGGTCGCCGAGATGGAGCGCCTCGCGCATCGCGCAGGCGAGCGCCTCGGTCGGGCTGTCGAGGGCGTTCGGATCGAGATAGCGCGGGGCGACCTCGGCCTCGGCGGTGTCGCGATCCGGCATCAGGCGCTCGACCAGAGCGGCCACCGGGGTCACGAAGGGCAGGAAGAGCACGGCCCCGACCATGTTGAGCGCGACATGGAACTCGATGGCGACCCGCGCATCCGCCGAAGGCAGGGCCAGCAGCCAGCCGGAGAGCGGCGCCACGAAGGGCAGCACGGCGGCGGCCAGGAGCAACCGGGTCGCGAAATTGGCGATGGCGGCGCGGCGCTGCGCCACGGGCGAGCCGAGCTGATCCAGCACCGGGATCAGAGCATTGCCGAGATTGGCGCCGATCACCAGCGTCAGCGCGGTTGCCGGCGGGAACAGGCCGGAGGCGGCGAAGGTCGCGATCAGCAGGATGACCGCGATGCTGGAATGGGTCAGCCAAGTGGCCGCGACAGCGACCAGAACGGCCAGCAGCGGCTCGCTGGCGAGCGCCGAAAGCAAGGTGCGGAAGGTGGGCGACTGGGCGAGCGGCGCGGCGGCCGCGTTCAGCTCGATCAGCGACAGCAGGATCAGCCCGATCCCGACGAGGATGCGCCCGATATTGCGGGCCCGGTCCATCGCCTCATGGCCGAGATAGAGCGCGACGCCGATCGCCAGACACAGGCCCCAGAGCCAGCCGAGATCCATCGAGATCACGAAGGCGGCGAGGGACGTGCCGAGATTGGCGCCGAGCAGCACGGCGAGCGCCATGGCCGGCGCGATCAGCTTGCGGCCGGCGAAGGAGGAAACGAGCAGCGTCGTCGCGGTCGAACTCTGCAGGACGATGGTGACGAGCGCGCCACTGCCGAAGGCTGCGAAGCGGTTGCGCGTGAAGCTCTGCAAGGCCTGCCTGAGCGAGCCGCCGAAGGCGCGCATCGCCCCGGTGCGGACCAGTCGAACGGACCAGATCAGCAGCGCGACGCCCCCGGCGAGGTGAAGCAGGATCATGGTCGCGCTGTCGTTCGTGGTCATCGCCGCCGGGTCTTTCTCCGATTCAGGGCGCGAGGATACGCCACAATCGCTGCTTTTTCATTAGCCAACTTAGCACTGATGCATGCAAAACGTGCTCATAATGCGGCTGTGAGAGCGAAACTGCCTGTCTAGGCGGCGGTTCCGCTCAGTTGGGCGGGATCAGCGTTACGCCCGAGCCGGCGAGCGTGAGATTCACCGGTGTCCCGGCTGCCAGCATCGGATGGTGGCCATACTGCACGACGAAGAGTTCGCCGACCTGTGTCTCGACCATCAGGTCGAGATGGTTGCCGAGATAGGCGCATTTGCGCACCGTTCCGGGCAGTGAGCCCGGGCCGGCCTGCCCGGTCAGCAGCAGGCTTTCGGGGCGGATCGCGACGCGGGCGGGACCCGCGGGAAGCCCCCGGGCCGGCAGGCTGACGCTGGCCGGGCCGATCGCGACGGTGGCCCGCCCGTCCGCGACGGCGGTCACGGTCACGTCGATCAGGTTCGCATCGCCGATGAAGTCGGCGACGAAGGCGTTGGCCGGCTCCTCATAGAGCTCGCGCGGGGCGCCCTGTTGGGCGATCTTCGCGTTCGACATGACGATGATCTTGTCGGAGACGGCCAACGCCTCCTCCTGGTCATGGGTGACATAGGCCACGGTCAGGTTGAGGTCCTGTTGCAGTTCGCGGATTTCCTCGCGGACCCGGCGGCGCAGCTTGGCGTCGAGATTGGACAGAGGTTCGTCGAAGAGCAGCACCTGCGGCTCGAGCACGAGGGCACGCGCCACGGCGACGCGCTGCTGCTGGCCGCCCGACAATTCGGAGGGATAGCGGTTCTCGAAGCCCTTGAGGCCGACGAGCGCCAGCTTCTCCAGCGCCATTTCGCGGGATTTCTCCTTGCCGAGCCCCTTCACGGTCGGCCCATAGGCGGCGTTCTCCAGCACGCTCATATGCGGAAACAGCGCATAGGACTGGAAGACCATGCTGACGTCGCGGTCCGCGGCCGAGAGTTTGGTGACGTCCTGTCCGCCGATCAGGATCTGCCCGTCGCTGGCGATCTCGAGGCCCGCGATCATGCGCAGGGTCGTGGTCTTGCCGCAGCCGGAGGGGCCGAGCAGCGTCACCAGCTTGCCCGCCTCGACGGTGAAGCTGACATTGTCGACGGCCGTCACCGCGCCATAGCGCATGGAGACGTTGCGGAATTCGACGGATGCGGGGCCGGCCTTCGCCATGATCTGCAAAAATCCTTATCCGATGGCGGGAGCGGGCGCGGGCGCCGCGGAGGCCGCCACGCGGGCGCGCCGGCCGAGCTTGCGCTCGCCGACGCCGAGCTGGATCAGGCCGATTCCCAGCGCCATGAAGACGATCAGCACCGAGGAATAGGCGATGGCGAGGCCGAATTCGCCGGCTTCGACGCGCCCGACGATATAGGCGGTGGCGAGGTTGTACTCGGCCGAGACCAGGAAGATCACCGCGCTGACCGCGGTCATCGAGCGCACGAAGGAATAGACCAGGGCCGAGACCAGCGCCGGCCGCAGCAGCGGCAGCACGACGCGCCAGAGCGTGGTGAAGCTGCGGGCGCGCAGCGTGGTCGAGGCCTCGTCCAGGCTCTTGTCGATCTGCGACAGGCCGGCGATGCCGGAGCGGACGCCGACGGGCATGTTGCGGAAGACGAAGGCGATGACGAGGATCAGCCCTGTGCCGGTGATCTCGATCGGCGGCACGTTGAAGGCGAGGATATAGGCCACGCCCAGCACCGTGCCGGGAATGGCGAAGGAGAGCATCGTCGCGAATTCGAGCGTGCCACGCCCGGCGAAGCGCTGGCGGGTCAGCAGATAGGCCGTGAGCAGGCCGATGATCGCAGTCAGGGGCGCCGAGATCGCCGCGACCTTGACGGTCGTGAAGAAGGAGTTCCAGGCCGAGCCCTGGAAATAGATGCCGTTGCTGAAGTCGATCGCGAAGCCGGTGGCATAGTGCTCCAGCGTCGGGGTGTGGTTGCGGCCCATCGATTTCACAAAGCCGCCGACGAGAATGACGAGATAGATCACGAAGGTCAGCGCGACCCAGGGCACGATCGCGGCCGCCGCGAGCCAGGTGATGCGGCGCGGCAGCGGGGTCGGCAGGCCGGCATCGCCCTTGCCGGTGACGGTCGTGTAGGATTTGCCGCCGAGCCAGCGCTGCTGCACCCAGAAGGCGCCGAGCGTGAAGGCGAGCAGGATGATGGCGAGCACCGCCGCCTGGCCCTGGTTGTAGGCCGCGCCGACCACCGCGAAGAAGATCTTGGTCGAGAGGACCTCGAAATTGCCGCCGAGCACGAGCGGATTGCCGAAATCCGCCATGCTCTCGACGAAGCCGAGCAGGAAGGCATTGGCGATGCCGGGCTTCAGCAGCGGCCAGGTCACGGTGCGGAAGGTCTGCCAGCGCTTGGCGCCGAGCGTCTGCGAGGCCTCCTCGAGGCTGGGGGAGATGCCCTGCACCACGCCGATCAGGACGAGGAAGGCGATCGGCGCGAAGGCCAGAACCTGCGCCAGCAGCACGCCGGGCAGGCCATAGAGCCAGCGCGAGCGCGGCACGTCGAACCATTCGTAGAGGAAGGTCGAGACCACGCCGGCACGGCCGAAGAGCAGGATCAGGGCGAGGCCGATGACGAAGGGCGGGGTGATGATCGGCAGCACCGTCAACGCCCGCATGACGCGCTTGCCGGGCATGCCCGTGCGCAGGATCAGGAGGGCGCAGGCGAGGCCGAGCAGGGTGGTGATGACGCCGCAGAGCACCGCCAGCACCAGCGTGTTCCAGGCGACGCCGCAATTGACGTTGGCCGTGAGGCAGCCCAGCCCCCAGATCGAGGAATCGAAGAAACGCGCGAGGAAGGCGGCCGGAGCGAAGGCGCCCGCCTGATCGAGCAGGGCGCTGCGCAGGATGGTCGAGACCGGGTAGAAGATGAACAGCCCGATCAGCAGGATGACGATGCCGATCGAGGAGGTGGTGAACAGGTCGCCGCGGCAGATGCCGCGATAGGCGAGGCCGTGGCAGAGCAGCAGCAACAGCGCCACGATGGTGATGAAGGCGCCGCCGCCCATGCCGCGCTGGATGCCGCCGGCCCCGCCGAGCAGCGAGGCGAGCCAGGGCATGCCCTGGCCCTGGAGGCCGATGGCGAAGCCCTGCGCGAAGAGAAGGGCGAGGCCGAGGGCCCCGGCCCAGACGAGCGCGGTCGCGGTGCGTGCCGCATCGCGGCTGGCGACGAAAGCGGTCGCGCCCGCCAGCGCCGCACCGATCCAGAGCAGCCAGGGCGCCTGACCCGACAGGCCGAGCGCAAGCGCGCTGCCGGCCTTGCCGAAGGGATAGCCGGCCGCCCAGCCCAGCCGCGTCAGGCTCATGCCCTCGACGAAATACCAGGGCAGCACGGCATAGCCGAGCCAGCCGAGCAGGAGCACGAGCTTCGTGGTGGCGCGCATCCTTGCCAAGTCCCCTCACCCCAATCGGCCTGACCGGCTCGCCCGGCTCTTTTTGGCCCTGTTTGTCGTTTGGCTCCGGACCTCACCGTGATCCCGGGTCTGCCCGGGATCACGGCGATGGTTCAGGACATCGAGCTGCAGAAGCGACTTACTTCGGCAGCGCCTTCACTTCCTTGTCCCATTTGGCGAGCAGGCGCGTGCGCTCGGCCGAGGAGCCGTATTTCACGAAGTCGTAGTTGATGAGCTTCATCTCGCTCATCTTCGGCGACTGCGGCGGCACGGGGGCGTTCTTGTTGGACGGCACCTGGTAGGACTTGGCCGGGGCGGCGAGCGCCTGGGCGGCCGGGGTCAGGGCCCAGTCATAGAACTTCTTGGCGTTCTCGAGATTGCGCGCGCCCTTGACGATCGACATCGAGCCGATCTCGTATCCGGTGCCCTCGCAGGGGGCGACCGGCTTGATCGGATCGCCCTGGACCGCGAAGACGACCGCGTCGTGGATGAAGACGATGCCGACCGCGGTCTCGCCGAGGCTCGCCGCCTTGGCGGGGGCGGCGCCGGACTTGGTGTACTGGCTGACGTTCTTGTGCAGGGCCTTGAGATATTCGAAGCCCTTGTCCTCGCCCATCAGCTGGATGACGGTGGCGAGCAGATTATAGGCCGTGCCCGAGGAATTGGGATCGGCGACCTGCACGTCGTCCTTGAGCTTGGCATTGAGCAGATCGGCCCAGCATTTCGGCTCGGGAATGCCCTTCGACTTGATCTGCTCGGTGTTGAAGCCGAAGCCCAGCGCGCCGGCATAGATCCCGATGGAGCGCTGCTTGGCGGCCGTCCACTGGTTCAGCGCCCAGTCGTGCAGATCCTTGTTCGCCGGCGAGGCGTATTCCTGCGTCAGCCCCTCCTCGGCGGCCTGGAGATGCGGGTCGCCCGTGCCGCCCCACCAGATGTCGCCGCGCGGATTGGACGATTCCGCCTTGAGCTGGGCATAGATCTCGCCCGCCGATTTGCGGGTCATCGCGACCTTGATGCCGGTCTCCTTCTCGAAGGCGTTCGACATGGCGCGGCACCATTCCTCCTGAACGCCGCAATACATGACGAGCGAACCCTGCGCCTGTGCGGCGCCCGCCGACAGGGCGACACCCGCCGCCGCGGCGAAAAGCCCCGTCTTGAACCATGACCTGATCTTCATGATGACCTCCCTGGATGGTGTCCGGCTTTTTGCCGGTTATCGTGAAACTGAGACGACTTGGGTGCAAAGATCAATCGCATTGACCGCCGGCTAAGCGATTCCGGTGATGTCCCTTAGCGGCGCCACCAGTCCGGGCGTGCAGCAGAGGATGGGATTGCCCTTCGACAATCCCTCGCCGGCGAAGAAGTCGTTGATCTGCGCGCCCGCCTCGCCCGCGATGACGATGCCGGCGGCGACGTCCCAGGCGTTGATGTGCAGCTCGGCATAGGCGTCGCTCGCGCCATTGGCGACATGGCAGAGCCCGAGCGTGCCGGAGCCGGCCCGCCGCACGGCGGCCCCGGCCCCGTAGCAGCGCCCGATGATCTCGACATAGCGCTCGGCGGGAACGCGGGTCGACCAGCCGAGCTCGACCGAGGCCCGGGCGATGTCGCTGCCGCCCGAGACCTTGATCGGCTCGCCGTTCAGCGTCACCCCGGCGCCGCGGCGCGCGGCGTAGAGCTCGCCGAGAGCAGGCGCCGCGACGACGCCGATCTCGGGGCGGCGGTCGACGAGGAAGCCGATCGAGATGCACCAGTTGCGGTCGCCATGGGCGAAATTGGCGGTGCCGTCGATCGGATCGAGGATCCACACGGCGTCGGAGGCCTCGCCGCCGGCTTCCTCGCCGATGACCGTGTCCTGCGGAAAGAGCTGCGACAGGCGCTCGCGCAGGAAGGCCTCGACCTTGCCGTCCGCGACGGTCAGCCAGTCCTGCGCGCCCTTCATGGTGGTGCCGAGGGTTTCGCGGCGATTGAAGTAGCCCTGGGCGAGGTGGCTCGCCTCGGCGGCGAGGCCGAGCGCGGCGTAATAACGGAGATCGCGTTCGGCCGGCGTCATCGGGCGGCCTCCAGATCGACCATGACGGGCTTGCCGGTGCGGGCCGATTCCGTCGCCGCATCGGCGAGGATCTGCGCTTTCAGCCCGTCGAGGCCGGACGGTGTCGGCGCGACGCCGCCGCGGCAGGCGGTGAAGAAGGCGTCGAGCTCCGCGCGGTAGGCGCTCGCGTAGCGCTCCAGAAAGAAGTTCTGGACCGGATCGGCGCGGAAACCGTTGCCGGTTGCGCTTTCGACGGTCGTCTCGTGGATGTTGCCGGCGCGCAGCATGCCCTGGGAACCATGGACCTCGATGCGCTGGTCGTAGCCGTAGGTGGCGCGGCGCGAATTCGAGATCTGCGCGATCCTGCCGGACGCGGTCTTCATCAGCACGGCGGCGGTGTCGACATCGCCGGCCTTCCCGATGGCGGGATCGACCAGCGCCGAACCCAGCGCGAAGACCTCGACCGGCTCCTCGGCCAGGAGGAAGCGGGCCATGTCGAAATCATGAATCATCATGTCGCGGAAGAGACCGCCCGAGCGCTTCACATACTCCACCGGCGGCGGCGAGGGATCGCGCGAGATCACGCTGACGATCTCGACGGCCCCGGCCTCGCCGGCCCGCAGGCGGCGCTCGAGGGCGGCGAAGCTCGGATCGAAGCGGCGGTTGAAACCGATCATCAGCGGCCGGCCGGAGGCCTCCACCGTGGCGAGGCAGCGGCGGATGCGGGCGGCGTCGAGATCGACCGGCTTCTCGCAGAACACGGCCTTGCCGGCAGATACAGCGGCCTCGATCAGATCGGCATGGGTGTCGGTCGGGGTGCAGATCAGGATGGCGTCGATGCCGGCATCCGAGAGGATGGCCTCCGTGCTCGTCGCCTTCGCGCCCGTCTCGGCAGCCAGCGCGGCGGCGGCCGCCGGCACGGCATCCGTCACCGCCACGAGTTCCGCATCGGCCCGTGCCGCCACGTTCAGCCCATGGATGCGGCCGATCCGGCCCGCCCCCAGCAATCCCACCCGCATCGTCGGCACTCGCGTCGTCATCTCGTCTGTCGTCCTGTCAGGCCCCGAGCGGGCCGTAGTCCCATCGGCGGCGATGTCAATTATGGGCGCCGAGAATCGTCTGGTCGAAATCGATGTTGGAGCCGGTCATCAGCCCGGACTCGTCCGAGGCCAGATAGGCCACCGCACGCGCCACCTCGCGCGGATCGACCAGGCGGCCGAAAGGCTGGCCCGCGGCGGCCTGCTCCAGCCAGCCATCCTGCGCGCCATGGTGGCGGCGCATCACCGCATCCTCGCCCGGCGTCGCCATCCAGCCGATATTGAGGCCGTTGACGCGGATGCGGTGCGGCAGCAGCCCATAGGCCGCGTTGCGGGTCAGCGTCGCGAGCGCGCCCTTCGAGACGCTGTAGGCGCTCAGGAATGGCTGGCCGCCATGGGCCGACATCGACTGGATGTTGACGATCGACCCCGTGATGCCCTGGCGCCGCATCAGCTCGGCGGCGTCCTGGATGAGAAAGAAGGGCGCGCGCAGATTGACCGCCATCACCCGCTCGTAGAGTTCGGGCGAGGTGTCGAAGATCGTGCCGCGGTCGGTGTCGCCCGCCGCATTGACGAGGATGTCGAGCCGGCCAAAGGCGCGCTCCGCCGCCGGGACGATGCCCTTTACCGCCGCGAGTTCGGCGAGGTCGGCCGCGTGGAAGCGGACGTCGCAGCCGGCCGCCTTCAGGCTGGCCGCCACGGCGTCGCCGCGCTCGCCGTTGCGGCCGGTGAGGATCAGGCCCGAAAGCCCGCGCGCCACCAGTTCGCGCGCGACCGCCTCGCCCAACCCCTGGCTGGCGCCGGTGACGATGGCGACCTTGCCGGTGAGAGCGCCGCTATGCGACTGGATTTCCGGCACCTCGAACGCTCCCCGACGTCAATGGCACGTTTTTTTGATTTATCGCCTCTTATGGAACATGCATTCCATTTTTGAGCCTGCGTCGTCAAGCGTGTGCAGCGGGAGGGCCGGGCCGCGGCATGGCCGCCGCTTGACAAGAGCAGCGGCTTTCGAGCGTGCTGACCATCCGACACACGGATCCGAAAGACGGCGATTGCGCCCGATGCCAGCCTGCATCACCAGACTCGGCTTCATGCCCGTGGCGGTGCCCGTTCGCCAGCGGCCGACCGCGGCTTCGCGCATCTCCGGCCGAGGTTGACGGCAGCGCGTCGCGCGCCCGTCCGATCCGCCATCCCGTTCCCGTCTTGATCCGAGAGGGCCGCCAGCCGGCGGCATCCGCCATGTCCGATCGCACCGCCATCCTGACCCTGTCCTGCCCCGACCGCCCCGGCATCGTCGCCGCCGTTTCGACCCTGCTGTTCGAGGCGAACTGCAACATCCTCGACGCCCAGCAGTTCGATGATGTCGAAACCGGCCGCTTCTTCATGCGCGTCGTTTTCGCCAGGCTGGAGGTGAGCCCGCCGCACGACGCCATCGCCGCCTCAGTCGCCGATCTCGCCCAGCGCTTCGGCATGAAGGTCTCGTTGCGGGAGCGTGCGACGAAAAAGCGCGTGATGCTGCTGGTCTCGAAATTCGACCACTGCCTGAGCGATCTGCTCTATCGCTGGCGGATCGGCGAATTGCCGATGGAGGTGACGGCCATCGTCTCGAACCATGGGCGCGAGCACATCGCCTCCACCGACATCGGCGACCTGCCGTTCCTCCACATGCCGGTGACGCGCGAGACCAAGATGGAGCAGGAGGCCGAGATCTGGCGCCTGATCCAGGAGACCCGCACCGACCTCGTCGTGCTGGCGCGCTACATGCAAATCCTGTCGGACGGTTTTTCGGCCAAGCTGCAGGGCCGCTGCATCAATATTCATCACTCCTTCCTGCCCGGTTTCAAGGGCGCCAAGCCCTATCACCAGGCCCATGAGCGCGGCGTGAAACTGATCGGTGCGACCGCCCATTACGTGACGCCCGACCTCGATGAGGGGCCGATTATCGAGCAGGACGTCGAACGCATCTCGCATCGCGACAGGCCGGAGGATCTGGTGCGCAAGGGTCGCGACATCGAGCGGCGCGTGCTGGCGCGTGCCGTGCTGCATCATCTGGAGGATCGGGTTATCCTCAATGGAAAGAAAACCGTCGTCTTCCCCGATTAGTCCGCATAAACTTGCGAGCAAGAGGTCGCCGAGGACACAATCGATCAAATGTGTTCGGGCTGAGAAGCCGGCCCTGCGGCGCACGCAGATTCGCCCTGCGCTGCACAGTTGACGCTTTCGTTGGCACATGGCTTGCTGAGGGCCGACCGAGAGGGAGAACGGCGCAAAAAGCGTTGAACGGCCGTCAACGCGCTACGAGTGGAGACTTCGCATGAAAGACCAGGATCTGGGCCATCTGATCGCCCGCGTGAAGGAAGGTGCCCTGTCGCGGCGCTCCTTCCTGAAGAAAGCGGCAGCGGTCGGCGTGGCCGCGCCCTTCGCCAATCAGCTGCTGGCCTTCAACGGCGTCGCCATGGCGAACGCCACCCTGCCCTACAAGCCGACCAAGGCCGGCGGCGGCGGCCCGCTGAAGGTGCTGCTCTGGCAGGCACCGACGCTGCTGAACCCGCATTTCGCCTCGGGCACCAAGGACCAGATCGCCTCGCGCGTCTTCTTCGAGCCGCTCGCCGGCTGGGACAAGGAAGGCAACCTCATCCCCTGCCTCGCGGCCGAGGTTCCCTCGAAGGCCAATGGCGGCCTCTCGGCTGACGGCAAGGAAGTGACCTGGAAGCTGAAGCCGAACGTCAAGTGGCATGACGGCAAGCCCTTCACCGCCGACGACGTCGTCTTCACCTGGGAATATGCCGCCGATCCGGCGACCGCCGCCTACACAACCGGTTCCTACAAGGACATCAAGGTCGAGAAGGTCAACGACCTGACGGTCAAGGTGATCTTCAAGGAGCCGACGCCGTTCTGGGCCGACCCCTTCGTCGGCACCGTCGGCCAGATCCTCCCGAAGCACCATTTCGCCGAGTACAAGGGCGCCAAGTCGCGCGAGGCTCCGGCCAACCTCAAGCCGGTCGGCACCGGCCCCTACAAGTTCACCGAGTTCAAGCCGGGCGACATCCTGACCGGCGAGCGCAATCCCGATTACCACATCGCCAACCAGCCGCATTTCGACACGCTCGAGATCAAGGGCGGTGGTGACGCCGTCTCGGCGGCGCGTGCCGTGCTGCAGACCGGCGAATACGACTACGCCTGGAACCTCCAGGTCGAGGACGAGGTCCTCAAGCGCATGGAGACCGGCGGCCGCGGCAAGATCAGCGCCGTGGTGTCGGGCGACATCGAGTTCATCATTCTCAACACCACCGATCCGTGGACCGAGGTCGATGGCGAGCGCTCCAGCGTCAAGACCAAGCATCCGACCCTGTCGGACCCGAAGGTGCGCGAGGCGATCAACCTGCTGATCGACCGCGACTCGATCCAGAAGTTCATCTATGGCCGCGGCGGCATTGCCACGGCGAGCTTCGTGAATCAGCCGGCCAAGTTCAAGTCGACCAAGCTCAAATACGAGTTCAACATCGACAAGGCGAACAAGATCCTGGACGAGGCCGGCTACAAGCGCGGCTCCGACGGCATCCGCGAGAAGGACGGCAAGAAGCTCAAATACGTCTACCAGACGTCGATCAACGCGCCGCGCCAGAAGACCCAGCAGATCATCAAGCAGGCCTGCCAGCGCGCCGGCATCGACCTCGAGCTGAAGTCGGTCACCGCCTCGGTGTTCTTCTCCTCCGACGTGGCCAACCCCGACACCTACACCAAGCTCTATGTCGACATGGAGATGTACACGACCACGCAGCCGCAGCCCGATCCGGAGCGCTTCCTCAACCAGTTCGTGTCGTGGGAGATCGCCAACAAGGAGAACAAGTGGCTCGGCCGCAACGTCTCGCGCTACTCCGACCCGGCGGCGGACGAGGCCTACCGGGCGGCCCAGAAGGAACTTGACCCCGACAAGCGCGCCGCGCTGCTGATCAAGGTCAACGAGATCTTCTGCGAGGCGCATGTCATTCTGCCGCTGCTCTCGCGCACCCGCGTCGCCGCTGCGGCGACCAACCTGATGCACGACCACAGCGGCTGGGACGTCGACAGCTGGAACATCGCGGCCTGGTACCGGGCCTGATCCTGCCGGGAGCAGAGCCTCCGTCGCGGCCCAGGTCGCGCCGGGGGCCTGCTCCCTCTTCTTTTGGACTGTAAGACAGGCCGCCGCCCTTCCAGGGACGTGCGGCCCTCGTCCATGGCGGCACCAGACCGCGTAGAAAAGAGTTTTGCCGATGGGCGCTTATCTGTTGAGGCGACTGCTGATCGCGATTCCGAGCCTGCTCGGCATCAGCCTCATCCTGTTCACCGTGCTCGCCCTGGCGCCGGGCGATCCCTTCTCGGAAATGGCGACCAACCCCAACGTGCCGCCGGAGGTCCGCGAAGCGCTGCGCGCGAGCTTCGGGCTCAACGATCCGATCATGGTGCGCTATCTGCGCTGGCTGTCGAACATGGTGCAGGGCGACTGGGGCTTTTCCTTCGCCAGCCGCATCAATGTCGACACGCTGATCATGCAGCGCGTGCCGACCACGCTCTTCGTCGTCGGCTCCTCGCAGATTCTCGCCCTGATGATCGCACTGCCGGTCGGCATCTACGCCGCGACGCGGCCCTATTCGGTGTTCGACCAGATCGCCAACACGCTCGCCTTCGTCGGCTTCTCGCTGCCGACCTTCTTCACCGGCCTGCTGCTGATCCTGATCTTCTCGGTGACGCTCGACTGGTTCCCCTTCGTCTACCGCTCCGACCTCGCTGCGACGGGCTGGCGCTGGTACTGGGAGATGTTCCGCCAGGCGATCATGCCGATCACCGTGCTCGGCCTGTTCCAGGCGGCGTCCTATACCCGCTATGTGCGCTCGGCCGTGCTCGACGTGATCCGGCTCGACTATGTCACCACGGCGCGTGCCAAGGGCCTGAGCGGCAAGACCGTGACCCTGCGCCACGTCACGCGCAACGCGCTGATCCCGGTCGTGACGCTCGTCGCGCTGCAGATGCCGGCGGTGTTCGGCGGCGCCATCGTCACCGAGCAGATCTTCCGAATTCCCGGCATCGGCTCGCTCCTCATCGACGCGATCCTGGCCAACGACACGCCGGTCATCATGGCCGTGACCTTCGTCTTCGCCTGCCTCGTCGTCCTGTTCAATCTCATCGCGGATATTCTTTATGGCTGGCTCGACCCTCGCATCTCCTTCAGCTGAGCCGGTGTCCGGCGCAGCCCAGACGAGCGCCGCGACCTCCCCTGGCCGCGAGACGTGGAAGCGCTTCCGCCGCCACAAGCTGGCGATGGCGAGCAGCTTCGTGCTCGGCACGATGATCCTCGGCGTCATCGTCGGTCCCTGGCTCTGGCCGGTGCCGATCAACGAGATCGACTTCTCGGCTCAGCTCCAGACGCCGTCCCTGAAGCACCCCTTCGGCACCGACGATCTCGGCCAGGACCTGCTGGCGCGGATGATCTATGGCGGGCGGATCTCGCTCGCGGTGGGCCTCGCCGCGATGGTCGTCGCGACCTTCGTCGGCATCCTGATCGGCGCGATCGCGGGCATGTCGCGCGGCTATGTCGACAATTTCCTGATGTGGGTGACGGACCTGTTCCTCTCCCTGCCGCAGCTCCCGCTGCTGCTGGTGATCTATTTCTTCCGCGAGCAGCTGAAGGCGGTGTTCGGAGTCGAGGGCGGCGTCTTCATCCTCATCGTCATCGTCATCGGCGGGCTGAAATGGATGCCCGTGGCACGACTTGTGCGTGCCCAGTTCATGTCGTTGCGCGAGAAGGAGTTCGTCGAGGCCGCCCGGGCGCATGGCGCCACCAAGTTCCGGCAGATGGTCCACCACATCCTTCCCAATGCGATCGGGCCGGTGATCGTGGCCGCGACGATCGAGGTGTCCTCGGCGATCATCGCCGAATCGACGCTCTCCTTCCTCGGCCTCGGCTTCCCGCCGGACATCCCGACCTGGGGCCGGCTCCTGTTCGATGCGAAGGACCATCTCGACTCGGCGCCGCATTGGGCGCTGTTCCCGGGGGCCGCGATCTTCCTGACCGTGCTTTCGATCAACTTCATCGGCGACGGACTGCGCGACGCCCTCGATCCGCGCCGCGTCATCTGACACCCATCACCAGGAAGGCATCCGCATGACCACTCCCATCCTGTCCGTTAGCAACCTCAGCACCTCCTTCCGGGTCGAGGGCGCCTGGAAGCAGGTCGTCCGGAACGTCTCCTTCGACATCGCGCCGAAGGAGACGGTTGCGGTGGTCGGCGAATCCGGCTCGGGCAAGAGCGTTTCGGCGCTCTCGATCATGCGGCTGACCCCGCCCGGCTCGAGCAAGATCGAGGGCTCGATCAAGCTCAACGGCAAGGAACTCCTGACCCTGCCGGAGCCGCAGATGCGCGACATCCGCGGCAACGAGGTCGCGATGATCTTCCAGGAGCCGATGACCTCGCTGAACCCGGTGCTGACGATCGGTTTCCAGATCGCCGAGGCGCTGATCCTGCACCGCGGCATGTCGCGCTCGGAGGCGGAAGCCGAGACGGTGCGCCTGCTCGAGAAGGTCCGCATCCCGGCCGCGAAGTCGCGCTTCCACGAATATCCGCACCGCTTCTCGGGCGGCATGCGCCAGCGCGTGATGATCGCCATGGCGCTGGCCTGCAAGCCGAAGCTGCTGATCGCCGACGAGCCGACGACTGCGCTCGACGTGACCATCCAGGCGCAGATCCTGCAGCTCATCAAGCTGCTGCAGGAGGAGGAGGGCATGTCCGTCCTCTTCATCACCCACGACATGGGCGTGGTCGCCGAAATCGCCGACCGCACGGTCGTGATGTACAATGGCCAGGCGGTCGAGACCGGCCCGACGGAGGACATCTTCGCCCGCGCCCAGCACCCCTATACGCGCTCGCTGCTCTCGGCGGTGCCGAAGCTGGGCTCGATGGAAGGCCGCAAGCGGCCGATGCGCTTCCCGGTCGTCGACCGCGCCACCGGCGAGTCCGACATTCCGGAAGAGACGCCGGACACGGTGAAGGAGGCCGAGCGGCCCGTGCTCGAGGTCTCGAACCTCACCACCCGCTTCGAGATCCGCTCCGGCCTGCTGAGCTCGGTCACGGGCCGCGTCCATGCCGTCGAGAACGTCTCCTTCAGCGTGAAGGCCGGCGAGACGCTGGCGCTCGTCGGCGAATCCGGCTGCGGCAAATCCACGACCGGCCGCTCGGTGATGCGCCTGATCGAGCCGCTGGCCGGCTCGGTGCTGCTCGACGGCGTCGACGTGCTGAAGCTCAACCAGACCGATCTGCGCGAGCAGCGCAAGCGCATGCAGATGATCTTCCAGGATCCCTTCGCTTCGCTGAACCCGCGCATGAATGTCGGCGCGGCCATCGCCGAGCCGCTGCTGATCAACAAGCTCGCCACCCGCTCCGAAGCGCGCGACCAGATCGCCGAGCTGCTTCGTCGCGTCGGCCTGCAGCCGGACATGGCGAGCCGCTTCCCGCACGAGTTCTCGGGCGGCCAGCGCCAGCGCATCTGCATCGCGCGCGCGCTCGCGGTCGAGCCGCGGCTGATCGTGGCCGACGAGGCCGTCTCGGCGCTCGACGTCTCGGTGAAGGCGCAGGTCGTCAACCTGATGCTCGAGCTGCAGGCCCGCATGGGGCTGGCCTATCTCTTCATCTCGCACGACATGGCGGTGGTGGAGCGCGTCAGCCATCGCGTGGCGGTGATGTATCTCGGCGAGATCGTCGAGATCGGTCCGCGCGAGGCGATCTTCGGCAATCCGCAGCACCCCTACACCAAGCGCCTGCTCGCGGCGGTGCCGATCGCCGATCCGACGCGCCGGCACGAGAAGACCCCGCCCTCCAACGACGAGATCAAGAGCCCGGTGCGTGCGCCGGACTATGTCCCGCCGGTTCGCCAGTTCCGCGAAGTCTCGCCGGGCCATGCCGTGATGGTCTGGGGCGAGGAGTGGGAGAAGAAGACGATCGAGGCCGTCGCGGCCTGATCGGGCGACGCAACGGTCGCTCGTGAGAGCGCCAGCCTGCATATTATGCTAGGGGGCTTCGGCAGCGGGGCCCCCTAATGGTTCAACCAGACCCCGTCATCCTGGACCAGCAGCGAAGCGGCGCAGGCCGGGATCCATCATAGGGCGATGTCGCACCTCATGATGGATCCCGGTCGGCCTGCGGCCGCCCAGGATGACGGTGGTGGTTGAGACTGACTCGAACGACCAGACGCGTCCCTCACACCTTCGGCAGGTCCGGCACGCGATAGGCCGTGGTCGACTTGATCCGCTCCATGGCGAAGCGCGAGGTGACGTTCTTGAGCGGGATCGTCTCGATCAGCCGCTTGTAGAAGCCGTCATAGGCGGCCATGTCCGCGACGACGACGCGCAGCATGTAGTCGACATCCCCCGCCATCCGGTAGAACTCCATGACCTCGGGCATGGCGGAGACCAGCTGCGCGAATTTTTCCAGCCAGGGCCCGGAATGGTCGGCGGTTTCGATCTGGACGAAGACGGTCAACCCCAGCCCGATCCTCTCCGGAGCGATCAGCGCGACGCGCTTGAGGATGACGCCCGCCTGTTCGAGCTTCTGGATCCGCTTCCAGCAGGGGGTCTGGGACAGGCCAACGCGATCGGCCAGTTCGGCGATCGAGATGTTGGCGTCACCCTGCAGCACGGTGAGGATTTTTCGGTCGATCGCGTCCATTCTCTGATCCCAGCCCGACAGGATAATTTCTACTCGTGACAGCCGCCAATGGAGATCGATTTTCTTTTTTGGCGGACACTCTTGTGCCGCGATAGAAAATCCTTTTCTCAGACTGTCAAGAGGCGCCCTTCGGGCCGCTGTTGCTGAGAGGATCTTCGACCATGGACCGCCGTCAGTTCCTGCTCGCAGGCTCCGCGCTCGCCGCGACCGCCGCGCTTCCTCACACCGCCGCGGCCCAAGGCGCAGTCCCGGCCCGGATCGGTTACATCCCGATCATCGGGACCGCTCCGGTCTTCGTCGCCCAGGGCGAGGGCTGGCTCAAGGAAGCGGGGATTGCCGCGAGCTTCACCGTGTTCGAGTCGGGCCCGAACATGATCCAGGCCTTCGCCTCGGGGACAATCGATTTCTATCTCGCCGGAATCGCGCCGCTGGCGGTGGCGCGCTCGCGCGGCGTCGATGTGCGGGTGGTGGCGGCGACCGCCGTCGCCGAGAACGTCTTCGTCGCAGCGCCGGCGCTGGCGAAGTTCTTCACGCCGGGCACGAGCGCCGCAGCGGCTTTCAAGGCGCACCGGGCGGCGACAGGCAAGGCAGCGCGCCTCGCCACCCAGCCGGCCGGCTCGGTGCCCAACACGACGCTGCAATACTGGCTCTGGGAGGTCGTCAAGGCCGACCGGGCCGATATCGAAATCGTGCCGATGGGCATCGACGCGACGCAGCAGGCCGTGCTGGCCGGGGCCGTCGAGGGCGGCATCGTGCGCGAGCCGGCATTGACCATCGTACAGACCCGCAACCCAGGCATCAGGCTGATTGCCGGCGGCGAGGAGCTGTTTCCAGGCCAGCCGGGTACGGTGCTCGCCGGCTCCGGCGCCTTCGTGACGAAGCATCCCGAGGCGGTGGAGCGCACGGTCGGCGCCCTGATCCGTGCGGCCGCCCTGATCGCGTCGAACCCGGACAAGGCCGCGCCCCATGTCGGCGCGGCACTCGGCAAGGGCATCGTCGATCCAGCCCTGATCCGGAAGGGTCTGACCTCGCCTGCAAGCAAGTTCGAGATCGACCCGCGCAAGATCATCGAGCCCTCGCGCGCCATGCAGGCCTATCAGGTGAAGCTCGGCTCGCTCGAAAAGGAGCTGCCCTTCGACGGGCTGTTCGAGACGCAGTTCTACGAGCGCGCCCTGAAGGCGGCCGGCTGAGCGCATGGCCTCGCTGCGGGCGACCGCCCTCGCCATTCTGGGGCTCGTGGGCTTCCTGCTGCTGTGGGAGGCCCTGCCCTTCTTCGGCTGGGTCAACCCGGCCTTCCTGCCCGGGCCGAGCGCACTGCCGCGCGCCTTCCTGGCGGAGATCCGGTCCGGCGCCTGGCTGTCGGCGATCCTGGGTTCGCTCGGGCACTACTTCACCGGGCTGATCACCGGCTCGGCTCTGGGCGTGGCGCTGGGCGTTCTGGTCGGCATGTCGCGCATCGCGGAAGAGGCGACGGCGTGGGTGGTGCGGGTGCTGCGGCCGATTCCCGGCCTCGCCTGGGTGCCCTTCGCCATCATCTGGTTCGGTGTGAATCCTTCGGCGGCCGTCTTCATCATCGCGATCGGCGTGTTCTGGATCGTGTTCTTCGCAGCCCAGGGCGCGATCCGCGGCGTCGACCGCGACCTGATCGAGGTGGCGGATGCCTTCGGTTTCACGTCGTCCTGGCAGCGGCTGACCAAGATCCTGCTGCCGGCCGCCATGCCCGGCATCCTCGTCGGCGTCCGGACGGCTCTGGGACAGGCCTGGATGGCGGTGGTGGCGGCTGAGATCTTCGGCGTGGCCGGGGTGGGGCAGCGGATGATGCAGGCCTCCAGCCTGCTCGCGACCGACATCGTGGTGGTCTACATGCTGACCATGGCCGGGCTCTACGGCTTCCTCGACACCCTGTTCGTCGCCTTCCAGAAATGGGTGCTGCGTTGGAAAGCGTGACCGACAAGCCCGTCATCGAGATCCGGGGCCTCTCGCTGACCTTCACCCGCGACGGGGAGGCGACGCAGGTGCTGCGCCAGCTCGACCTCTCGGTTGCGCGCGGCGAGTTCCTCGCCATCGTCGGCCCGTCGGGCGTCGGGAAGTCGACGCTGCTGCGGGTCATCGCAGGCCTCGCCAAGCCGAGCGCCGGCGAGGTCGCGATCCACGCCGCCGACAGCACGCGGCGGCCGGTGGCGCTGGTCTTCCAGGACTCGCGACTGCTGCCCTGGCGCAAGGTGATCGCCAATGTCGGCTTCGGGCTGGAGGGCCAGGCGCCCCGCGCCGAGCGGCTGGCGCGGTCCCAGGCGATGCTCGATCTCGTCGGCCTCGGCGCGCTGGCGCAGCGCTGGCCGCATCAGCTCTCGGGCGGACAGCGCCAGCGCGTCTCGCTGGCGCGGGCGCTCGCGGTCGAACCCGAGATCCTGCTGATGGACGAACCGTTCTCGGCGCTCGATGCGTTGACCCGCGAGAGCCTGCAGGACGAGCTGGTCCGCGTCTGGCAGCGCACGGGCAAGACCATCCTGTTCGTCACCCACGACATCGACGAGGCCGCCTATCTGGCCGACCGGGTGGTGATCCTGTCGGGCGCTCCAGGGCAGATCATCGCCGAGCACCGCATCCGCGAGCCGCATCCGCGCAAGCGCGGCGGGGCGGCGGAGGCCGATATCGTGCGCTCGATCCGTCTCGGGCTCGGTGCCGAGACGGTCAGCGACGGCGCGGCGATCTGAGCGGCGCCGTCGAACCGCATCAGCCCTCATCCTGAGGAGCCGCGGAACGCGGCGTCTCGAAGGATGGTCGGTAGCTTCGGAACCATCCGGAGCATCCTTCGAGACGCAGCCTGCGGCTGCTCCTCAGGATGAGAGCTGAGAGCCCCGAAGGCGAGACACCGTCATTGCGAGCGTAGCGAAGCAATCCAGGCGCCGTAGAGCTCTGCTGCCTCTGGATTGCTTCGTCGCTGACGCTTCTCGCAATGACGCCTTCAAGGCCGGACCGTCGGCACGCCCTCGCGGATCTTTGTCGAGAAGTCGGGATCGTCCAGCGAGATCGCCCGGGCACGCTCGCCGATCCGGGCCTGACGGACCAGTTCGTCGAGCGGAATGTCGCTGCGGACGGCGCCGATGCGCTGGAGATAGCCGGGCAGATAGCCAGAAAGCAGCACGCGCGGATCGAGCGGCAGCGAGAATTTCCAGGCTGGCGCGACCGAGCCGACCAGGGTGTAGACGACCGTGGTGCAGTTGGTCGTCAGCGTGTTGTACCAGCGCGGCCGGCCCGCCAGCTCGTTGACGTCGGCGACATAGGCCAGCAGCACGTCGCGCGCCTGGGCGGGCGTGACGGCGATGCGGAAGAGCCGGACGTCCTCCTTGCGGGCATGGCTGCGCAGGCCGACGAGATCGCGCTCGGGCGCCGCGACATAGGCCATCTCGTAGCTGCGGAAGAAGCCCGCCAGCGCCGACCATTCTTCGCCCTTCTCGCGGCGGACCTCGATCGAGAAGGTCAGGGGCGGCTGATCGGCGAAGGGGAAGCTGACGAGGAGATGCGCGATCGCCTCGCCCGACCAATAGGAGAGATAGAGGTCGATGCCCTCGACCTTGCTGAGATCGTAGCGGCGCGTCTCCCAGCGCTCGTCGTAATCCGTCTCCGTGCGCCAGTTGAAGTTGCGGAGGTTGGAGACGGTCAGGATGTCGCCCTCGCGGGCGATCGAGGGCAGGCGCGCCAGCTCGGGAATCCAGGCCCGGTCATGCGACGGCATCAGCCCGTTCCACCAGCCGAGCAGGCCGAGGAAGAGCACCGCGAAGGAGAGCGGCAGGCGCGCCGCGCCGCTCCACAGGCCGACAGCACCGGCGAGCCCGGCGACGCCGAAGCCGACCGCCGCGAGGGTCCCGGTCGTCCCGGGCAGGCGGAAGATCAGCAGGCCGGCGGCCCAGGTGGTGGCGCCGAGGATGCCCAGCGTGGCGAGGAGGCGGAGGGCGATGAGGAGGATGGCCACAGCGTCACCGCCCCGGGATGTGAGATGCGAAGCGCGGGCCGCCTTCCCCCTAAGGACGAGAGATGGCCCGCACCCCGATGATAGGACGCGATGGCCTCACGCCGCCAGCGAGTTGACCGGCGCCGCCGCCTTCACCGCGTCGTCGACATGGGCCTCGAACTTCTCGAAGTTCTTGGCGAACATGCCGATCAGGTTCTTGGCGGTCTCGGCGAAGGCCGCCTTATCGGCCCAGGTCTTGACCGGGTAGAGGATGTGCGGCTCGACGCCGGGAACCGAGGTCGGCACCGCGAAGCCGAAATAGGGGTCGCGGCGGAAATCGGCGCGGTTGAGCGAGCCGTCCAGCGCCGCCGACAGGAGACGGCGCGTCACGCGGATCGGCATGCGCCGCCCGGTGCCGTACTGACCGCCGGTCCAGCCCGTGTTGACCAGCCAGCAGTCGACATGGTGCTTGGCGATGAAATCGCGCAGGAGATTGGCATATTCAGACGGGTGGCGCGGCAGAAAGGGCGAGCCGAAGCAGGTCGAGAATTCCGGCTCGACACCGACGAGGCCGCGCTCCGTGCCGGCCACCTTGGCGGTGTAGCCGGAGAGGAAGTGGTACATCGCCTCCGCCGGGGTGAGCTTGGCGATCGGCGGCATCACGCCGAAGGCATCCGCCGTCAGCATGACGATGTTCTTCGGCACGCCGGCGCGGCCGGTCCGCGAGGCGTTGGGGATGAAGTCGAGCGGATAGGCCGAGCGGGTGTTCTCGGTCTTGCTGCCGTCGTCGAAATCGACCTCGCGGGTGATCTCGTCCATGACGACGTTTTCCAGCACCGTGCCGAAGCGCAGCGAGGCGGCGTGGATCTGTGGCTCGGCCTCGGCCGAGAGCTTGATCGTCTTGGCGTAGCAGCCGCCCTCGAAGTTGAAGATGCCGTCCTTCGACCAACCATGCTCGTCATCGCCGATCAGCGTGCGGTCGGGATCGGCCGAGAGCGTCGTCTTGCCGGTGCCGGAGAGGCCGAAGAAGATGGCGGAATCGTTGTTCGGGCCGACATTGGCCGAGCAGTGCATCGGCACCACGCCCTTCGTCGGCAGGACGAAGTTGAGATAGGTGAAAACCGACTTCTTCATCTCGCCGGCATAGGCCGAGCCGCCGATCAGCACGATCTTGCGGGTGAAGTCGATGGCGATGACGGTCTCGCTACGGCAGCCATGGCGGCCCGGGTCGGCCTTGAAGCTCGGCAGATCGACGATCGTCATCTCGGGGACGTAGTCGGCGAGTTCCTCGCGCGCCGGCCGGATCAGCAGGTTGCGGATGAAGAGCGAGTGCCAGGCCATCTCGGTGTAGACCCGGGCCTTGACGCGGTGAACCGGGTCGGCGCCGCCATAGAGATCCTGCGCGAAGAGGTCCTTGCCCTTGGCATGGGCGATGAAGTCGGCGAGCAGCGTCTCGAAATGCTCCGGGGACATCGCGTTGTTGTTGTCCCACCAGACGCTCTTGTCGGTGAGCGCGTCGCGGACGGTGAACTTGTCCTTGGGCGAGCGGCCGGTATGGGTGCCGGTGTCGGCGGTGATAGCGCCGTGGCGCGAGAGCTGGGATTCGCCGCGGGCGAGCGATTGCTCATAGAGCCGGGCGGCCTCGAGGTTCCAGTAGACGCTCTTCAGGTCGCGAAAGCCGAAGGACTCCGCCCCCTGCGCGGCATTGAACTGACCGATGGATTTCAACGGAACCTCCCGAGGCAGGCTGGCCCCGAGGAGCCGCCTGATCTGCAGACATGCGCGAACGGAGAAACGCGCGCGGGCGACCTTTGTGCCGGCCGGTGCCGGTCCCCTTAAGGCCATGTTGGACCCGGCTCAAGAGACGGCAAAGCCCCCGCCGGCAACATTCTCATCTAAATCGATTGAATCGAATCGACGTGGTAAATCAGGGCGCTAGCCGGCAGCGCGGGCCGCGGCGGCGAGCTCGACCAAGGTCCTCCGCATCGCGGCGGCATCGCTGACGGGCGCCGGGAAGGGCAGGCGCAGGACGGCATCGCCGCGGGCGAGATCGGCCCCGTCCGGATCGAGCCCGGTGAGACGCCAGTCGCCGTCCTCAGCCTTCAGCAGACCGGTGGCATAGGCGCGGATGGCGTCGGCGTGATCGGCGTTCATGTGCTCGACCGCCCCCTCCTCCATGGCGGCGATGGCGCTCGAGGCTTCGGCATCGCTGAGCAGGTCAGCCGGCACGAGTTCATAGGCCCGTCCAAAACCGCCGTTCAGGCTCGCGCCCTGGAGGTCGAGGGCAAAGAAGGAGAAATCGCCGAAATCGACATAGAGCGCCGCCTTGGGCTGGCGGGCGAGGAAGCGCCGCCGGACGCGCTCGCCTTCCGCGCCCTCGCGCGCCACCTTCCTCGCCCTAAGCTTCAACGTGATCCGGGCATGGGCGAGCGGATCTCCCTTGCCGCCCGGCGCCAGCAGCAGCGAACAGCGCGGGTCGGTCTCCAGATGGGCCGTGTGGGCGGACAGGGCCGAGACCAGGATCAGAGGGGTGCCGTCGCCGTCGGTCGCCAGACTGACGAGGCTCGACGAGGGGTGACCGTCGCGTCCCAGCGTCGCCAGCGCCCCGGAGCGGGCGCCGCGCAGGAGCTGCCGGCCGAGGGCGCGGGCCTCGTCGTCGGTCGAGCGGATCGAGTCCTTGCGGAGGGCGGACGGCCCAGGCTCATCGACGGAACCGGCGGACGCTGCGATGGAACCTGCGGACATTTCGGGACTTTCCGTATCGGGGTCATAGGCAAGCCGCCATGCGACCGCTAGATTGCGGCCACGGTTTGGCCCTTCTCTCGCGAGAGTGGACCCTGCGTCATTGCAACACGGCCAAAAGAGACAAACGACTTATGCCAACCATTGCGCTGGTCGACGACGACCGCAACATCCTGACCTCGGTGTCCATTGCGCTCGAAGCCGAGGGCTACCGCATCATGACCTATACCGACGGCGCCTCGGCGCTCGACGGGCTGAAGCAGAACCCGCCCGACCTCGCCATCTTCGACATCAAGATGCCGCGCATGGACGGGATGGAGCTGCTGCGCCGCCTGCGCCAGAAGTCCGACCTGCCGGTGATCTTCCTGACCTCGAAGGACGAGGAGATCGACGAGCTGTTCGGGCTCAAGATGGGCGCCGACGACTTCATCCGGAAGCCGTTCTCGCAGCGCCTGCTGGTCGAGCGGGTGAAGGCGATCCTGCGTCGCGCCGGCGCCAAGGATCCCGCCGCGACGCCCCGCAACGAGGATGCCAAGGCGCTGGAACGTGGCCTGCTGCGGATGGACCCCGAGCGCCACACCTGCACCTGGAAGGGCGAGCCGGTGACGCTGACCGTGACCGAGTTCCTGATCCTGCAGTCGCTGGCGCAGCGGCCGGGCGTGGTGAAGAGCCGCAACGCCCTGATGGACGCCGCCTATGACGACGAAGTCTATGTCGACGACCGCACCATCGACAGCCACATCAAGCGGCTGCGCAAGAAGTTCAACCAGGTCGATGCCGATTTCGACATGATCGAGACCTTGTACGGCGTCGGCTACCGGTTCAAGGAAAGCTGAGCGTCCGGCCCATCCGGGCGGGCTGGGGCGGCAGGCGCATGACGCCGCCGCCGGCTTGGACGCACGGCGGAGACCATGGCGACGATCGAGCAGGAACGCAGGGCTGAATCCGGCCAAGGCGCGGCGAAGCCCACGCTGCGGGCCCGGCTGCGCGGGTTCCTGCGGCGCGGCCTGCGCGCGATCTCCTCGGGCGCCGCGTCCAGCCTGACGCGCCGCATCGTCGTGCTCAATCTCGGCGGGCTCTGCGCCCTCCTCGTCGGCTTTCTCTATCTCAACCAGTTCCGCGAGGGGCTGATCGAATCGCGCGTGCAGAGCCTTCTCACGCAGGGGGAGATCATCGCGGGTGCGATCGCCGCCTCGGCGACGGTCGAGACGGATGCGATCACCATCGATCCCGACAAGCTGCTGCAGCTCCAGGCCGGCGAGAGCGCGGGCATCGCCGAGGATCCGCTCGACTTCTCGATCAATCCCGAGAAGGTCGCGCCGCTGCTGCGCCGCCTGGTGACGCCGACCAAGACGCGCGCCCGCATCTACGACCGGGACGGGCTGCTGACGCTGGATTCCCGCAGCCTCTACTCGCGCGGCGACGTGCTGCGGCTCGACCTGCCGCGCGTCGGCGAGCCCGACGAGGCGCCGCTGCTGGAGCGGACCTGGAACCTGTTCCGCAACCGGCTCGGCCGAGCCGACGTGCCCGCCTACGACGATTTCGACAACGCCAACGGCAAATCCTATCCGGAGGTGGCGCGGGCGCTGAGCGGGACGCCGGCCAGCGTGGTCCGCGTCAACGCGCGGGGGCAGACGATTGTCTCGGTGGCGGTGCCGGTGCAGCGCTTCCGGGCGGTGAAGGGCGCGCTGCTGCTCTCGACGCAGGGCGGCGACATCGACGCGGTCATCATCTCGGAGCGCTACGGCATCTTCCAGGTCTTCGCGGTTTCGGCGGCGGTCATGATCCTGTTGTCCGTGCTGCTGGCCGGCACGATCGCCGAGCCGATCCGCAAGCTCGCCGATGCGGCGCAGCGGGTGCGGCGGGGGGTGAAGTCGCGCGAGCAGATCCCCGATTTCGGCAACCGGCATGACGAGATCGGCCATCTCTCCGGTTCGCTGCGGGACATGACCAAGGCGCTCTACAGCCGCATCGAGGCGATCGAGAGCTTCGCGGCCGATGTCGCGCATGAGCTGAAAAATCCCCTGACCTCGCTGCGCAGCGCGGTCGAGACCTTGCCACGGGCGAAATCGGACGAGTCGCGCGGGCGGCTGCTCGAGGTGATCCAGCACGATGTGCGCCGGCTCGACCGGCTGATCTCCGATATCTCCGACGCCTCGCGCCTCGACGCCGAGCTCGCCCGCAACGATGCCGGGCCGGTCGATCTCACCCAGGTCCTGGAGGCGGTGGTCTCGGTCCAGAACGAGATGCGCCGCGAGGGACGCGCGAAGATCGAGCTCGTCACCGAGCGGCGCGGCCAGCGGCCCGGCGGGCGCGACGGCTTCATCGTGCTGGGCCATGATTCCCGGCTGGGGCAGGTGCTCGTCAACCTGATCGACAACGCCCGCTCCTTCTCGCCCCCGGACAAGCCGGTGCGCGTGCTGCTGTCGCGCTCGGGCGACGAGGTGCTGGTCACGGTGGAGGATGAAGGGCCCGGCATCGAGCCGCATGCGCTGGAGCGCATCTTCGAGCGTTTCTACACCGACCGCCCCAATGAGGGCTTCGGCCAGAATTCCGGGCTCGGTCTGTCGATCTCGCGCCAGATCGTCGAGGCGCATCGCGGCACGATCCGCGCCGAGAACCGGCTCGGCCCGACCGGGCCCGATGGCGAGCGGCCGCGGCTGGGGGCGCGCTTCATCGTCTGCCTGCCGGCGCTGCCGCAGAGCGCCTGAGGCGACCGTGACGGGCCAGACCATCCATGCCACGACGGTGGTGCTGGGCGAACTCGGCGTGCTGATCCGGGGCGCCTCGGGCGCCGGCAAGTCCAGCCTCGCGCTGGCGCTGATCGCGCTGGCGGGAAGCCAGGGCCGCTTCGCCCGGCTGGTCGCCGACGACCGGACCGCGCTGGGCGCCAGGGGCGGGCGGCTGCTGGCGCGGCCGGTGGCGCCGCTGGAGGGGCTGATCGAGCGCCGCGGGCTCGGGCTGACGCCGGAACCGCACCAGCCGGCCGTGGTGGTGCGGCTGATCGTCGACCTCAGCGGCGAGGAGCCCACCCGCATGCCGGAGCCGGAGGACCTGGTCGAGCGGATCGAGGGCATCGACCTGCCGCGGCTGACCGTCGCGGGGCGGGCCGGCGACGAGCGGCTGGTGCTGGCGGCGCTGCGGCTCTTCACCGAAGGCTGATCTCGAAAATTTGTCGAGTTCGAAGCGGGCCGCTTGCCTATCCTTCGCACCTGCCGCATAAACCGCGACCTTGTCCGGGCGCCGAAAGCGCTCTCCGGTGCCATAGTGAATGATCGGACTGGTCCTCGTGACGCATGGGCATCTGGCCACGGAGTTCCGTGCCGCGCTCGAACACGTCGTCGGCCCCCAACAGCATCTCGCCACCATCGCCATCGCCCCCGATGACGACATGGAAGGCCGTCGCCGCGACATCATCGCGGCGGTCGAAGAGGTCGAGACCGGCAAGGGCGTGATCGTCTTGACCGACATGTTCGGCGGCACGCCCTCCAACCTCGCCATCTCGGTGATGGAGCCCGGCCGGATCGATGTCGTCGCCGGCATCAATCTGCCGATGCTCATCAAGCTCGCCAGCGTGCGCGAGGAAAAGAGCCTCGACGAGGCGGTCACCTGCGCGCAGGATGCCGGCCGCAAATACATCACCGTCGCCAGCCGGGTCCTGGCCGGGAAGTAAGGAAACGCTGCCGTGGACGACAGGCAGGAGATCGACGACTGCGATTGCCCTGAGGTCGAGATTCCCGCAGGCGCCGTCTATGGCGAGTTCCAGATCGTCAACAAGAAGGGACTGCACGCCCGCGCCACGGCGAAATTCGTGCAATGCGCCTCGTCCTTCGACGCCGACATCACCGTCACCCGCTGCGGCGAGACGGTCGGCGCGACCTCGATCATGGGCATCCTGACGCTCGGCGCCGGCATCGGCTCGACGATCACCGTGGTGGCGAAGGGTCCGCAGGCGAGCGAAGCGCTGAAGGCGCTGGAAGCTCTGGTCGCCGACCGGTTCGGCGAGAGCGAATAGGCCCGCTCTGCTGCCGCGGTCACGGCCGCCTCCCCTCTCGCATCGATCCCTTCATGAGCGCTCAACGAGGCCCAATCCGGCCCCGGTAATGACCTTACGTCACAAAATCGACAGACCGCTCCCTTTCGACCAATCACATAAAGACATCTTTATATCTTTGATTGCCTTTGGGCGTGGGCGCTGCTATGGACCCGCCCATCATTCGAAGACCAGCTGGAGCACGCCCCGTGTCGACAACCGATTACATCGTCAAGGACATCAGCCTCGCGGATTACGGCCGCAAGGAAATCAACATGGCCCAGGACGAGATGCCGGGCCTGATGGCCATCCGCGAGGAGCACAAGGGCAAGTTCCCGCTCAAGGGCGCGCGCATCGCCGGCTGCCTGCACATGACCATCCAGACCGCCGTGCTGATCGAGACCCTGAAGGAACTCGGCGCCGATGTGCGCTGGTCGTCCTGCAACATCTTCTCGACCCAGGACCACGCTGCCGCCGCGATCGCCGCGAGCGGCACACCCGTCTTCGCCATCAAGGGCGAGACGCTGGAGGAGTACTGGGAGTACGTCCTCAAGACCGCGACCTGGGGTGACGGCGGCACGCCGAACATGATCCTCGACGACGGCGGCGACCTGACCATGCTGATCATCCTCGGCGCCGAGGCCGAGGCCGGCAAGACCGAATTCCTCGACAAGCCGGGCAATGAGGAAGAAACCATCTTCTTCGCGCTGATCAAGCGCCAGCTCAAGGCCAATCCGGGCTGGTTCACCAAGACCCGCGACGCGATCAAGGGCGTCTCGGAGGAGACCACCACCGGCGTCCACCGCCTCTACGAGCTCGCCAAGGCGAACCGCCTGCCCTTCCCGGCGATCAACGTCAACGACTCGGTCACCAAGTCGAAGTTCGACAACCTCTATGGCTGCCGCGAGTCGCTGGTCGACGCCATCCGCCGCGGCACGGACGTGATGATGTCCGGCAAGGTCGCGGTCGTCGCCGGCTATGGCGACGTCGGCAAGGGCTCGGCCGCCTCGCTGCGCCAGGCCGGCTGCCGCGTCATGGTCACCGAGATCGACCCGATCTGCGCGCTGCAGGCGGCGATGGAGGGCTACGAGGTCGTGACGATGGATGACGCCGCCCCGCGCGCCGACATCTTCGTGACCGCGACCGGCAATCTCGACGTCATCACCGTCGACCATATGCGCGCGATGAAGCACCGCGCCATCGTCTGCAACATCGGCCACTTCGACTCGGAGATCCAGGTCGCCGGGCTGAAGAACTTCAAGTGGGACAACGTCAAGCCGCAGGTGGACGAGATCGAGTTCCCCGATGGTAAGCGCATCATCCTGCTCTCGGAAGGCCGCCTGGTGAACCTCGGCAACGCCACGGGTCACCCGTCCTTCGTGATGTCCTGCTCGTTCTCGAACCAGACGCTGGCCCAGGTCGAGCTCTGGAACCATCACGCCAAGTACGAGAACAAGGTCTACACGCTGCCGAAGCACCTGGACGAGAAGGTCGCCGCGCTGCACCTCGCCAAGGTCGGCGCCAAGCTGACCGTGCTGAACGACCAGCAGGCCAAGTATATCGGCGTTCCGCAGACCGGGCCGTTCAAGCCCGAGCTGTATCGCTACTGACATCCGGCACCGCCCGGACGGCAGGAGGCCCGGCGCTCGCGCCGGGCCTTTTTCATTTGCCGAGGGCAACGTCGCTCAGCCCGATGACGCTACTAATGGGCCCCGAGCCGGCGCAAGCCGCTAGGTCTTGGGTCGGCTCCGTTTCCTGCCGCCGGCCCGGCAAATCCGCCCGATTTACCGCTCATTAAGCACTTCCTGCCGGACTCCACCGGTGATTAGAGTGGGGCTGATTCGGCCTCCGGCGCTTGGCGCGGGGGCGGGTCGACACGCAGTGATCGGTGTGGTGGCAGGCGTGCGTCAGGGGTCCGGCAAAAGCGGGCCGGGGGGCGGCGGGCCGCCGTTCGGCGCCCGGCCGGACGGATATCAGGATGGGGCGGCCGGCGCCGCCCCCGGAGCAGACGGACGCGGAATGACCAGGTCGAGCCGACAGGAACGAAGCCGCCGGCACTGGCGCCGCCATGCGCTTCTGCCGGGTCTCGCCGCCAGTCAGGCTCCCTCCGCCGCGCTCGCCCAGGGCGCCTGGCTGGGGCCGTTGCGCCCGGATCTGTTCAGCACCGGCGCGCTCTCGATCGTGCTTGCGGGCCTCGCCGTCTTCGCCGCCACCACCTCGCTGGTCTATGTCCGCGAGCGCGGGCGCTGGCACCGGCGCGAGGCGGCGCTGGCCGGCGAACTCGAGGCCACGCGCGGCCAGCACGACCGGCTGACCGCCCTGCTCGCCACCGATCCCCAGGTCGTGGTCAGCTGGACCGGGCGGCAGGCCGACCCCGTCTTCGAAGGCGACAGCGGCTTTCTCGGCGCCCCCGGCGCAACGCTCGCCCTCGCCTATGGCGCCTGGGCGCCGCCGGCCGACGCCAAGCGGCTCGAACTCGCCACCGACGCGCTGAAGGAGCGCGGCGAATCCTTCGGCATGACCCTGCGAAGCAAGGCGGGGCCCTTCATCGACGTCGAGGGCCGGCCCGTGGCCGGGCGCGCCGTGATCCGCTTCCGCGAGGTCACCGGCGAGCGGGCGCGGGTGATGGCGCTGCAGGGCGAACTCGACCGGCTGAACAGCGAGCACGAGGCTCTGGCCGGCCTGCTGGACGGGCTGCCGCAACCGGCCTGGACACGGACGCCGGACGGGCGGCTGAGCTGGTGCAACGCCGCCTATGCGCGCGCCGTCGAGGTGGCGGATGACGGCGCTGCGGTGAAGGGCGGCATCGAACTGCTCGACCGGACGGAGCGTGAGGCCGCCGCCAAGGCCCGGCGCGAGGGCCAGGTCTTCTCCGCCCGCGCGCCGGCCGTCATCGCCGGGCAGCGGCGCACGCTCGACATTCTCGAACTGCCGACGCCGACCGGCTTTGCCGGCATCGCCACCGACATGAGCGAGCTGGAAGCCGTCCGCACCGATCTCCAGCGCCAGATGGACGCGCATGTGCGCACCCTCGACCGGCTGAAGACCGCGGTCGCGGTGTTCGACGCCTCGCAGCGGCTGGTCTACCGAAATTCCGGCTTCGACGCGCTCTGGTCGCTCGATCCCGCCTTCCTCGACGGCCACCCCAGCGACGGCGAGATCCTCGACCGGCTCCGCGCCGAGCGCCGCCTGCCCGAGCTCGGCGACTATCGCAGCTGGAAGGCGGGCGTCCAGGCCGCCTATACCGCGACCCGCGCGAACGAGGACTGGTGGTACCTGCCCGACGGGCGCACCATCCATGTCGTGGCGAGCCCGAACCCGCAGGGCGGCGTCACCTATCTGCTCGACGACGTGACCGAGCGCTTCACCCTCGAATCGCGCTTCAACGCGCTGTCGCGGACGCAGCGCGAGACGCTGGATTCGCTGCGCGAGGGCGTCGCCGTGTTCGGCTCGGACGGGCGCCTCAAGCTCTCGAACCCGGCTTTCGCCCAGGCCTGGCGGATCAAGGCGGACCTTGCCGCCGCGGCGCCGCATATCGACGAGGTGGTGCGGCTCTGCCAGCCGCTCTTCCCGCAGGACGAGATCTGGGGCGAGTTGCAGAGCGCCGTCACCGGCGTGCGCGACGCGCGCGAGGACTATGTCTGCCGGATGCAGCGGCGCGACGGCACGGTGCTGGACTGCGCGGCCGCTCCGCTGCCCGACGGCGCGACGCTGATCACCTTCGCCGACGTCACCGCCAGCGTGAATGTCGAGCGCGCGCTGACCGAGAAGAACGAGGCGCTGGAGAAGGTCTCGCGGCTGCGCGAGGATTTCGTCCACCACGTCTCCTACGAGCTGCGCTCGCCGCTGACCAACATCATCGGCTTCGCGCAACTGCTCGGCACCGAGGCCGTCGGCGCGCTGAACGAGAAGCAGCGCGACTACACCTCGCATATCGTGCGCTCTTCCGGCGCGCTGCTCGCCATCATCAACGACATTCTCGACCTCGCCACGATCGACAACGGCGCGCTGCAGCTTGATCTCGAGGAGGTCGACGTCGCCGACACCATCGCCCAGGCGGCGGCGGGGCTGCATGACCGCCTCACCGACAGCAAGCTCGAACTCAAGGTCGAGATCGCGCCGGAGGCCGGCCCGCTGCGGGCGGACGGCAAGCGGCTGCGCCAGGTGCTGTTCAACCTGATCTCCAACGCGATCGGCTTCTCCTCGCCGGGCCAGACGATCACCGTCAGCGCAGCGCGCAGCGAGGGCCATGTCCGCATCACCGTCGCCGACCAGGGCCGCGGCATTCCGGCCGAGGTGAAGGAGAAGGTCTTCGACCGTTTCGAGAGCCACTCGCTCGGCTCCAGCCATCGCGGCGTGGGCCTGGGTCTCTCGATCGTGCGCTCCATCGTCGAGCTGCATGGCGGACGGGTCGAACTCGATTCGGCGCCGGGCCGCGGCACGCGCGTCACCGCGGTCTTCCCCTCCGCGGGCGTGCCGCTCTCGGACGCCGCGGAATGACGGACGAGGCGCGCAAATCCGGCCCGCACCGTCTGGTGCTGGCCGACGAGGCCGCGACGCTGCGGCTGGCCGCCGATCTGGCGGCGATCCTGAAGCCCGGCGACATCGTCGCGCTCTCCGGTCAGCTCGGGGCGGGCAAGTCGCTGCTGGCGCGGGCGATCCTGCGCGAACTCGCCGACGATCCCCGTCTGGAGGCGCCGAGCCCGACCTTCACCCTCGTCCAGAACTACGAGACGCCGCGCGGGAGCGTGCTCCATGCCGATCTCTACCGCGTGCGCTCGCCCGAGGAGCTGGACGATATCGGACTGACCGAGGATCTCGACCGGGTGATCCTGCTGGTCGAGTGGCCGGATCGGGCGGGCACGCGCCTGCCGGGCGGGCGCCGCCTCGACATCGTCCTCGACGTCGACCCCGACCATCCCGAGACCGGCCGCATCGCGGATCTCTCCGGCGGCGTGCTCTGGCGGCAGCGTCTTTCGATCGCGATCGCGTCGCGCCGGCTCATCGACGAGGCAGGCTGGGACGATGCCCGCCGCGACTTCATGCAGGGCGACGCCTCGAGCCGCGCCTATGAGCGCCTGACGCGCCCCAATGGCGACAGCGCCGTGCTGATGATCTCGCCGCCGCGCCCGGATGGGCCGGCGATCCGGCTCGGCAAGCCCTACAGCGCGATCGCCCATCTCGCCGAGAACGTCGACGCTTTCGTCGCGATGGATCGCGGGCTGCATTCGCTCGGCTATTCGGCGCCGGAGATCTATGCGCAGGATCTCGAGACCGGGCTTCTGCTGATCGAGGATCTCGGCCAGAAGGGTGTGGTCGACGGCGACGGCCCGATCGCCGAGCGCTACGAGGCGGCGGCGCGGCTGCTGGCGGACCTGCATCGCCATACGCTGCCGACGATCCTGCCGGTGGCCGAGGGGCGCGACCATGTCCTGCCGGATTACGACCGCGCCGCGCTCGCCATCGAGACCGAACTGATCCTGGAATGGTACGCCCCGCATATCGCGGGGGTGACCCTGCCCGCGGTGACGCAGGCGGAGTTCGCGCGGATCTGGAACCGGCTCTTCGACGAGATCCTGGAGGCGCCCGGCACCTGGACGCTGCGGGATTTCCACTCCCCCAACCTGATCTGGCTGCCGGCCCGGGAAGGCCATGCCAAGCTCGGGCTGATCGACTTCCAGGACGCGGTCCTCGGCCATCCGGCCTATGATCTCGCCTCGCTCGGGCAGGATGCGCGCATCGACGTGCCGGCGGCGCTGGAATTGCGGCTGCTGGCCGCTTACGGCCAGGCGCGCCGCGCCGACGATCCCGATTTCGACCTCGCCGGCTTCGCCCGCGCCTATGCGATCCTCGGCACGCAGCGCAACACCAAAATCGCCGGCATTTTCGCGAGGCTCGACAAGCGCGACGGCAAGCCGGCCTATCTCAAGCATCTGCCGCGCATCGAGGGCTATCTGCGCCGCAACCTCGAGCATCCGGCGCTGGCGGAGCTGAAGGACTGGTACCAGGCGCATCTGCCGCGGTTGTTCGAGGTGGGGTGACGGCTGGCAGAGCCGTCATGCTCGCCCTTGTGGCGAGCATCCACGTCTCGAACACCGGCCTCTACGACGGAAGACGTGGATGGTCGGGACAAGCCCGACCATGACGCGCTATGGATCGCCGGACCGACCCTGCTCTGGAGATTCGCGTGACGCAGGCCCATTCCCAACCGATCCGCCGCGCCATGGTGCTGGCGGCGGGGCTCGGCAAGCGGATGCGGCCGATCACCGACACGCTGCCCAAGCCGCTCGTCAGCATCGGCGGCAAGCCGATGCTGGACCATGCGCTCGACCGGCTGGCTGAAGCCGGCGTCGAGGAGGCGGTGGTCAACGTCCATCATCTGGCAGCCCTCATCGAGGCGCATCTGGCCGGCCGCAGCGCGCCGCGCATCACCATCTCGGACGAGCGGGCGCTGCTGCTGGAGACCGGCGGCGGGGTGAAGAAGGCGCTGCCGCTGCTCGGAAGCGAACCCTTCTTCCATGTGAACTCGGATTCGCTCTGGAGCGAGAGCGGCGGCTCGGCGATGCAGGTCATGGCGCGAAGCTGGGACGCCGCGCGAATGGACATGCTGCTGCTGCTGGCGCAGCGCGAGGGCAGCGTCGGCTTCGACGGACGCGGAGATTTCTTCAAGGCTGCGGACGGGCTGCTGACACGGCGCGGCAGCGCCGAGAGCGCACCCTTCGTCTATGCCGGTGTCGCCATCATGAAGCCTGACCTCTTCGCGGACACCCCCGAGGGACCGTTCTCGCTGAACCTGCTGTTCGACCGCGCCATCGCGGCGGGCCGGCTGCACGGGCTCGTGCTCGCCGGGCAATGGCTGCATGTCGGCACGCCCGAGGCGATCGCGCCGGCGGAGGCCGCCTTCGCGGCGGCGCAGACCGCGCCCGCGCGAGCCGATGGCTGACCTCAACCTGTTCACGATACCCGCCGGCGCGCCCTTTCTCGAGGTGCTGGCCCAGGCGATGCTGGAGGGTCGCTTCGGGCGCGTCCATGACCCTGAGGACCCCGCCGCGCTGGCGCGCGTGACGCTCTATCTGCCGACGCGGCGGGCGGCGCGGGCCTTCGCCGCCTGCCTCTCCGACAAGCTCGGCGGCGCGCCGCTGCTGCTGCCGCGCATCCTGCCGCTGGGCGATGTCGACGAAGCCGAGACGGCGCTGATCGGCGCCGGCGCGCTGGCCGATGACCGTATCACGCCGATCGACCCGCTGGCGCGGAGAATGATCCTGACCCGCCTCGTCGACGCCTGGGGGCGCAGCGCCAATCGCAGCCATCTGCGGCTCGATCCCGCAGAGCCCTCGCTGGTGCCGGCGACGCTGGCCGAGGCCTATGGGCTGGCCGGCGACCTCGCCGCGCTGCTCGATCAGATGCAGACGGAGGATATCGCCGTCGAACGGCTCGGGCGGCTCGATGCGGCCCGTTTCGACAAGGTCTGGCAGCTCAATGCCGAGTTCCTCTCGATCCTGGGCGGCGCCTGGCCGACCATCCTGAGCGAGCGCGGCGCCTGCGACCCCGCCACCTTCCGCAACCGCATGCTGGCCGCCGAGCGCGAGCGGCTGCTGTCGGGCGCGGTGACGGGGCCGATCATCGCGGCCGGCTCCACCGGCACGGTCCCGGCCACAGCGCGGCTGCTCGCGGCGATCGCAAGGCTTCCCAACGGCGCGGTGGTGCTGCCCGGGCTCGATCTCGACCTCTCCGACGCGGCGTGGCGGGCGATCGCCGAGGAGCCTGCGCCCTCGCATCCACAGGCGGCGCTGCATCATTTGCTGGACACGCTGCAGGCGGTGCGGGCCGATGTGCGCGCGCTCGCCGAACCCGATGCCACGCATGGCGCCCGCTCGCGTCTGCTGCGCGAGGCGATGCTGCCGGCCACGGTGACGCAGAGCTGGGCCGATTTGCGCGAGCGCCTTCCCGCCGAGGAGGCGGAATTGGCCTTCCGCGACCTGCGCCTCGTCGAGGCGGCCGACGAGCGCGAGGAGGCGCTGGCGGTGGCGGTCGCGCTGCGCGAGACGCTGGAGACGCCCGGCCGGCAGGCGGCGCTGATCACGCCCGATCGCGGCCTCGCCGAACGCGTGACGGTCGAGCTCCGGCGCTGGGACATCGCGGTCGACGATTCGGCCGGCCTGCCGCTGGCGCGCTGGCCGGCGGGCTCGCTGCTGCGGCTCGTGCTGGAGGCGGCCCTGGCGCAGATGACGCCGGGAAGCCTCGTGCCGCTGCTCGCCCACCCGCTCTGCCGGCTCGGGCTGCCGCGCGAGGAGACGGCACGCGGCGCCTCGGCGCTGGAAATCGGGCTGTGGCGGGGCGAGAGCGTAGGCCGAGGACTGGCGGGCCTCAACGAACAGCTCGAACGCTGGAACGAATTGCGCGAAGTCCGCCATGCGCCGGGTCCGCGCAAGCGCCTGGGTGACGCGGATGCTGCTGCGGCGGCCAAAGTGCTGGCGGCGCTCGGCACCGCCTTCTCGCCGCTGCTGGAGGCGCTGTTCCTGCAGGCGCCGTCGCTGGCGGTGATGACGGCCGCGGCCCGCGCCACCGTCGAGGCTGTCAGCCTGAGCGAAGACGGGCAGGCCTGCGCCTTTCGTGATGCCGATGGCGAGGCTCTGGCCGGGCTCTTCGACGATCTCGCCGCCGCGCAGCCCGACATGCCCGAAGGCGGCCGGCCCGCCGATGTCGTCGCGATCCTGGACGGTCTGCTGGCCGAGCGCGTCGTCAGGCGCGGTGGCGGCGGCCATCCGCGCGTGCGGATCTGGGGCCTGCTGGAAGCCCGCCTGCTCGAGGCCGACCATGTCGTGCTCGGCGGGCTCAACGAATCCGTCTGGCCGCCGCAGACCACGACCGACGCCTTCATCAACCGGCCGATGCGCGCCGAACTCGGCCTGTCGCCGCCGGAGCGCCGCGTCGGCCAGACCGCGCATGACTTCGCCATGGCGTTGGCGGCGCCCTGCGTGACGCTGACGCGCGCGCGCAAGGCCGGCGAGTCCGAGACGATCGCCTCGCGCTTCTGGCAGCGGCTGCAGGCGGTGACGCCGGCTCCCGTCTGGGGCGAGGCGCTGGCGCAAGGGAAGCGGCTGACGGCGCTGGCCGGGCGGCTCTCGGCCCCGGCACCGGTGCACCCGGTCGGGCGGCCGGCGCCGAGGCCGCCGCGCGCGCTGCAGCCGCTCTCGCTCAGCGTGACCGATGTCGAGACGCTCTATCGCGACCCCTACCAGATCCATGCCCGCAAGATCCTGAAGCTCGACGCGCTGGCCGGTCTGGTCGAGGATCCGAGCGCGCAGGATCGCGGCAGCCTGCTGCACGAGATCGTCGAGACCTTCGCCGCGACCTATCCGGAGCAATTGCCGGCGGATGCCCATGGCCGGCTGATCGCGATCGGCGAAGAGGCGTTCCGGCGCTTCGCCGATGCGCCGGAGGTGCGGGCCTTCTGGTGGCCGCGCTTCCTGCTGACGGCCGGGCATTTCATCGACTGGGAGCAGCGGCGGCGCAGCGCGCTCGCCCGCGTGGCCGTCGAGGTCTACACGGGATCGCGCTTCCCGCTTGCCGACGGGCACACGCTATGGCTCAGCGGCAAGGCGGACCGGGTCGAGATCACGCGGGAGCCGAAGCTCCGCATCATCGACTTCAAGACCGGGGCGCCGCCGAGCCAGGCGCAGGTCGAGAAGGGCTTTGCGCCACAGCTGACGCTGGAGGCGGAGCTGGCGGCGCGGGCCGGCTTCGAGGGCGCGGTCGGCCCCACGCCGGTCGAGGCCGTGCTCTACATGAAGCTGCATCACGACCCGAAAAACTGGGCGAAGGACAAGCCGCTGGCGTTCGACGACGGCAGCCTGGCGGATGTGGCGAGCCGCCATCTCGAACGCCTGCTGGCGCATGTCGAGGCGCTGCGCAGCGGCCGCGAGGCCTTCGTCTCGCGCCGGGCGCCCGACTACATCAAATTCGCCTCGCCCTATGACCATCTCGCGCGGGTCAAGGAATGGGCCGCCGCCTCCGAGGGTGGCGAGGAGGACGGGGCATGAAGCCCGGCTGGATCGTCCCGCCCCTCACCCAGCAGAACCAGGCCCTGGCGGCCGATCCGCGGCTCAGCGCCTGGGTCTCGGCCAATGCCGGCTCGGGCAAGACCTATGTGCTGGTCAACCGCGTGCTGCGGCTCTTGCTCGACGGCGTGGCGCCGGGCCGTCTGCTCTGCATCACCTACACCAAGGCCGCCGCCGCCAATATGGCGAACCGCCTCTTCGCCGCGCTGAGCGCCTGGGCGACGCTGCCGGAGACGGAGCTGGCCGCGGTACTGAGCCGGCTGACCGGCAAGCCGCCCTCGCGCGACAGCCTCGCCGCGGCGCGGCGCCTGTTCGCGCAGGCGCTGGAGACGCCGGGCGGGCTGAAGATCGAGACGATCCACGCCTTCTGCACGCGGGTGCTGCAATCGGCGCCCTTCGAAGCCAATGTCACGCCGCGCTTCGAGGTCGCGGATGACCTCGCCCAGGCCGAGATGCTGCGCGAGGCGCGGCGCGAGCTGTTGCGGCTGGTGGCTGCCGAACCCGATGGCGCTGAGGCGCAGGCGCTCGACCTGCTCGCCCGACAGGCGGCGCAGGACACGTTCGATGCGATGATGCAGGAGGCGCTGCGCCAGCGCACCCTGTTCAACGACGCGGAGGGCCGCGCCCGCGATGCCGGCGAGATGCGGCAGGGCATCGCCGCCGTGCTCGGGATCGCGCCGGACCTCTCGGCGGAAACCGTGCGGCAGGATTTCCGGCAGGACCTCGCCGGAATGTCCGGCCTCGCGGCGCTGATCGCGGCGCTGGAGGCGGGCAGTCCCACACGACAGGGTTTCGCAGTGACGCTGCGGACCCTGCTCGCCGGGGCCGATGACGGCGATCCGGTGTCCTTCTGCCGGAAGGGGTTCCTGACCGAGGCCGGGAGCGTCAACAGCAACATCAGCGGCCGCGGCAAATCCGCCTTCGAGGGCGCTCTCGCCACTACGGTGGAGGATCTGGCCGCGCGGCTGTGCCAGGCCATCGACCGCCTCAACTCGATCGCGATCCGCGACCGCAGCCATGCGCTCGCGCTGCTGGTGACGCGGATGCTCGCCTCCTACCAGCGCCAGAAGAGCGAGCGCTCGCTGCTCGACTATGACGACCTGATCGCCCGGACGCGCTCGCTGCTGACGCGGGTCGAGGCGGCCTGGGTGCTCTACAAGCTCGATGCCGGCATCGACCACATCCTGCTCGACGAAGCGCAGGACACCAGCGACGCGCAATGGGCGATCCTGCGCCAGCTCGCCGACGAGTTCAGCGCGGGGGGCCGCGAGGCCGGCCCGCGCCCCCGCACCGTCTTCGTGGTGGGGGACGAGAAGCAGTCGATCTACGGCTTCCAGGGGGCCGCGCCCGCCGCCTTCAACACGCAGCGCCGGCAGCTTGGCCTGCGCATCACGGAGGCCGAACAGCGTTTCGAGGCGATCAGCCTCAACACCTCCTTCCGCTCGGCGCCCGACATCATGGAAGCGGTCGACGCCGTCTTCGCCCTGCCGGAACATGCGCGCGGCCTCGTCTTCGACGGCTCGGAACGGCCCGAAATCCATGACACGGTGCGCCGCAGCGACCCCGGCTGCGTCGATCTCTGGCCGCTCTGCGCCAATGATTCCGGCGAGCCGCCCGATGCCTGGACAACCCCGGTCGACGCGCCCGAGCGGCGCAGCGGCACGGCCAAGCTCGCCCAGCGCATCGCCACGACGCTCGCTGCCTGGACGCGCCGGGGCGTGGACGATCTCGGCCAGCCCTTTGCGCCCGGCGACGTGATGATCCTGCTGCGCCAGCGCGGCGCGCTGTTCGAGACGATCGTCAAGGCGCTGAAGGATGCTGGCGTGCCCGTCACCGGCCGCGACCGGCTGACGCTCGCCACCCATCCGGCGGTCGAGGACCTCGTCGTGCTCGGCCGCACGCTGCTGCTGCCGGAAGACGACCTGACGCTCGCCACCGCGCTGAAGACGCCGCTGATCGGGCTCGACGACGACGACCTCATGCGCATCGCGCCGGGCCGCAGCGGCTCGCTGCGGGCGGCGCTGCGCGAGGCGGCGGCGAGCGAGCCGCGTTATGCGGCTGTCGAGGCGCGACTGGCGGAGCTCGCGGCAGAGGCCGGGCGATGCGGGCCGTTCCGCTTCTTCGCCGGCCTGCTCGGGCCGGGTGGCGGGCGCAATCTCGCCTTGGCGCGTCTGGGGGCCGAGGCCGGAGACGCGCTCGACGCCTTCCTGTCTGCGGCGCTCGACCATGAGCGGCGCTACGGCCCCTCGCTCGCCGGCTTCCTCGACCATGTCTGCGGCGCCGCGACCGATGTGAAGCGCGACCTCTCCTCCAGCCGCGGCGAGGTCCGCGTCATGACGGTGCATGGCGCCAAGGGGCTCGAGGCGGGGATCGTGATCCTCGCCGATCTCGCCCCGCCGCCCGGCGCCAAGAGGTTGCCGAAGATCCTGGCGGTCGAGCCGCCGCGGCGGCAGGCGGTGCCGATCTGGCCACCCGGCAGCGCCGAGGACGCGCAGGCGACGGCGCAGGCCAAGGCCCGCGTCGTCGAGCAGATGGTCGAGGAGCATCACCGCCTGCTCTATGTCGCGATGACGCGGGCGGAGAACCGGCTGATCGTCTGCGGTGCGCAGGCCAAGGGCGAGGCCCCGGCCGGGAGCTGGTATGCCATGGTCGAGGCCGGCCTCGCCGCCTCCGAACCGGGGCTCGCCGAGATCGGCGAGGGCGAGAGCGCGATCCGTCGCTTCATGATCTCGCGGCCGCAGCCGGTGGCCGTGGAGGCCTCCGCGAGCCCGGCGCCGCCCGAGACCGCACCCGACTGGCTCCTGCGCCCGCCGCCGCGCGAGGCGGAGCCCGCGCCGCCGCTGAAGCCCTCCAGCGCGCTCACCGCCGCGGATGCGCCCGAACGGCCGGTCGACGGACCCTTCCTGGCGGAGGCCGCCGCGGCCGGGCGCTTCGCCCATCTCCTGCTGCAGATGCTGCCGGACATCGCGCCCGAGCGGCGCGAGGCGGTGGCGGCGGCGCTCGCCGCTTCGCGCGGCGCCGCGCTGCCGGAGGCGCGTCGCGAGGCGATCGTCCGCGACGCGCTGGCGCTGCTGGCCGATCCGGCGCTCGCCGCGCTGTTCGGGCCGGGCTCGCTCGCCGAGGTGCCGATCACCGGCCTGCTCGCCTGGGGCACGGGCGAGAGGCGGCCCGTCTCGGGACAGATCGACCGGCTCGCCATCCTCCCCGACGAGGTCATCATCGCCGATTTCAAGACGACGGCCCGGCCGCCACGCGATCTCGCGGCGATCGCGCCGACCACGCTGGCGCAACTCGCCGTCTACCGGGCACTGGTCGGCCAGATCTATCCCGCCCGAAAGGTGCGGGCGCTGCTGGTCTACACGGCGACGCTGACGCGGCTGGAGCCCGCGGCCGCCGTGCTCGACGCGCTGCTCGCCCAGCTTGGCGCAAAGGGGATGGACGCGGCATGAGACTGGTCCTGCGCGCCCTTCGCGTTCGGCCGCGGCTGTTCCTGGCCCTCGCGGCGATGGCCGGCCTCGCGCTGGCCCTGCCCTCGGGCTGGAGCTGGACCACGAGGCTGCTGATCGCCTGGGATGCGGGCGCTGTGCTCTATCTCGCCATGCTCGCGGCGACGCTGCTGAACGAGACCGTTCCCCAGATCCGCGCCCGCGCCGCGCGGCAGGACGAGGGCGGGGCAGCCATTCTGGTCATCGCCTGCCTGGCGGCCACGGCCAGCATCGCGGCGATCGGTCTGCAGCTCGCAGGGATCGGTGGCCTGCCACCGGGCGAGCGCGGGCTGCATCTGGCGCTCGGCGGCATCACGATCCTGTGCTCCTGGACGCTGCTGCACGCCTTCTTCACGCTGCACTATGCCGGGGCCTACTATGCCGGCGAGGACGGGCCCTGCCTCGATTTTCCGGGCGAGCGCGACCCCGACTATGTCGATTTCCTGTATTTCGCCTACACGATCGGCTGCACCTCGCAGACCTCGGACGTCGCCGTGACGACGCGGGCTGCGCGCGGCCTCGTTCTGGTGCACTCCATCCTGGCCTTCGTCTTCAACACCAGCATCCTGGCGCTCGCCATCAATGTCGGGGCGAGTCTTGTGTCCGGCGGCTCCTGAGGCGGCGGCATGATCCGTGGACAGGGCTGCCCTTGCGGTGGCAGCGCCTTGACCCCGAGGGGGCGCGTTCCTAGCTTGCCCAACGAAGGCGGCGCTCCCGCCACCCCTCTTTGAAAGGCGAAACGCCCATGGCTACGAGCAAAGTCACCGATGCGAGCTTCGAGGCGGACGTCCTCAAGTCGACCGAGCCGGTCGTCGTCGATTTCTGGGCCGAGTGGTGCGGCCCCTGCCGCATGATCGGCCCGGCGCTCGAGGAGATCGCCGGCGAAATGGACGGCAAGGTCAAGATCGTGAAGATGAATGTCGACGAGAACCAGGCGATCCCCGCCCAGTTCGGCATCCGCTCGATCCCGACCCTGATGCTGTTCAAGGACGGCAAGCTGGCCTCCCAGAAGGTCGGCGCCGCGCCGAAGAGCGACCTCTCGCGCTGGATCGCCGGCGCCGTGTGAGTCAGACGCCGTCGCCAACGCAAAAGGCCCGCCCTCCTTCCGGATGGCGGGCCTTTTCTGTTCGTAGGGCCTGATCAGCCGCGGCGCGCGCCGTCGACGCTGAAGGCGCCGGGGCCGGCGGTGAAGATGTAGAGGAAGATGAAGCAGAACAGCATGGCCGCCTCGCCGCCGTTCAGGATCGGATAGAAGCCCTTCGAGCCATGGGCCATCCAGTAGGCCACCGCCATCAGGCCCGACAGGATGAAGGCGGCTGGACGGGTCAGGAAGCCGATCAGCACCAGCGCGCCGCCGACGATCTCCAGCACGCCCGCGGTCCAGGGCAGGGAGAAGGCGGCCGGCATGCCCCAGGACGGTGCAGCCGGGAAGGCGAGCAGCTTCTGCGTGCCATGGGAGATGAAGCTGAGGGAGGTGAAGATCCGCAGAAGTGCAAGGGCGTAGGGCTGGAAGCGCTGGGCTGATGCGAGCATGGATGTGTCTCTCTGAGGCAGTTCGCCGGCAGGACCCTGAGTCCCCGGCCAGGATGGGGGTTGTCCCGGCGTTTCCCTCGCGATTTTTGCCGAGGTGATGGCGGAATGTCGCAGGCTCCGCAAGGCAGGGCGGCCGCCAGGCCGGTCTTGCATTCGCGCAACATCTTCACGTTACCGCGACAAGGAGGCTATGCGCGGGGGGCGGCAGGCTTAACCACCCCTTAAAAGCGCCATGTTTAACTCCTGTGTGAGCATCCGGCCGGCCGTGACCTCCGGCGGCCTTCGGCGTGACGGGGCAGGATGAACGACCGGACGAAACGGGCCGAGCGGCGTGAGCCCTCCTTCGAATCAGGGCGGGGCGGAAGCCGCGACGACTTCGACATGCGCCTTTCCGACGACGACCGCCCTGTCAGGGGCCATCGCGCCCCGCCCCGCAGCGAGGCCCGCCAGCCGCCGCGTCGCGACAAGCGCAGCGGTGGCGGCGGAGGGCGCCGGCGCGGGCGGCGCGGACGGTCCTTCCTCGGCGGGCTGTTCTACTGGACGCTGGTGCTCGGGCTCTGGTGCGCGATCGGGCTCGGCGGGCTCATCGCCTATCACGCCGCGCAGCTGCCGCCGATCAACCAGCTCACCGTCCCGAAGCGGCCGCCCAATATCGCGATCCTGGCCGCCGACGGCTCGCTGCTGGCCAATCGCGGCGAGACCGGCGGGCGCACCATCACCATCGGCGAGGTGCCGCCCTATCTGCCCAAGGCGTTCGTCGCGATCGAGGACCGGCGCTTCTACGAGCATTTCGGCATCGACCCGATCGGCCTCGGCCGCGCGCTGGTCAATAATCTGCGCCGCAGCGGCGGGGTGCAGGGCGGCTCGACGCTGACCCAGCAGCTCGCCAAGAACCTGTTCCTGACCCAGGAACGCACGGCGGCGCGCAAGATCCAGGAGGCCATCTTGGCGCTCTGGCTGGAGCGGACCTACAGCAAGGACCAGATCCTCGAGCTCTATCTCAACCGCGTCTATTTCGGCTCGGGCGCCTATGGCGTCGAGGCTGCGGCGCAGCGCTATTTCAACAAATCGGCGCGTTCGGTGACGATCGCGGAGGCGGCGATGCTGGCCGGCCTCGTCCAGGCGCCGTCGCGACTCGCGCCCAACCGCAATCCGGAAGCGGCCGAGAAGCGCGCCCAGCTCGTCATCGCCGCGATGGCCGACCAGGGGCTGATCTCGCAGAACGCCGCCAAGACCGCGCTCGTCGCCCCGGCGGAAGCCGCCGAGCGCATCGGCGCGGGCTCGGTGAACTACGCCGCCGACTATGTGATGGACGTGCTCGACGACTTCATCGGCGCGGTCGATGGCGACGTCACCGTGTTGACCACGATCGACACCAAGCTGCAGTCCTCGGCCGAGACCATCCTGGTCGAGGCGCTGGCGGCGCAGGGCGCCAAGCAGGGGGTGAGCCAGGGTGCCGTCGTCTCGATGGCGACCGATGGCGGCATCCGTGCGCTGATCGGCGGGCGCGACTACACCAAGAGCCAGTTCAACCGCGCCACGGCGGCGAAGCGCCAGCCGGGCTCGGCCTTCAAGCCCTTCGTCTATCTCGCTGCGCTGGAGAAGGGCCTGACGCCCGACACGATCCGCGACGACAGCCCGGTCTCGTTCAAGGGCTGGGAGCCGGAGAACTACTCCCGGACCTATCGCGGCCCGGTCACCCTCCAGACCGCGCTGGCGCATTCGCTGAACACGATCGCGGCGCGGCTGATCAATGAAGTGACGCCCAAGGAGGTCATCCGCACCGCCCAGCGCCTCGGCATCAACTCCGCTCTGCAGCCGAACCTCTCGCTGGCGCTCGGGACCTCGGAGGTGACGCCGGTCGAGCTGACGGCGGCCTATGCCACCTTCGCCAATGGCGGCCAGAGCGTGCTTCCCTATGTCATCCGGGAGGTGAAATCCTCCTCCGGCAAGGTGATCTATGCGCGGGCGGCGGCGAGCTTCGGCCCGGTCATCCAGCCGCCGACGCTGTCGATGATGAACGCCATGCTACATGAGGTCATGGTCAGCGGCACGGGCGCCAAGGCCAACATCCCCGGCTGGGAGGTGGGTGGCAAGTCCGGCACCACGCAGGATTTCCGCGACGCCTGGTTCGTCGGCTACACGGCAAGGCTCGTCACCTCTGTCTGGCTCGGCAATGACGACAACAGCGCGATGAAGCGCGTCGCCGGCAGCGGGCTGCCGGCCGAGATCTGGGGCAAGTACATGAAGGCCGCCCATGCCGGGGCGCAGCCCGCGCCGCTGCCCGGCGGTCTCTGGCAGGGTACCCCGCGCTCGATCTTCGACGGCGGTGCTCCCGTGGCCGGAGCGCGCCCGCCCGCCAACACCCAGACCGCCGACAGCGACCGCGCCTGGGTGCCCCCGGCACCGCAGGAAAAGAACTTCCTGGAGCGGCTCTTCGGCGGCTGAGCCGTCAGGCTTTCGCAGCCCGTATGGCGGCGCTCGCCTTGAACAGCACCAGCGCGGCGACACCGATCGCCGACATCACCAGCGGCAGCGGCAGCGCGCCGCTCTTCAGCGCGTGGCCGACGAGCAGCCCGACGCAGGCCGAGAACAGCATCTGGCAGAGCCCGGTGAAGGAGGAGGCGGCGCCCGCCCGGTCCGGGAAGGGCATCATCGCCGAGGCCTGGGCCTGCGGCATGGTCAGCCCGACGCCGCAGGCATAGAGCGCCATCGGCACGATCACGCCGAAGGGGCCGGCGAAGCCGGTCAGCACGCAGAGCAGCATGGCGAGCCCGCCGCCGGCGAGGCAGGCGACGCCGAGCGCGATGACACCATCCATGCCGCGGCGCCCGACGAGCCTCTGCGCGAGGATGGTGCCGAGGATGAAGCCGAGCACGCCGAAGCCGAAGGACAGGCCATATTGCGCCGGCGTCAGGCCATGGATGCCGATCAGGACGAAGGACGAGCCCGAGATGAAGGCGAAGAGGCCGCCATAGGCCAGCGCCGTCAGCCCGACATAGACCCGGTAGGCGCGGTTCTGCAGCAGCGTGCCGAAGCCCTTGATGATGGCGAGCAGGGACAAGGGCTCGCGCGAACGGGCCTTCAGGGTTTCGGGCAACAGGAGACCGACCACGACGGCGAGCACGGCGGCGAAGGCGAGCGAGGCGACGAAGGTCGAGCGCCAGCCGAAGGCCTGCTGGAGCACGCCGCCGAGCACCGGCGCGACCGCCGGCACCAGCCCCATGATCATGCCCATCCGGGCGAGTTCGCGGCCGGCGCGCGGCCCTTCATAGAGATCGCGCACCATGGCGCGGCCCAGCACGATCGGCCCGGAGGCCCCCAGCGCCTGGACGGCGCGGGCCACGGTCAGCGCCTCGATCGAAGGCGCCAGCGCGCAGGCCAGGGTCGCGAGCGTGAACAGGGCGAGCCCCGTCAGCAGGACCGGGCGGCGGCCGAGCCGGTCGGAGAGCGGCCCCCAGAGAATCTGCCCGCCCGCGAAGCCGAACAGGAAGGCCGACAGCGTCGCCTGCGCCCCGGCCACGTCGGTCTCCATGACGCGGACGATGTCGGGCAGCGAGGGCAGGTAGAAATCGGTCGAGAGCGGACCCAGCGCCGTCAGCATGGCGAGAACGGCGGTCATCGCCAGGGTGTCGGGGCGGAGCGTCATGGCAGCCGGCGTGAGCGGAACGGAGGATCCTTGTGGAGCGCGACGCAGGCAGGATCAAGCGCCGATCCCTCTGGTCGCGTAGTGCAAAACGCGCTACCTTCCCGGCCGATACCAACGAGGATCGTCCGATGACGCGCGCGGCGACACGCAAGGATCATCCCCTGTCGATGCGGCTTCCCGAAGCCGATATCGCCCTCATCGACAGGGCGGCGAAGCTGCGCGGCCATTCGCGGACGCAGTTCGTGCGCGATTCGGCGGTGCGCGCGGCCGAGGAAGCGGTGATGGACAGCCTGTCGATCCGCCTGAGCCCGGCCGATTTCGAGGCCTTCGTCGCCATGCTGGCCAAACCGGCGGAACGCGTGCCCGCGATGGCCGAACTGCTGCGCCGGCGGGCGCCCTGGGAGACGACCGACAACGCCGACCGGGCCTAGCGTGACGATCTCGCCGCCGGAGCCGCTGACCGAGGCCCATGACCTCTCGGCCTTCGATTCCGGCCAGCCCGCCCTCGACCTGTGGCTGAAGCAGCGGGCGCTCTCGAACCATCGCAAGGGCTTCACCGCCGTCATGGTGGTTCAGGCCGACAACCGCGTGATCGCCTATTACGGGCTCGCGCCGACGGCGATCACGCCGAGCGCGCTGCCGCGCTCGATCCGGACCGGCCAGCCGCCTGATCCGATTCCCTGCCTGTTGCTGGGCCAACTCGCGACGGACCGTCGCTGGATCGGACGCGGGATCGGCACGGGGCTCGTCGTGCACGCGCTGGAACGCTGTGTCCAGGTCTCCGGCCTGATCGGCGGCCGGGCGCTGCTGGTGCGGGCAATCGATGATGAGGCGCAGCGCTTCTGGCTCCGGCGCGGCTTCATCGCCTCGCCCGGCGACCCGCTGATGCTGTTTCGGTCCCTGCAGGACATCGCCCTGTCGCTGCGCGACGAGGGCGCTTAACGCGCGAGCCCGATCGCGGCACGGACGCCAAACACGCGGGGTTCACGCACCATAGGCATGCAGCCCGGCGCCGTGGCGCTTGAGCCAGGCCTCCGCCTCCTCCGTCCGCGGGCAGAGCTTGTGGGTCAGCGCCCAGAAGCGGTGCGAATGGTTCATCTCCTTGAGATGGGCGACCTCATGGGCGGCGAGATAGTCCAGCACCAGCGGCGGAGCCAGGATCAGCCGCCAGGAGAAATTCAGGTGCCCCTGCGAGGAGCAGGAGCCCCAGCGGCTGGTGGTATCGCGGATGGTGATCCGGCGGGCGGGGATGCCGAGCGCGGCGGTGTGGCGGGCGACCGCCGCCTCGAGGTCCTCCAGAGCGGCGCGGCGCAGGAAATCTCTGATGCGGCGCGGCACATGGGCGCTCTCGCCGGCGACGGCGAGGATCGGCGCGCCGTCCTGGTCGGTCGTGGCGCGGGTCAGGCCACGCGCCTTCGACCAGTGGACGATGCGGTGCGGCGTGCCGCGGAACGGAATCGTCCGGCCCGGTTCGAAGGGAGTGAGCTGGGGCCGCTTGGCGAGGCGCGCGGCGATCCAGCCGCCATGGTTCTCGGCGAAGAGCCGGCCCGCGGCGAAATCGGCCCGCTCTGGCAAGGTCAGCGTGATCTCGCCGCTGGCCTGCGAGACGCGCAGCGTCATCCGCCGCGCGCTCGCCCGCCGCTTGATCTGCACGGGATAGAGCACCCCGGCATGGGAGACCTCGATCCGCTCCGGATCGGGCTTGCGCTTGAAGAGGGAGAGCCGCATCGCCCGCGATTGTGCGGGATTCGCGGCCGTTCCGGAAGGGGGCGCGGGCCTCAGGCGGTGATGTCGACAGTCTGGCCCTGGCCGGCGGGGAGCACCGCCTGCATCTGCTCGGCGCTCTGCTGCAGCAGGGCGACGATCGCCTGGTCGCCCTGGGTCTGCTGGCGCAGCATCTCGGTCCGCAGCGCCTGCTGCGTCGAGGCCGCCTGCATGGCGGCAAAGCTCTGCGCGATGGCCATGGAGTCGCTCATCGGGGATCCTCCCTTGCTCCGGTGATAGGCCCGGTGGGTTGAGCCTTCGTGAATGCGAGGGCGCGAATGCGGGACTCTTCCAAATGAGAAGGCCGCCTCGTGGCGGCCTTCCGTAGCGAGCGTAACGGCTGCGGTGGTCAGTTGCCCTGCCCCGCCAGCAGCGGGGTGATCCGCCGCAGGGTGACGCGACGGTTCTCGCGCGCGGCCTCCTGCGTGTTCACCTTGAGATACTGCTCGCCATAGCCCTGCGTCGTCAGGTTCTCGGGCGGCACGCCGAAATCCTTGGTCAGGATCTCGGCGACCGATTGGGCGCGGCGGTCCGACAGCGAGAGATTGTCGATGTCGGAGCCGACGGCATCGGTATGCCCCTCGACCAGGAAGACCTCGTTGGGCGAGCGTTGCAGCGCCCGGCGGATCGAGTCGGCGATGACCGAGAGCCGCTGCGCCTGACCCGGCGCGACGTCCCAGGAGCCGGTCTCGAAGGTGACACTGTCGATGTCGACGCTGCGCATCTGGGCGCGCAGATCCGGCGAGTAGCGCACCTCGTCGAGGGTGTAGCGACGCGGCAGCGGCGCCAGCGGCGGCGCGACGATCGTCTCGTAGATCAGATCCTCGTCCGCCCGCTCTGCGTCGACGATGTAGCGCTCGCGCGGGATGCGCAGGGCCGGGCGCTCCAGCACCACGATCTCGTCCGAGAAACGGTCGCGCGGCCGGTCGCGGCGGGTGTTGTCGATGATGACGACCTCCCGGCCGTCACGGTCGAGCCGCGTGCGGCGGATCAGCCGGCCCTCCTCGTCGGTGACGGTGACGATGCGGGTGCCGTCGGGCCGCTCGAAGATCGTGCGGTTCTCGTCGCCGCGCCGCTCGGTGCGGGCCTCCAGCCCGAGTTCCCGGAAGCGTTGCGTCTCATCGCGGCGGATGATCGTGCGGTCGTCGTCGCGAATGATGGTGCGGCCGGGCTCGCGGATGATGGTGACGTCACCCTCGCGCCGCTCCTCGCGGCGGCCGCGGACATCTTCCAGCCGCTCGGCGCCCTGCGTCGCCATGATGCCGCCAAGGACACCGGCGCCTAACCCAATAGCCGCCGCGCCACCGGGCCCGATGCCGCCGCGGCGACCCTGGCGTTGATCGGTGGCCTGCCCCGGCGCGGATGGCGCAGCCGGCGGGGTGGCTTGGGTCTGGCCGTCACGCAGCGTTGGCGCAGCCGGAGCCGGTGGCGGCGCAGCCGGAGCGGGCGGCGGCGCGGAGGGGGTCGCCTGCGGCGCGGGAGCCGGCGCTGGCGCGGGGGCCGGGGCTGGAGCCGTTGCGGGCGGGGCCACAGAGGGCTGGGCCGGAGCCGTGCGGCTCTGCGGTGCGACAGGCGGCGTCGGCGGCGTCGGCGCGCTCGGAACCGCCGAGGGGGCCGGGGCAGCGGGCGCCGGCGCGGCGCGGTTTGGCGGCGCAGCCGGTGTCTCGGGTGCGCGACGCTCCTCGGAAGACGGGCGCTCGGCCGGAGCGCGACGCTCCGGGGCCGCTGCGGGCGGGCGCGGCGGCGTCGGCCGGACGGCCGGTTCGGCGTCGGCGGGCGGCACCGGGACTGGGCGCGCACTGGGCTGGCCGGCGGGCGGGGCGGTGATCTGCGGCGCCGGGCGGGGCATCGGCGGGTCGCGTCGCGGTTCCGGCGACGCCTCGGCCGGAGCCGGGGCGCGGGGCGCAGCCGGCGGGGCGGCGCTGGGAGCCTGCGGGGCGTTCGGCCGCTGGGCGGCGGGAGGCGCGCCAGGCCCGCGCGGCGCCGCGGGGCCTTCCGCCCCCGGAGCGACCGGGCCCCCCGGAGCGCGCGGCACGCCGGGCGCCCGCTCGCGACGCGGCGGACCCTCGGGGGCGTCGGCCGGCGGCGGCGCCTGGGCGAGTTCGGGGAAGCCGCCCGGAGCGGCGGCGATGCCTCCGCCGGCCTGCGACAGAACGAGGGCGGGGAGGATGGTGCCGACCAGAAGCCAGTGCTTGGTACGCGTCATGAAATCCGTTTCCGTTTTCGACTGCGAGCGAGAACGCGCCGGATGCGCTGAACCCGTCCTGAACCAAAAACGGCGGAAATCTGGCCCGGTTCCGCGCAGACCGGGCCGTCTCCTCCCTCAGATGCCGGCCTGCTCCTTCACGAAGGCGGCGATTTCGGCATGGCTGGCGAACCAGACACCCGGCATCTCCTTGATGTGGGCGATCAGCTTCTCGAGGATCCAGATGCGCGAGCGATAGGTGATGACATGCGGGTGCATCGTCAGAAGGAAGAGCCCGCCCTCCTCATAGGCGCGGTCGAATTCGCGCCGGAAGATGTCGAAGACGGCCTCGGGCGGCGTGTAGGGCCGTAGGGCCTGGAAGCGGTTCATGTTGAAATAGACCGCGTCGTCGCGGATCCATTCGACCGGCAGTTCGACCATGCCGGTCGGCTCGCCCTTCTCGATGATCTCGTAGGGGTCGTCATCGGCGAAGAGCGAGGAATCGTAGAGCAGGCCGAGTTCGCGCTCGACCGACAGCGTCACCTCGGAGAAGTCCCAGGAGGGGGTGCGCATGCCGACCGGGCGGACGCCGGTGATCTTCTCCAGCGTGTCGGCGGAGCGCAGATGCAGTTCGCGCTCGGCGTCCGGCGGAACCGCCGTGTTGACCTCGTGGATCCAGCCATGCAGGCCGATCTCGTGGCCCTCGGCGATGACGCGGCGCTGCTCGTCGGGATAGAGCAGCGCGGTGACGGCGGGCACGAAGAAGGTCGCCTGGATGTCCTCCTTCTTCATCAGTTCGAGGATGCGGGGCATGCCGACGCGGTTGCCGTATTGCCCCCAGGACAGCCGCCCGACCGACTTGCCGCCGTCGCGCAGTTCATTGGTCTCGTGATCGACGTCGAAGGAGAGCGCGACCACGCAGCGCGCCCCGCCCTTCCACTGAGCCGGCTTCAGGTTGCGGCCGGCGCGCACGCGCTCGACCTTGGCGCGCCAGGTTTCCTCGGGCCACTGCCAGGGCAGGAGTTCGGGTTCGGACATGGGGTCTCTCCTTTTGTCGAGGCACGTCATGCTCGGGCTCGACCCGAGCATCTCTGGCCGGAGATTCTCGGGTCTGCGCTGCGCTTCGCCCGAGAATGACGGAAGAGCGTCACGCCACCGGCAGCACCGGCACCGCCGCCAGCAGGCGCTGCGTGTAGGGGTCGCGCGGGTTGTCGTAGACCTCGCCGGCCGCGCCGCTCTCGACGATCCTGCCGCGATGCATGATCGCGACGCGGTCGCAGAGATGGCGGACGACCGAGAGGTCGTGGGAAATGAAGAGCAGCGTCAGGCCAAGCTCCTGCCGCAGCCGCAGCAGCAGATTGATGATCTGCGCCTGGATCGAGACGTCGAGCGAGGCGACCGGCTCGTCGCAGACCACGACATCGGGCTGCATGGCGAGGGCCCGGGCGATGGCGACGCGCTGGCGCTGGCCGCCCGAGAACTGGTGCGGGTAACGCGCGGCGAAGGCGGGATCGAGCCCGACCGCGGCGAGCCATTGCGCGACATAGGTACCGGCCTCGGCGCGGGAGATCAGACCGTGGGCGAGCGGCCCCTCGGCGATGCTGTCGCCGATCCGCATGCGCGGGTTCAGCGAGGCGAAGGGGTCCTGGAAGATCGTCTGGATGCGGGTGGTGATCTTGTGCGGGCGCTCGCCGTCGCTCATCACCGGCTCGCCGTCGAGCAGGATACGGCCGCTGTCGGGCGCATAGATGCCGGCGACGATCCGGCCGAGCGTCGACTTGCCGCTGCCAGATTCGCCGACGAGGCCCAGCGCCTCGCCACGGGCGATCGAGAGCGTGACATGATCCACCGCCTGCACCGCCGGCAGCGGACGGGCGAAGCCGGCCTTCTGGGCAAGCAGGCGCAGGATACCGGATTTGCGCTGGAAGCGCTTGGCGACCCCTTCCGCGACGATAGAGGGCAGGTCGGCGGCGCGGCGGCCGGTCTCGGCCTGGCGCGGCAGGCGGGGCGGCGGCGCGGCATCGGTGCCGGCGCCGCGTGCCAGCAGCGTGCCGGGCTTGGCGCGCGAGGGCAGCGAGTCGAGCAGGCCCTGCGTATAGGGGTGCTGCGGCCGGGTCAGGACCTGGAGCACGGGCCCCGCCTCGACGATCTTGCCGTAGCGCATCACGCAGACATGGTCGGCGATCGAGGCGACGGTCGCGAGGTCGTGGCTGATCCAGATCAGCGCGGTGCCGAGTTCGGCGACCAGCTCCTTCATCTCCGCCAGGATCTCGGCCTGGATCGACACGTCGAGCGCCGTCGTCGGCTCGTCGCAGATGATCAGCCGCGGCCGGTGCAGCAGCGCGATCGCGATGGCGACGCGCTGGCGCATGCCGCCGGAGAACTGGTGCGGATAGAAGTCGATCTTGGCTTCGGGCTCGGGAATGCGGACCTGGGCGAGCGCGGCGATGCCGCGCCGGCGGCGCTCCGCCCCCGAGACGGATTCATGCGCCTCCAGCGCGAGCCCGATCTGGTCGCCGATGGTGAGCATCGGGTTCAGCGTCATCATCGGGTCCTGGAAGACCATCGAGATCGCCTTGCCTCGGATGGCGCGCAGCTCGTCCGCCGGCAGGCCGACGAGTTCGCGCCCCTCCAGCCTGACCGAGCCGCGCTCGATGCGCCCCTGCGGATCGAGCAGGCCGATGATCGAGAAGCCGGTGATGCTCTTGCCCGAGCCGGATTCGCCGACGAGGCCCATGACCTCGCCGCGCTTCAGGCTGAAGGAGACGCCGTCGACCGCCTTCACCACGCCGGCACGGGCGTGGAAATGGGTGGCGAGGTCTGTGACTTCGAGGAGAGGAGGCTGCTGGGCGTCGCTCATCGCTTCAGCCTCGGATTGACCTGGTCGCGGATGCGGTCGCCGACGAGGTTGATGGCGACGATCAGCACGATCAGGGCGATGCCGGGATAGATCGAGATCCAGTAGCGGCCCGACAGCATGTACTGGAAGCCGTTGGAGATCAGCATGCCGAGCGAGGGCTCGGTCACGGGGAGCCCGACGCCGAGGAAGGAGAGCGTCGCCTCCAGCGCGATGGCGCTCGCCACCTGCACGGTCGCGACCACGATCAGCGGCGGCAGGCAGTTCGGGAAAATGTGCTTCACCACCACGCGCCAGGCCGGCAGCGGCGTCGAGAGCACCGCCTCGACATAGTCTTTGCCGCGCTCGGCGGAGGCCGCGCCATGGGCGGTGCGGGCGAAATAGGCGTATTGTGCGGCGGCGAGGGCCGCGATCAGCTGCATCTTGCCCTGGCCGAGCAGGGCCGAGAGGACGAGCGCCAGCAGGATCGCCGGGAAGGCGAGCTGGAGATCGACGACGCGCATGATGAAGGCTTCCCAGCGCCCGCCGAGATAGGCGGCGCCGACGCCCAGCGCCACACCGATCACGAAGGCGAGCGAACCGGCGATCAGCCCCATCTGGAGCGAGATGCGCAGACCGTAGAGGATGGCCGAGAACAGGTCGCGCCCCTGCGCATCGGTGCCGAGGATATGGGTGTAGCCGGCCGAGCCGACATAGCCCGGCGGCCGGCGCGCATCCATCAGCACGAGATTGGCGAGATCATAAGGGTTCTGCGGAGCGACCAGCGGCGCGAAGATCGCGACGCCGAGCATCAGCAGCACGACGACGAGCGCCGCGACCGCGACCTTGCTCTCCCGGAACTCGGCCCAGAAGCGCGCGACCGGTGAAATCTCTCTGGCGGGAAGCGGCTGTTTCATCGCGAGCCCGCCCGGCGCAGCCGCGGATCGAGCCCGACATAGGCGAGATCGACGAGGAAGTTGATCATGATGAAGACGAAGGAGACCAGCATCAGATAGGCGACCATCACCGGCCGATCGAGCGAGGTAATCGAGTCGATGATCAGCTTGCCGATGCCGGGCCAGGAGAAGATCGTCTCGGTGACGACGGCGAAGGCCAGCGTCGAGGCGAATTCGAGCCCGAAGACGGTGACGAGCGGGATCGCGATCAGCCGCAGCACATGCCGGCGCAGCACCGTCCATTCGGACAGGCCGGCGGCGCGGGCGAATTTCACCGTGTCCGACAGCATCGCCTCGCGGGTGCCGGCGCGGGCGAGACGGGTCATCAGCGCGAGCTTGAAGAAGGCCAGATTGCACGCCGGCAACAGGAGATGGCTCAGGCCGTTGGCGGTGAGGAAGCTCCACTCGACGCCGAAAAGCGGAAGGGTCGCGCCGCGCCCGCCGGCCGGCAGCCATTGCAGCTCGACCGCGAAGGCCATGATCAGGACGAGGCCGATCCAGAAGGTCGGCACCGAGAAGCCGAGGATCGAGATCGTCATGATCGCCTTGGCGGCGAAGCCGTCCGGTCGATAGCCGGCATAGATGCCGGCGGGAATGCCGATCAGGGCCGCGCCGACGACGGCCGCCAGCGTCAGCTCCAGCGTCGCCGGCAGACGCGACAGGATGAGGTCGAGCACCGGCATGCCGAAGACGAAAGAGCGGCCGAAATCGCCCTGCAGGATCCGTCCGAGGAAGGTGAAGTACTGGACGTAAAGCGGCTGATCGAGACCGTAGCGCGCGATCGTCTCCAGCCGGATGTCCTGGCTGACATCGGGGCCGATCAGCACGTCGATCGGGTTGCCGATGGCGTAGACACCGACGAAGACCAGCGCCGACATCACGAGCATGACGACGAGCGCCTGCCCCAGCCTGCCGAGGATATGGGCTAGCATGGCGCGACAGCCACGTGAGGGCCGAAGCTATTCGTCATTGCGAGCGCAGCGAAGCAATCCAGAAGGGCTCGCTCGACGTTGCGTGGGTTGCTTCGCTGCGCTCGCAATGACGTGATGGCGCTCACGGCCAGCTCTCCACCATCGCGGCGCGCGTCTCCTCGACGCCGACCTGCCAGAGGGCGAGCATCTCGTTGTCGGAGCGCTGGTAGCGGCCGTGAAAATTGCCGTCGCCGAGGATCTCGCGTTTTTTCGGCGGCGAGGCGGCCTGATAGGCCGGGGCGTCGAAGGGCGGCTTGACGGCATCAGGCATGGCGACGCCCTCAAGCCGCGTCCAAGGGAAGTTCTCCATCCAGGACGCGTGGGAAGCGGCCGGGTCGACCTCGCGGACCGCTGCCTGGAAGCGCGGCCCCGCCCACCAGTTGTGCAGCCGCACGCTGGCGTCGGCATGCTTTCCCATCCACTCGGTCGCCAGCGTCATGATCGGCGAATTGCCGCCATGGCCATTGACGAGAACGATGCGGCGGAAGCCGGAGCGATAGAAGCCCTCCAGCAAATCCTCCATCACCGCGACATAGGTGCTCATGCGCAGGGAGACGGTGCCGGGATAGGCGGCAAAGCCAGGCGTCATGCCATAGGCCAGCACCGGGAAGACCGGCAGGCCGAGCGGCTCGGCCGCTTCGCCCGCTACGCGCTCGGCGAGGATCGCGTCCGTCGCGAGGCTGAGATAGGCGTGCTGCTCGACGCAACCCAGCGGCAGTACGCAGCGATCGTCGCGCTGCGCCTGCGCCTCGATCTGCATCCAGTTCATTTCGGCGACACGCACGGCCCGGTCCTTGCTTCAGCGTCTTTGCGCCGCGCCCCGCAAGAATCGCGTTGCCCGCGCGACAAGGCTCCACCATCCTCGTCTTTCTCATCCTTGACTCTGGCGTCGGACAGCGTCAAGTTCCATTTGGAACTAAGTGGTGGGGAGGTGGCCATGCGGCGTGCGCCGACGGCTGTTTCGCAGGTCGGCACGGCGCGCGAGAAGGCGCTGAGCGAGCTCGACCCGCTGACGGTGACCAAGCTCTGGGACAATCCCTGCTGGCTGTCCTTCCGGCTCAACTTCGTTGCGTTCCGCTTCAACGACCCCGTCTATCGCTGGATCGAGACCCGTTACGGCCTCGTGCGCCCGGAATTCGTGGCGCTCTATGCCGTCGGTCTGCGCGACGGGGTCGCCGCCAAGAACATCGTCGCCTCCTCCGGCCTGCCCAAGAATACGCTCAGCCGCGCGATCCAGCGGCTGCTGCAGCGGCGCCTGCTGCGGCGGGAGACCGACCCGGAGGATCTGCGCAGCTTCGTGCTCTATCTGACGGGACCGGGCCGCGCGATCTTCGAGGAGACGATGCCGCTGATGATCCAGCAACAGACGGCGATGCTGTCTGCGCTGACCGACGCCGAGCAGCGCCAGCTCTGCGAACTCATGGACAAGCTGGTGATCGCCTCACCGACCTGGCCCAACGATCTCGAAAAAGAGGGAACCGCATCATGAACATCCATATCGCCCGCGTCGCCGCCCTGGCCCTGGTGCTCGGGGCCTCGGTCTCGACGGCCGCGCTCGCGCAGAACCTGACCATCGGCGTCCGCGCCGGCCCGGATTCGATCGACCCGCATTTCACCGCGACCGGCACCCATGCGGAGTCGCTGAAGCACATCTTCGACACGCTGACCTGGTCGGGCGACAAGCTGCAGATCGAGCCGCGCCTCGCCACCAGCTGGAAGGCGATCAAGCCCGACACCTGGGAGTTCAAGCTGCGCTCAGGCGTCAAATTCCATGACGGTTCGGACTTCACCGCCGAGGACGTCAAGTTCTCGATCGAGCGCATCCCGGTCGTCTCGGGCCCCAATCCGACGACGATCTACACGCGCCGCGTCAAGGAGGTGAAGATCATCGACCCGCTGACGGTCCACATCGTCACCGACGGGCCGGCGCCGAACCTGCCCAACGACTTCATCCGCCTGTTCATCGTCTCGTCCAAGGCCGCCGCCGGCCTGACCAAGGACAATGCCAACGAGACCTTCAACTCCGGCAAGGCCGCGATCGGCACCGGCCCCTACAAGTTCGTGTCCTGGACGCCGAAGGACCAGCTCGTGCTGGAGCGCTTCGACGGCTACTGGGGCCCGAAGGAGCCCTGGGCGCGCGTCGTGCGCAAGGAGCTGCCCAATGACGCCGCCCGTGTCGCCCAGCTGAAAGCCGGCCAGGTCGATATCATCGTGCGCGCGCCGGCCTCCGACGTCGCGACGCTGAAGCGCGACCCGAAGCTCTCGGTCGCCACGATCGACACGGTCTATGTCTTCAACATGGAAATCGACATGCGGGACAAGTCCCCGCAGGTCAGCGCCAAGGACGGCTCACCCCTGCCGAAGAACCCGCTGCAGGACCCCCGCGTGCGCGAGGCGATCGATCTAGCCATCGACCGGCCGGCGCTCGTCGAGATCGCGATGGAAGGCCTCGGCGCGCCGGTGAACCAGCTCGTCACCTCCAGCATCGCCGGCTTCAACAAGAGCCTGCCGCCGCTGAAGGTCGATCTCGCCCGCGCCAAGAAGCTGCTCGAGGAGGCCGGCTACCCGAACGGCTTCAAGACCACCTTCTCCTTCACCAATGACCGCCTGCCGGGTGACCGCCAGGTCGGCACCTCGGTGGCGCAGATGCTGGCGCGCATCGGCCTCGACGTCACCGCCAATGCCCAGACGGCGGCCGTCTTCTTCCCGGCCCGGACGCGCGGCGAGTTCTCGCTCGCCATGTCCGGCTGGGGCACGCTGACCGGCGAGGCGAACTACACGCTGTCCTCGGTGGTCCATTCCAACGACCCGGCCAAGAAGCTCGGCGCCTTCAACGTGCTCGGCTACAAGAACCCCGATCTCGACAAGCTGATCCAGGACGCTTCGGTCGAGCTCGACGAGGCCAAGCGCAACGACCTGCTCGCGCAGGCCAACGCCATCGTCGCCAAGGACCGGCCGCGCCTGCCGATCGTCGCGGTCGGCTCGGCCTGGGCGATGCAGAAGGACAAGGTGACGATCGCCCCGCGCGTCGACGAGGACACGCTGGCGATGGACATCAAGCCCGCCAAGAAGTGAGGCGAGCCACTGCCGTCATGGTCGGGCTCGTCCCGACCATCCACGCCTCCGCGCATCGCGCTTGGCGCAGACGTGGATGCTCGCCACAAGGGCGAGCATGACGGGCCCGGTTCTCGCGCCGTTCCAGAAAGACCCGTCATGACCATCGCCCTCGCAATCCATGGCGGCTGCGGCACGCTGCCGAAATCCGAAATGAGCGAGGCGGAATGGGCCGAGGCCCGGGCCGATCTCGCCGCCTCGCTGCGGGCCGGCTGGGCCATTCTCAGCCAGGGCGGCACGGCGGTCGATGCCGTCGAGGCAGCCGTGCGGGTGATGGAGGATTCGCCGCATTTCAACGCCGGCTACGGTGCCGCCTTCAACGCCGAGGGCGAGCACGAGCTCGATGCCTCGATCATGGACGGGGCGACGCTCGCGGCCGGCGCGGTCGCCGCCGCCAAGCGCATCCGCAATCCGGTCAGCGCCGCCAAGGCGCTGATGCAGCGCGGCGACCCGCTGCTGCTGGTCGGCCCCGCGGCCGATACCTTTGCCGCCCATGAGGGGCTCGACACGGTCGAGAACGGGCATTTCTCGACCGAGCGGCGCCGCAAGAACCTGTCCTCGATGAAGATCCGCGAACTGGTCGGCACCGCCGGCGAGGCGAGCGAGGCCGAGAAGCACGGCACCGTCGGCGCCGTCGCGCTCGATGCGGCCGGGCATCTGGCGGCGGCGACCTCGACCGGTGGCTACACCAACAAGCCGGTCGGCCGCGTCGGCGATTCCCCGATCATCGGCGCGGGCACCTATGCTCGCGACGGGCGTTGCGCGGTCTCGGGCACCGGCAAAGGCGAGTTCTTCATCCGCTACTGCGTCGGCCACGAGCTGGCCTCGCTGATCGGCTACAAGGGTCTCGACCTCGAGGAGGCGAGCGCCACCGTGCTCGGCGAACTCACGACGCATAAGATCGGCGCCGGGCTGGTGGCGATCGACGCTCAAGGAACCATCGTCGCGCCCTACAATACGCAGGGCATGTATCGCGGCTGGGTGACGCCGGACGGGACCGTCCATGTCGCGACCCATACGGATGTCGAGATTGCGGGTCAGGCGTGATGGCTGGCCCGCTGCCCCACCCTTTCCCGGTCATCCCGGACAAGCTGCGCAGCAGCGCTGATCCGGGATCCATTCCGGAGCCTGTCCGAATTAACGTTCCGGCATGGATCCCGGGTCTCCGCTGCGCTGCGCCCGGGATGACAGCGGAGGATAATGTCCCATGACCACCGAACCGATCCTGATCTGGGGCGCCGGCGCGATCGGCGGGACGCTCGGCGCCTACTGGGCCCGCGCCGGCATCCCCGTGCTGCTGGTCGATATCGTGCCCGATCATGTCGAGGCCTGCCGGACGACAGGGCTTTCGATCACGGGGCCGATCGACACTTTCACGCAGGTCATCCCCGCCGTCACCCCGGCCGAGCTGACCGGGACCTACAAGCGCATCGTGCTCGCCGTGAAGGCCGGCGCCACCGACGAGGCGGTCGCGGCGCTAGAGCCCCATCTCGCGCCGGACGGTTACGTCCTCTCGGCTCAGAACGGCCTGAACGAGATCGCCATCGCGGCCGTCGTCGGAGCGGGGCGGACGATGGGCTGCTTCGTCAATTTCGGTGCCGACTGGCATGGGCCGGGCGAGATTCTCTACGGCAATGAAGGGGCCGTCGTCGTCGGCGAGATCGACGGGCAGATCACGCCGCGCGCGATCGAGATGCACAAGCTGCTGCTCGTCTTCGAGCAGAAGTCGATCCTGACGACCAATATCTGGGGCTATCTCTGGGGCAAGCTCTCCTATGGCGCGATGCTGTTCGGCACCGCGCTGACGGGCGATTCGATGTCGGCGAACTTCGCCGATCCGGAGCGCCTCGTGGTCTGGCTGGCGCTCGGCCAGGAGGTCGCGGCGGTGGCGGCGGCGCGCGGCGTCAAGACGCTGGGCTTCGGCGAGTTCGACCCGATGGTGTTCGCGCCGGGCCAGCCGGAATATCCGCAGATCGAGACCATCGCCTGGCTCGCCGACTACACCTCCAAGACCGCCAAGACCCATTCCGGCATCTGGCGCGACCTCGCGGTGCGCAAGCGCAAGACCGAGGTCGATCCGCAGATCGGCATCATCGCCGCGCTCGGGCGCGAGGCCGGCGTGCCGACGCCGGCGGTCGAGACGCTGGTGACCCTGATCCACGACATCGAGGACGGCCAGCGGCCGCAATCCTTCGAGACCCTGAAAGTGCTGATCGACCGATGCAAATCCGTTTTGACGACCGCGTAGCCCTCGTCACCGGCGCCGCCCAGGGCATCGGGCGCGCCATCGCCACCGCCCTGGTCGAGGCCGGCGCCACCGTCCATCTCGCCGACATCGACGTCGAGGGCGTCGCGGCCACGGCGGCCGCGATCGGCGCCGTTCCCCATGCGGTCGATCTCGGCTCGGCCGAGGCCGCGGCCAAGCTCGTCGCCGACATCGTCGCGCAAAGCGGCCGGCTGGAGCTTCTGGTCCATGCGGCGGGAGGCGTGCGCGGCCAGGTCGGGCGTCCGATCGAGGCGATCTCGGAAGCCGACTGGCGGGTGATCTTCGCGGCCAATGTCGATTCCGCCTTCTTCCTGGCGCAGGCGGCGGCCCCGGCGATGAAGGCCTCCGGCCATGGGCGGATCGTCACGATCTCCTCGGGCGCGGGCCTGCGGCCGAGCCTGACCGGCATCCAGGCCTATTCCTCCGCCAAGCATGCGCTGGTCGGGCTGACCAAGCAGCTTGCCTGGGAGTTCGGGCCGCATGGCATCACGGTGAATTCGGTGGCGCCCGGCTTCGTGCGCTCCAACCCCGCGACCGAGCGGCAATGGGAGAGCTATGGGCCCGAAGGCCAGAAGCGGCTGATCGAGGGCATCCACACCCGCCGCCTCGGCACGCCCGCCGACATCGCGGCCGCCAGCCTGTTCTTCCTGAGCGAGCAGGCGGGCTGGATCACCGGGCAGGTGCTGTCGGTGGATGGCGGGCGGTCCTGAGACCGACCCTCAATCCGGAATGCGCGCCAGATCCGCCAGCCAGGCGGCGCCCGAGGCGTCGCTGGGAGCGCGCCAGTCGCCGCGTGGCGAGAGCGAGCCGCCCGAGGAGACCTTCGGCCCGTTGGGCATGGCCGAGCGCTTGAACTGGCTGGTCTCGAAGAAGCGGCGGACGAACACAGTCAGCCATTTCTTGATCGTCGGCAGATCGTAGGCGAGCTGCTTGGCCGCCTCCATATGCGGCGGCCAGCCGCCGCGCGCCGCATCCGCCCAGGCATGGTGCGAGAGGAAGGCGATCTTGCTCGGACAGAAGCCGTAGCGTGTCGTGTAGAACAGGTTGAAATCCTGCAGCGCGTAGGGGCCGACGAAATCCTCGGTCTTCTGGCTCGGTCCCTCGCCCTCCCCCGGCACCAGCTCAGGCGAGATCTCGGTGGCGAGGATGGCCTCCAGCGTCGCTGATGCCTCGGCGCCGAAGCGCTCCGTGCGGGCGACCCAGCGAATGAGATGCTGGATCAGCGTCTTCGAGACCGAGCCGTTGACGTTGTAATGGGACATCTGGTCGCCGACGCCATAGGTGCACCAGCCCAGCGCCAGTTCCGAGAGATCGCCCGTGCCGAGCACGAGGCCGTTGTTCTTGTTGGCGAGGCGGAACAGCAGCGAGGTGCGCGCGCCCGCCTGCACGTTTTCAAAAGTGATGTCGTAGACCGGATGCCCCTCCGCAAAGGGGTGGCCGATATCGACCAGCATCTGCCGGCAGGCCGGGGTCATGTCGATCTCGGCGGCGGTGACGCCGAGCGCCTTCATCAGCCGCCATGCATTGGTCTTGGTGCCCGCACTCGTGGCGAAGGCCGGCAGCGTGTAGGCGAGGATGTTCTCGCGGGGCAGTCCGAGCGCATCCATCGTGTCGGCCGCGACCAGCAGCGCCTGCGTCGAATCGAGCCCGCCGGAGACGCCGATGACGATCTTGTCGACGCGGGTGCTCGCCAGCCGCTGGCGCAGGCCATGCGACTGGATGTTGTAGGCTTCAAAACAGAGCTCGTTCAGCCTGGCATCGTCCGACGGGACGAAGGGAAAGCGCTCGATCTCGCGGCGCAGGCCGAGATCGCGCTCGCGGTCCGGCTCCAGCGCGAAGGCGATGCGGCGGAAAGCGAGCCGGTCGCGCAGCGCGTCGGCATTGTCGCCGAAGGTGTTCATGCGCAGCCGGTCAAGCGCCAGCCGCTCGAGATCGATATCGGCCAGGATCAGCTGTGGCTCCGCGGCGAAGCGCTCGGTCTCGGCCAGCAACGCGCCGTTCTCGTAGATCATGGCCTGTCCGTCCCAGGCGAGATCGGTGGTCGATTCGCCGGTGCCTGCCGCAGAATAGGCATAGGCCGCGATACAGCGGCCGGAATGCGCTTTACAAAGCGTGTGGCGCCAGTCCGACTTGCCGATGGTGACGTTGGAGGCCGAGAGGTTCAGCAGCACCGTCGCGCCGGCGAGCGCCGCGAAGGAGCTCGGCGGCACCGGCATCCAGACATCCTCGCAGATCTCCATATGGAGCGTGAGATCAGGGACGTCGGACGCGGTCAGCAGGATGTCGGTGCCGAAGGGCACTTCCTGGCCGCAGAGCCGGATCGACGTGACGCCCGCGCGCTCGCCCGAGGCGAACTGGCGACGCTCGTAGAACTCGCGATAATTCGGCAGATAGGTCTTCGGCACGATGGCGAGAATGCGTCCGCGATGGATCGCGACCGCGCAGTTGAACAGCCGTCCCTCGATACGCAGCGGCGCGCCGACGACGGCAACCGCGCGCAGATTGCGGCTTTCCTCGACCAGTGCCGCTACCGCCGTCAGAACCGCCTCGAGCAGCGCGCTCTGCAGCAGCAGATCGTCGATCGCATAGGCGCTGAGGCCGAGTTCGGGGAACAGCACGATCGAGGCCCCGCCCTCATCCGCCCGGCGCAGCAGCTGCAACGTCTCGTCCAGATTGAAGGCTGGATCGGCTACCTTAAGGCGCGGCGCGGCGCAGGCGAGGCGGATGAAGCCGTGGCTGTGGAGGTTGTGGAAAGCCATCTCAGTCCCAACCCCCTAATCATGCTCATCGACGCCGCAACCAAGCGCCTCGGGACAGGAGCTAGCCATTGATCGCGTCAGTCATCCGCGGGCGCAATAACCGGTGCGCGTCCAATCGGATAATACCTCTTGAACCCCGCAGCCAGCACGGCCGCGCCATCATACATGTTGCGGGTATCGATCAGGATCGGCTGCGCCATTCGCTTCGCAACCGCGCTCATCTCATAGCTCCGGAATTCCGGCCAATCGGTCAGGATGACGAGTGCCTCGGCGCCGTCGACGGCTTCCAATGGATCCACATGGTGGATCAAATCCGGCAGATCAGTGCTCAAGCTACGCGGATTGGAGGGATCGTGCCCGTGGACACGTGCACCGAGCGCCTGCAACAACGGCACAATGTCAAGGCTGGGGCTTTCGCGCATGTCGTCCGTGCCACCCTTGAAGGTCAAGCCGAAGATGGCGAGCTTCTTGCCTGCCAGGTTTCCGCCGCACAGGCTGGCAATTCGCCCCGCCATCGCACGCTTGCGCGCATCGTTCGCCGACACCGCCGACTCCACGGTCCGAACTTGGGAACCGAAATCCTGAGCCGTTGCGATCAGGGCCTTCGTATCCTTCGGAAAGCAGGAACCTCCCCAACCAGGACCGGCCTTCAGGAAGGCTTTGCCAATGCGCGCGTCGAGCCCCACGCCCGTCGCGAGCACCTCGACATCAGCGCCAACCTTTTCGCAAAGATCCGCAATTTCGTTGATGAAAGTCACCTTCACCGCGAGGAAGGCATTGGCTGCGTACTTGATCAGCTCCGCGGTCTCAAGCCCGGTCACCAAGGCCTTGGCGCCCTTGTCGGTCAACGGCTTGTAGATACGCTCCAGCACCTCGATCGCCGACGCATCGTCGGAACCGAAAACGATGCGATCCGGCTCCATGAAATCGGAAATGGCCGCCCCTTCGCGCATGAACTCGGGGTTGGAGGCGACGCTCACGCGATGGCGAGGCTGCAAGTCGGTGGCCATGAGGTTAGCGAGCTTGCGGTTCGTCCCGACAGGAACTGTCGACTTCGTGACGATAACCGTCGGCTTGTCCACCTCCATCGCCACGTCAAAAGCAGCTTTGAATACGAACCGCAGATCCGCGCGCCCGCTGCCTGTCTCCGAAGGCGTACCGACGGCAAGGAACACGGCGTCACGCCCCTTCACACTCGCAGACACATCCGTGCTGAAGCGGAGCTGGCCCGCGGCGACATTCGCACTGACCAACTCGGCGAGGCCCGGCTCGTAGATCGGCATCACGTTGCGCCGCAGGAGCTCGACCTTGGCTTCATCGCGATCCACGCAAATGACGTCGTGCCCCATCTCAGCGAAGCACGCGCCAGTAACCAGGCCGACATAGCCCGTGCCAATCATCGTGATTGCAACGCTCATCGTGGAGTTCCCGATATCCAAATGCGAGCCAGAACGCCGCGGTTAGGCCGCCAGCCGCTCGATAAAATGCTCAATCGTTCGTGATAGCCCCTCGCGCAGGCTTATCTTCGGCTCCCAGCCCAACAGCTCTCGCGCCAGCGAGATATCGGGTTGACGCATCTTGGGATCGTCGACCGGCATGGGCTTGTTGACGAAGACAGATTTCGATCCCGTCATCGACAGCACCAACTCGCCGAGCTCCCGGATCGTGAACTCGCCCGGGTTGCCGAGGTTGATCGGTCCCGTCACCTCGGCAGGGCTCCGCATCAACCGGAAGAACCCTTCAACGAGGTCGTCGCGATAACAGAATGACCGCGTCTGCACGCCGTCGCCATAGAGCTGCAATGGCAAGCCGCGAAGCGCATTCACGACGAAGTTGGAAACGACACGACCGTCCATCGGGTCCATGCAGGGCCCGTATGTGTTGAAGATGCGCGCAACCTTGATCGAAACCCCATGCATGCGCGCATAGTCGAAACACAGGGTTTCCGCCGCTCGCTTGCCTTCGTCATAACACGCGCGCGGGCCGATCGTGCTCACGGCGCCGCGGTAGCTTTCGATCTGGGGATGAACTTCCGGATCCCCATAAACTTCGCTCGTCGACGCTTGGAAAACGCGCGCTCCAGTCACTCGCGCTTTCTCCAGCACAGCCTGCATGCCGACGACGTTGATCAGCATGGTTCCGATCGGGTCAGCCTGGTACTGCGGGGGCGAGGCAGGGCATGCGAGGTTCCAAATCTCGTCGGCCGGCCCGTCAGGCAGAGCCGACCTAACATCGCCCTCGATGAACCTGAAATCGGGATTGCCTGTCATATGCGCGATATTGGCGACGCGACCCGTCAGCAAATTATCCAGGCAAACGACCGACCTGCCCTCTCCAAGCAGCCGCTCACACACGAGGCTTCCGAGAAACCCCGCGCCGCCAGCGACGATCGCGATTGATTTTGCAGGCATTCCGCCCCCTAAGAAGCTCGCATCACGCCGGCTTCATAGTCACGCGACTTGTCGATGTAAAGCTCCACCCCTCTCGCGCAAAAAATTCTCGCTCCATTTGAATTTACGTAGCATCTAAACACTAATTACTATGTACAACCCCATAGCGATTATGTCTTCATTACAATTTCTGAAATTCAAATAAGAAATCGCCCAGGACAACGCTTTAGTCAACCATGGGAGCCATTCTCTTGACAGGAGTGGCCGATCATCGCAAAGCAGCGCATTATCTTTCAGTGCCTTCGTTGCGCCGGCCCCTGCGACGTAGCAGGGCACTGCGATGCAGGTAGCGTCCCAATTGTGCCACGCGTGGTCATGATCGATGGTGGCCGAGGTGAGTTTGATGAGCGACATGAACCAAGGCGTTGATGCACTCGAGATTTCCAAGATCATCGCCCCCGAGATCAAGTTCGATGAATTTTACCAGATCATCGAGAGCCTCGCCGCATCAGAGAATCTGACTCACGTCCTCGAAATCGGCTCTTCGGCGGGCGGAGGAAGCACCGAGGCTTTCGTGCGGGGCCTGTCCAGGAACCCTCATCATCCGAACCTCTATTGCATCGAGATATCGAAGCCGCGCTTCAAAGTGCTCAAGGAGACCTACGCGGACAAGGTTTTCGTGCATTGCTACAACCGCTCGACGGTAACGGTTGAGGATTTCCCACCGCCGGAAGCGATCAGCGCCTTCTATGAGGCGGAGGATTCCGGCCTTAAGAAGTTCCCCCTGGAACTCGTCCAGAGCTGGCGCCTGCAAGATATCCAGTACGTCCGCGACGCAGGCGTGGAGGCCGGCGCCATCGAACAGATCAAGCTCGATCATGGCGTCGACAAGTTTGACATGGTGCTTATCGACGGATCGGAATTCACCGGCACGGTCGAGTATGAGAAGGTCCGCGGCGCGCGCCTGATCCTTCTCGACGACACCCACACTTTCAAATGCTGGGATGTCCGTCGCCAGCTGCTGGCGGATCCCGCATACGAGATCATCGCCGACAATCAGATGCTGCGAAACGGCTTTTCGGCCTTCCGCCGCCGCCCGCTCGGCAAAGTCCCCTGCGAGAGCCTACCGATCCACTTCTTTACGATCGTGCTCAACGGTGAGCCGTTCATCCGTTACCACGAGCATGTCTTCAGCGAACTGCCGTTCGGTTGGCACTGGCATATCGTCGAGGGCGTCGCCGATCTGAAGCACGACACGGCGTGGAGCATTGCCGGTGGCGGCAAAATCTCGGCGAGCATTCACGACAATGGCCGCAGCAATGACGGGACGTCGGCCTATCTCGATGACCTCGCGCGGCGTTTTCCGGAGAACGTGACCATTTACCGTAAACCACCCGGCGTGTTCTGGGACGGCAAGAAGGAAATGGTGAACGCGCCGCTGCCGAATATCGACCAGGCGTGCCTGCTCTGGCAGGTCGATAATGACGAGCTCTGGACCCTTGAGCAGATCAAGACCGTGCATCGCATGTTTGCCGACAACCCAGACCGTCACGCTGCGCGCTACTGGTGCTGGTATTATGTCGGGCCGGACAAGATCATCAGCACCCGCTACAACTACGCACAGAACCCCGAACAGGAATGGCTGCGGACTTGGCGCTTCGTACCCGGCGCGATATGGGACGCGCACGAGCCGCCGATCCTGGTCAGGACCGAAGGCGAAGGCGCCGAAGCCCGCAAGCTCGATATCGCCGGCCAGAACCCGTTCACGCATGACGAGATGGAGCGCGCCGGCGTCGTGTTCCATCATTTCGCCTACGCGACGCCGGCGCAGCTGTCCTTCAAGGAACAGTATTACGGCTACAAGGGCGCCACGGAGATGTGGCGCAACCTGAACGAGCAGACCGGCCCGGTCCTGCTGAAGCATTATTTCGCCTGGGTCAGCGACAACACGATGGTCGACTCGCCTGCCTTCTACGGCGTGGAGCCCCTGGCGCGACCAGATGCAGCGACCGGCGCTTGGCATTTCGATGGCCGCGGCGTCGTGAATCCCAAAGCCGGAAAGAACGCCCGCATCGTCGTGGACGGAATTTTCTGGCAATACCTCTCGTCGGGGATCGGCCGCGTCTGGGAGAACATGCTCTCCGAGTGGGTGAAGTCCGGCTACATAGACAATGTGGTCGTGCTCGACAGAGCCGGCACAGCGCCCCGCCTTCCCGGTGTGCATTATTGGTCGATCGCGCGTCATGACTATGCGCACACCGCGCGCGACAGCCAGTACCTGGAACAAGTTTGCCGCCAGCTCGGCGCCGACCTCTTCGTCTCGACCTACTACTCGTCGCCGCTGGAGACGCCTTCGTTCTTCAGCGGCTACGACATGATCCCCGAGATGCTGAAATACCCGATGGATGACGAGACCTGGGAGGAGAAGCGACGCTCCATCCTTCACGCCTCGGCGCATTCCATGATCTCGTCGAACTCGGCGAAGGACCTAGAGCATCTCTATCCCGAGATCGCGCGAGGCTCTACGCATGTCGTCTACGTCGGCGCGGCCGACGTCTTCGCGCCGCCGGCAGAGGAGACGATCGAGGCGTTCAAGATGGCCCATGACCTGGTGGGCAAGCCATATGTCGTCATGGTCGGCGAGCGGCTCGGTTATCACGGCCACAAGAACGGACTTCTCGCGGTCAAGGCGCTCGCTCAAATTCCAGCCGCGCAGCGCCCCATCCTGGTCTGCGTCGGGGGCCATGAAATGATCGAGCCGGCGTTGCTCCAGGCAGGAGCGGGCGTCGAATTCCGGCGTATGAAGCTCTCTGACGCCGACTTGGTCGCGTGCTACGGCGGTGCTCACGCCGTGCTCTATCCCTCTCTATACGAAGGGTTCGGCATGCCGCCCCTCGAAGGCATGGCGTGCGGCACTCCCGCGATCGTTTGCCGCAACTCGTCGCTGCCAGAGGTCGTCGGTGAGGCGGGCATCTATGTCGACGAGAACGACCCGTCGGACATGGCCCGTACAATCCTATCGCTCTACGATAGCGGCGTCAGAGCCGACTTGATCCAGAAGGGCAAGGCTCAGGCCGCCTCGTTCAGCTTCCACAGAATGGCCGAGGAAATGGCCAAGGCCCTGGATGAAACCATCGTCAAGCTCGACAGGCGCGAGGTGCCGCGGCCAGGCCCGGCATGGAAGGAGCTCCGCGCGATGCAACGCGCGATGCAGGAACAAGGACTTTCGATCGCCTCCGCGCGTGTTGACACAAGCGCCGATGGCGCGAACTCCCGTGCGGGAGCGATGCATGTTGCCCATAGCCAGGCCCTTCAGAACGCGTTGTCCGAAATGGCGGCAATGAGGAATAGCCCGTTCTGGAAGCTGCGCGACGTGATTGTTGCCGCGTTGCGCAAAGCTGGCCTGAGAAACCGCTGATAACGATTCGTTCCACGCCGTCGAGCATGTGAGAGATTGAAATTGCTATCGGCATTGAAGAAAAAGCTAACCGGTTGGGAAGACCAGTTGGCGACCGTCGTGCAGCAGACCGCAGCGATCTCGGAGCGGGTGGAAGCACTTGGCCAGAAGGTTGCCGCTGTTTCCATCAGGGCGGATGAGCAAAGCGGTGAGTTGAAGCAGATTGCGGCCACCATGTCGCGAATCCAACGAAGCGTCACCCACCTACAGCAGTCACTGAATCGGCAGAACGAGGCGGTGAATCTGGCCTTCAAAAGGATCATTCCTCCCGACGGCAGTCAATGGGATCGCGGCATGAAATATCGCGAGGGCCTGCGAGCGGTCGGTGTACTGAATTACGAGAATTCTGATATCAGTGGCGAAAGCCGCTTTTTGAACAGGTTTTTCGGTGAATTTCCACGAGCGCTCGTTATAGATGTGGGGGCTAACAGCGGGCAGTTCTGCGAGCTGGCGCGCGGCATCGGCGCCGATGCGACGATTCATTCCCTCGAGCCGCATCCGGTGTCGTTCGCCACTCTGAAGGACGTCGCCGGCCGTTTCGATGTAACTGCGCATCAACTCGCGCTGGGAGACCGCGATGGCGAGATCGAAATCTTCGACTATGAGGACGAGCAGGGCTCACAGCACGCGTCTCTCTATCGAGAAGTCATCGAAGGCGTGCACCACCGCAAAGCAGCGCCGACGATGGTGCGGTGTCTGACGCTCGACAATTTCGCCGCTGCTCAGGGCTTGAACCATATCGGCCTGCTCAAGATCGACACCGAAGGGCATGAGCTCGCCGTGCTGCGCGGTGCCAAGGCGCTGCTCGAGGCTGGCAAGGTCGATGTCATTCAGTTCGAGTTCAATGAAATGAACGTCATCGCCCGAGTGTTCATGAAAGATTTCTTCGAAATGCTGCCGAACTATCGTATCTTCCGGCTTCTTCCGGATTCGGTACTAGAGTTCGCCACCTACGATCCGACCTTCATGGAAGTTTTCGCGTACCAGAATATCGTCTGCGTACGCAGAGACATTGATACGAACTGGCTCCAGTCGCAATAAAATGCAAGGTACAACGATCAACCGAGCGGAAGCCCAATCTCTTCCATCCTGGCGGCTTCTGCTCCAATATCGCAGCTATATCCAGAGCAACGCTCTGCAGGACTTCGTATATAAATACGCCGGCACCAGCCTGGGTCTGATGTGGAACGTCATCCACCCCATCATGCTCGTCGCCGTGTTCAGCTTCGTCTTCACGGTCATCATGCCCGCCCGCTTCCAACCCAGCGGCGGGCAAACGATCCCGTTCATCCTTTTCCTATGTTCGGGCCTGCTGCCCTGGCTGAGCTTCGTTGACGCGCTTCTACGTGGAACAGGGGCGTTCGTCGACAATGCAGGCTACCTGCGCAAACTGTCGATCCCCGAGGAGGTCTTCCTAGCACGGACGCTGGTCGGCTCGTGCATCCTGCTTTGCATCAACCTCGTGGTACTGATCGCCGCGGCGTTCCTCTACGGCTTCTGGCCACGCTGGACCTGGCTCCTCGTGCCCGTCGTCGGACTGCTGATGATGCTGTTCGCGTTCGGCATGGGGGCCCTGCTCGGCACGATCAACGTCTTCGCACGGGACGCGCACCAGATCGTCACGATCTCGACCCAAGCCTGGCTCTGGCTGACGCCGATCACCTATGCCAGTACGGCGATGCCGTCATGGCTGCATTCTGCACAGTACGCCAACCCGGCTTTTCCGTATATCGAGCTCATCCGAGAACAGTTCATCTACGGCCGCCCCGGCCCCATCAGTCTCTGGATCGCAGCGCTGCTCTGGGCTGTCGCTGCGCTGGCTGCAGGCAATCTTGTGCTCAGCCGCTTCCGGACCGACGTTAGAGATGTGCTGTGACGCAGACAGTCGTGCGCGGCGACGGTATCGGCAAGCTCTATCGCGTTTACCGCAGCGCGATCGACAGGCTCGTGCCGTCCTTTCTCAATCCCGGCCGGCGGCCGCCCATCGAAATCTGGTCGCTGCGCGATATCGATCTCTCCGTGCCCAAGGGAGCCTGCCTCGGGGTGATCGGGCGCAACGGGGCTGGCAAGTCGACCTTGTTGAAGGTGCTGACCGGCGTGACGCGCCCCACCGAGGGTGAGCTCGTTCTCGACGGCAGCGTGCTCGCGCTGCTCGAGCTCGGCGCAGGGTTCAATGCGGAACTGACGGGCCGCGAGAATGTCGTCGTCAGCGCCACGCTTCTCGGCGTCGCGCCGGCGACCATCCAAGCGAAGTTGGCCGAGATCGAGGCGTTTGCCGACATCGGCGCCTACTTCGAAAAACCCGTGAAAACCTATTCGTCGGGAATGTTCGTCCGCCTCGCCTTCTCGCTCTATGTCAATCTGGAGCCGGATGTGCTGATCGTCGACGAGGCACTCAGCGTCGGTGACTTCTTCTTCCAGCAAAAATGCGCCAAACGCATTCGCGAAATCAAGGAGCGCGGGACGACGATCGTGTTCGTCAGTCACGATACGTCAGCCGTGCAGGAGCTTTGCGAGGAGGTGATCATCCTCGAAAAAGGCAAGGTGGTGATGCGCGGGACCGCAAGTGATATGGTCTCGCATTACCATACTTGCGACGGTTACGACGATTCGGCCGTGGACGGAGCGATATCGGTTATCAAGGCTGAACCTAACATTGCGTCCGAGGAATTCATGGCGCAAGCCGCGCTCATAAAGGCGGACGATGTGATCGCTACGGCGCCATCCACAGGTGGCACGGCGCTGCGACTGCTCGGTTTGCGTATGACCGACACAGAGGGCCAGTCGGCTCAGACCTTCAAGACGGGCGACCAGCTAATCATTCAGGCACTGATACGTGGACAGCGGACCGTGCGATTCGCAAACTTCGGCGTTCAGATCGCAGACAGCGACGGTCGTGCCATCTGGGCGGCCAGCACTACGAACCAAAAGCTACGCTTTGGCGAGGTGAATGTCGGCGACGAGATGATCGTCGATCTGTCGCTCGAACTCCAGCTTCCTCCGGGCCGCTACGTGTTCAATTTTGCGGCCGGCGAAGCCGATCCAGACGATGCAAGCAATCCGGTCTGGCACGATACGCGCGTGAACGCTGCGACCATCTCAATCGTTGACAATCCCATTTTCGCCCACCGGCGTGGCATCGTGTTCACGCCCATGTCCTGCAGGGCACTGTGATGGCCCCGCCCACCAATCTGCTCGACGCGGGGGAACATCACGCCCAACCGGCGGTGAAGGTCGAGAACGTCAGCAAGTGCTTCCGAGTTTGGCCTGGTCCGGGCGCGCGCATCGCTCACGGGCTCTTCGGCGCCCCACAAGACAAATCGACGGCATCCTGGGCGCTTCGGGACGTCAGTTTCGAGGTGAAGCCCGGTTCGGCTTATGGTGTGGTAGGCCGTAACGGCTCGGGCAAGAGCACTCTGCTGAAGATCGTCTGCGGCGTGATGCAGCCGACAACCGGCTTCACCGAGACGCGCGGGCGCGTGCTCGGATTGCTCGAACTCGGGGCCGGGTTGAATCTCGATTTGACAGGTCGGACCAATGTCCATGTCTCGTCAGCATTGCTCGGTTTCCCGCCAGACTATGCGCGCGACCGCATGAGGGACATCGAGGCCTTCGCCGACATCGGCGAATTCTTCGATGTCCCGATGAAATTCTACTCCTCCGGCATGTTGGTCCGGGTCGCGTTCGCGCTCTACGCGTTTCTGGAACCGGATGTCCTGATCATCGACGAGGCTCTCAGCGTCGGCGACTACTTCTTCCAGCAGAAATGCATCGCGGCGATCAACCGATTGCGGGACGGCGGCGCGACCATGCTTTTCGTGTCCCATAGCATCGGAACCGTAAAAACGATTTGCGATCGTGCCATCGCGCTCGACGGCGGACAGGTGATCGCCGAGGGAAATGTCGATGCCGTCGCCGATCTTTATCTGCGGCGTGAGCACGGACCCACTCCAGCGGCTCCTGGCGACGAAGCTCCTGCCGCGACGAGAACGGCCGCCGCCATCGTCGGCAACGCCCTGAGCGGAATGGTGCTACCTCCTCCCGATACCTGGTCAGTCGTGGCTGCGCGTTTTCTCGACGCGAAAGGACATTCTGCCTCGCTCTTCGAGATGCGGGCTCCGGCGCAGATTGAGGCCGTGATCTATGGCCCGCCGAAGACCGGCCTGCCACGGCTACAGGTCGACATTGTCGATCGGCTGGACCGGGTGGTATCGGGGCAGGTCTTCGAGCTGGAACATGCGACCCGCGTCCCGCTGGCGGGCGCCGAGGCAGTGGCTTTGCACATCGACCTGCCGATGGAGTTCGAGCATGGCGCTTATGCCGCGCGCATCGCGCCACTTACCGAGGCCGGAGACCTGCTTGGCGAGAGCTGCCAGACCGAGACTGTCCAGGTCTTTCATCGAGGCGTGTACCCGGAGTACTACTGTATCGCGAACTTGCCTGCGCGCTACGGCATGAGACGATCTTGAAGCGTTGGGGAGTCTCCGCAACCATAGCACGCCCTCCGCGATGGGAGCCTTGCGCAAACGCCACAGCTGATCCGGATCGTGGCACGACATAGCAGCCAATTGATCCCTGTGGGGCGCCTGCTCGTCAGCCCCGCCAAGAAGACAGGGGCTCTCCCGCGTGCCCCGGCCCGGATGGGCTTCGGCGCCGGACATTGGCCGCAGCGACGGACAGCGCATTGCGCGACATCCCTTCGGATCGCTGATACTGACTGGGTGACCTTTCCGGCCCCGGGGCCACAGCCTGGACACGAACAGGACCTGAGAATGCAGATCGACCAAAGCGCTGCGCTGATCATCGGCGTTTCAGGCCAGGATGGGGCCTATTTGGCCGACCTTCTCCTAGCGCGCGGCCTGTCCGTCCACGGCTCCTCCCGCGACAAGGAAAGCGCAAGCTTCGCCAGCCTCAAGGCGATGGGCATTTTTGAGGGGGTACGCCTTCACTCGGTCGCCCCCGATGATTTCCGCAGCGTGGCCGCCATTCTCAAGGCGGTCAGGCCACGTTACATCTTCAACCTCGCCGCTCAATCGTCGGTCGGCCTCTCCTTCGAGCAGCCGGTCGAGACGATCGACAGCATCATGCATGCGACGATCACCATCATGGAAGCCGTGCGCTTCCTCGGCCTGGATTCCCGCATCTACAACGCCTCATCCAGCGAGTGCTTCGGCAACACCAACGACAAGCCGGCCGACGAAACGACGTCGTTCAGCCCGCGCAGTCCTTATGCCGTCGGCAAAGCCGCGGCCTTCTGGGCTGTCGCGAATTACCGCGAGGCGTACGGCCTTTTCACCTGCTCAGGCATACTGTTCAATCACGAGTCGCCGATGCGCCCGAAGCGCTATGTGACCCAGAAGATCGTCCATGGAGTTCTGGACATCCGTGACCGGAAGACGGACATCCTGGAACTCGGCTCCCTCGATATGTCGCGGGACTGGGGATGGGCGCCGGAATATGTCGATGCCATGTGGCGGATGGTCGACAGGGATGTACCGGAGGATTTCGTCATCGCCACTGGTGAGACGCATTCGCTGCAGGACTTCGTTGCTGCGGCATTTTCCGCCGTCGGCTTGGACTGGCGCGAGCATGTGCGGATCAGCGATGCATTCCGCCGCCCCACGGATATCATAATCAGCCGCGCCAATCCCGATAAGGCGAAGCGGCTGCTTGGCTGGACCGCAGAAACACGGATGTTCGATGTCGTTGAGAAGTTGCTCGCGGCGGAATCTGCCCGCCGCGCCGCCGCACGGTGACGCCGAAGCGGAAGATGCTTCCCCTATAGCCCCAGCCTGAGACGCGCCTCCGCGCCAGGAAGCCGGGGGCTGCGAATTGTCCACCAGTCGTCCATCTGGACGAGGTGGCGTCGCGGCCAACGGATTTGGGACGATGCCATCATCATGGCTGCGGGAAAACGTTGCCACCACCGCTTCGTCGTCCAGAAGGCTCTGGCCCGCTCGACCTCAAGCCATGCACCGAGCCTTCGTTCAGCGATCGGATCGAGGACCCGCGTTCCGACAAATTTGGCATCGATCACTTGTGCGGCGCAGTCGACCGCCGGGAAATTGCTCCTGCGCTCCCAAGCGACCAGCGCACCGCAGACATCCGCGACCTCCAGCCGTCCGCCCGCGAGGGCGAAACGCAGGAACCAATCCAGGTCCTCCAGCCTGCGCAGCCGTCGATCGAAGGGACCGACTTTCTGGAAAAGATCGCGCGGCATAATCGCCGTCGACCCCGGACAGAACCAGCAGCCGCTAGCGAAGTCGGCCGGATCCGAAGAGGGCCGCGGAATGCGCGTCCTTGGCTCGCGTCCAGATCCGAGAGGAACGTCCTGCCAACCGCAAACCACGGCCAGCATCGGATCGCCTGCGCGCAATAACGGCAATTGTGCTGCGAGTTTGCCCGGCAGCCACGCATCGTCGGAATCGAGGAAAGCGACGAGGTCACTCCTGCTTTCGTCGACCCCTGCCTGGCGCGCCCCGGCGGCACCGAGGTTCGACGGCAAGCGCAGGCATTTCACCCGCCCAGCGAGGATATCGGGAATATCGAGCGCGATCGGCTCCGGCGAACAGTCATCCACCACGATGACCTCGTCGATCAGGGTGGCCTCGTCCGCGAGCGAAAGGAGAGCGTGATTGACCTGATGCTGCCGCCGGAAGACCGGGATCACAACCGACACCTTCATGCGTTGCAACTGTCCACCTTTCGCCCCCGCCGAGCCGCGCGCTCGTGGACATGCCGCCAGAGCTGGAGCGGCAAGCGTAGCGGCCAGATCGGGTCGCGTCGAAAGGCGCCGGTCGCGATTGGTATCGCGGCGCCGAAATTTCGCGCTCTCAAGACATGAACCATCGCATAGAAAACGGCCCATGCGTGCCAGCGCGCGTAAGCTTCTCGACGGACCTTGCCCGTGGCCGTCACAAGCCCGTCTGTGGCGGCAGCTAAGCAATCCGCTGTGAGGCGGCCTGTCGCGGAACGGCCTGACATTGTTAGCGACTGAGCGTGCTCTCGATAACGATAGAGCGGGTGATCGATCACCCGGTTCCTCGGCTTCAGCAGCAAAGCCCGAAGAAGGAAATCACGGTCGGCCACAAGCGGGAAGTGCTGGTTGAAGAGCCCGACCCGCGCCATCAGTTCGCGGCACATATAGCGGCCATTGATAATTGGAATGCCTGGCCCGATATCCTGCTCTCGCAATGCCAGAATTCGCGGGTCATCAACGATGCGCATCTCATTGTCCCATCCTTCGACCGCGAGCTCTACCGGTCCCGAAATCATATCGAGCGACGGAGCCTCTGCCAGCACATCACGCACTGCGGCGAAAGCTCCCAACGGAATCTCGTCGTCCGAATTCAGGATGCAGATAATCCTGCCACCCGCGCGGGCGACGCCCTTATTCCATGCATCGTAAAGGCCATCATCCGGCTCTCGGATGACGATCAGATGCGGGTAGGCAGCCAGCATTTCGACTGTGCCATCGGTAGACATGGCGTCGACGACGATGTGCTCGACGCCATTAAGCCCCTGTGCCAACACGCTGTCGATTGCGCGTCGCAGCATCTCGCGACGGTTGAGCGTAGCGGTAACAACTGAAATTTGCGCCGGCACGATTCGATGTACTCCTACGGTGCGGGCTTGCGGCGCGCTCACGGTTCAGCCTGTTCGTTCCCGTAGAGCGTTTCTTTGATCGGCAATCTTGAGATCGGCTCAAATCATCACTTAGGCAAGTCCCGCGAAATGTTGCTACGTCTCCGCCGGTGTTTCGTCTACGCCTTGAATGGGCCGTGAATGAAGATGTACATGTCGGTAAGGTAGGGATCGCGTGGATCGGTGCGCGCCGCCGTACGAACGATCCATTCACCATCCCCGCACCGCTTGACAGCCGTCGCGAACAAGGTGTTCTCCGTTTGCAGGAATAGTTGCGGGGCAAGAATGCCCTAAACGGCCCTACGGACCCCGACGGTGGCCGGATCAGCCCCTATCGCGCGCGCCGTAGAAGGACTTCCGCAAGCGCCGGATATGCATCAGCAGCTCCCGCCTCAGCTTCGGATAGATGCTCTCACTCAACCTCGCGGACAATGACGTGCCCAGCACCGGCAGAGAAAATTTGCCCGGGACGGTGGACCGCATCTGCAAATCCGGCGTCCCGCGCCCGTCGGCCCGCCAGAGCGCGGCTATTACATCCTCAAAATGCCGCTGCCATGAAAACTGCGCGACACGGCGTAACCCTTCCACAATAAGACGTGCCCGCAGCGCGTCATCTGTGCTGACCTGCCGGATCGCGGCTGCGATCGCGGTGGGGTCATCGCCCGACACGAGTATCGCCGCTCCGCCAGCGACCTCTGGAAGAGCCGAGCTGTTGGCAGCGATCACTGGGCAGCCCATTGCCATCGCCTCAACGACCGGCATCCCAAAGCCTTCATAGAGAGAGCAAAACACAAGTGCCCGAGCCCCAGCATACAGCGCCGGCTGATCTTCGCGAGGCACACGCCCCAGGAACCGAACATGCGCCGCCACAGGAGATTTGGCCGTGTCAGCCTTTAGTCGTTCGGCGAAACTGCCGCTATCTGCACCAGTACAGATGAGAAGAGGGGCATCTCCACCCTGCGCCAAAATGATCTCAAGCGCAGAAATAACGGCGGAATGGTTTTTGTGTTGCCAGAGCTGAGCGGGCAGCAGGCAGTAGGGCGTGTCACTGAGCCCATAGCGGGCCACAATTGCCTCTTCAGCAGATCTATCATTCTCCCTCTCGAAAACCGCGTCAGGGGCCAAATGCGCCACCAGGACCTGATCGGAAGGAATTTTCAAAATTCGGGCGATCTCGCTTCGACTAAAATCCGATATCGTTAAAAGCAATCTTGCGCAGCGCGCAGCCTCTATGCTGGCCTGCGCTCGGTCCTGCTGCTCCGCTAAGTCGAAGAGCTGTGGCAGGACGAAGTGCTGCAAGTCGGCCATCATAACGACGGTTGGGGTGCTCATCAGGTCCGGATGTATCCGGCCGTTCATGGCATATGCGATGTCAAAAATATCGCGATCGCAATCCCGTGCTTGACGTACTCCGATGCGCTGCAGGAGCCACGACATGTCCCACTGAAAGCTATCGCGCGACGTCAGACGGATATGTGCTGGCGCGATCATTCGCAACCGGCGCACAAGCTCGCCCGGAACGATCAACGTGATATCAGCGAATTCTCGGGCGCTAAATAAGCGCTCTAGAAAGCACCATGCCACGTTTTCCAGACCTCCCGCGGTCCCCGGTATCATCCACCGCAAATCGATGACCAGCCGCAGGGGCCTTGCCATTAGCCCATGTGTCTCCACACCATTCATCTTGGCACGAACCACCGCCATACGCGCCCCAAAGCGTATCGGCTGCGGGCGGGCAGCAGATTTAGAAGCCTGTCTCGCCAAGTCAGGCTTCTGATAAACCTGCCGATGCTGGAATTCTGAAGGTGTCCGCGTGACTGATCCAGCGCTGCACGCAGATGCCCGTTCTCGATTCGGGCGGCAAGCCAAGCCTCCTGCAGTAGCTCGATTCGTCGCTTGTCCCACTCGCGAGACGCATAGATCGGCGCAGATGCCTGAATTTGAAAAACCTCTGGCTGCCCCTTCTCCAATTGAGAAGAGGCACCGCCCTCTCGAAACGATCCAATTGCGCAATCAAGAGATTTTAATACTATATTATCGTCGCCTATTACCTTGATAAACCAATCGTAGTCCGCATGAAAACGATAAGAAAGATCAAATACACCGGTTTTTTCGAATACCGTTTTGCGCGCAAGGGTAGATTGGTGTGGAAGGCAGCCCGTAACCATGATTTCCGCAGCATGGCTGGGGCCCAGCGGTTTGTACACGACTGACGACCCCTTCAAAGGGCGAACCTCAAGCCAGCCATAATAAACGTCGCCCGCCGGATCTTTCTCAATCAAAGATACGGCGTCCGCCAATGCGCTGTCTGAGGCGAGAATGTCATCAGCGTTCAAAAAATAGATCAGGTCGCCAGTACTGAGCGCGATACCCTTGTTCATCGCATCGTAAATCCCACGGTCCGGCTCAGAGAGAATTCTCGCAACATGCGGGAATTGCCGAGCCACATCCACTGTTGCATCGGTGGAAGCGCCATCTACAATGATATGCTCGACATCGTGATAGGTCTGCCTCGCCACACTCTCGAGACACCCGCGCAACACATCGGAACAATTGTAGCACACAGTTATGATGCTAATTTTCATACAAATAATCCTCAACCGCGAATTTCAATCACCGCAGCATGATATTGCCGATTGAATTTATATCATTTCTATAATTATTTACAGTGATTACATTTTTATATACAGACAATTCTACTATAGATGGACGTTTCTTATAATTAAAATACCCATCGGAGCGCGCACAAAATCGAAAAATACATCTTCCGACGCAGCCAGGATGATTTCCGTTTTCACGCACATCGGAGAGCCGCCGCAATTGTGTTTTCAAAATTCGCTTCCGCGATGTCGAATTCCTGGTCAATGTAAGTGAATTCGTCTCCAGCCAGTTTTCGGTCTGTTCCTGTCGCAGCAGGTCGACATCGCTGCGGCCGGCCGTGACGATCTCGCAGTTCTCGCTCTGCAGGCGGCGCACCAGCGCCG